>DATKGE010000264.1:0-8765 GCA_035510955.1 Occallatibacter sp. | reverse complement strand
TCTCCAGTCCCGCACTTGGGGCACTTCATCCCCTCAATCAGATTCTGCTTCACATACTTGCACTTCGGATATCCCGAGCAGGAAACGAACTCCCCATACTGCCCCTGCCGCAGCACCAGCGGCTTGCCGCACAGCGGGCAGTCTTCGCCGGTTGGAACCGGCGGCTTCTGCTGCTGCTTCTGACTTAATTTGCGAATCGTTTTGCAGGGCGGATCCGCGTTGTAGTCGGGGCAGGCCATGAACATACCGAACGGTCCGCGGCGCAGCACCATCACCTTGCCGCAGTTCTCGCAATACTCGTCCTTCTCGTCCGCTTCCTGCGCCTCGGGCGTGTTCATATCCGGCTTGCCCGCGGTGTTCTCCTTGGTGAACGTGCAACTCGACGGGTCCTTCTTGTCGTAGGCCGAACAGGCGAAGAAGGTGCCGAACTTGCCCCACTTCAAAACCAGAGGAGACCCGCACAGCTCGCACTTCTCCTTCGTCGCCTGCTCCATGCGCTTGATGTCGCGCATCTTCTTGCCCGCGTCCTTGAGCTCATCTTCAAAGTGGTCGTAGAAGCCGTTCAGCAGGTCGGTCCACTTCTCCTTGCCGTCTTCAATGTCGTCCAGCTCTTCTTCCAGCTTGGCGGTGTACGCCATGTCGAAGATGTAAGGGAAGCTCTCCACCAGCAGGTCGCACACCACCATGCCAATCTCGGTGGGATAGAACCGTCCCCGCGATCCGCCGTGCTTGACCACGTACTCGCGGTCCTGAATGGTCGAGATGATCGACGCGTAGGTCGAAGGCCGCCCGATGCCGCGTTCTTCCAGCTCCTTCACCAGCGAAGCTTCGTTGTAGCGCGGAGGCGGCTGGGTAAACTTCTGCTCTTCTTCCAGCTTGTCCAGCGCGAGAGCCTTTACGCCATCCAGGTTGGGCAGCTTGTTGGCCGACTCGTCATCGTCCTCTTTTTTCTCCTCGGTCACCTCGTAGATTTTCAGGAATCCATCGAAGCGCAGCACCGATCCCGACACGCGGAAGTCGTAGGTCTTGCCGTCTTTCGCGCTCACCGCGGCAATCTTCGCGGTGGTGATGTCGAACACCGCCGGCGTCATCTGCGAGGCCACAAAGCGCCGCCAGATCAGCGTGTACAGCTTCAGTTGCTCCTCGCTCAAATATCGCGCAATCGACTCCGGCGTCCGCGATGGATCGGTCGGGCGGATGGCTTCGTGCGCATCCTGCGCGTCCTTCTTGCCCTTGTACACGTTCTGCGTCTCGGGCAGATACTTTGCGCCCAACTGCTTCGCAACCCATTCTCGCGCTCCCTCGATGGCATCCGGCGCAACGCGCGGCGAGTCCGTTCTCATATACGTGATGAGGCCGGTCGTACCCTCCGCGCCCAGATCCACTCCTTCATACAGCCTCTGCGCCACGCCCATGGTGCGGCGCACGTTGAAGCCGAGTTTTGTGGAAGCGTCGCGCTGCAACTGGCTGGTAATGAAAGGAGGCAGCGGCCTGCGCTGCTGCTCGCGCGATTGCACCGAAGCCAGCGACCACCTCGCGCTCTTGAGGGCAGACATGACTGCATCGACTTCGGCCCGGCCCGGCAGCGCATTGGCAATGAACTGATCCTTGCCATCCTTATCTTTACCGTTGGCTACCCGCGCCGCTTCGCCGTCTATCCCGATGAACTTCGCCTTGAAGCTCTTGTCCGCCTGCTTCTCCGCGTGGAGAATTGCGTCCAGCGTCCAGTACTCCACCGGATTGAACGCGCCGATCTCGCGTTCGCGCTCCACAACCAGCCGCACCGCAACCGTCTGCACGCGGCCGGCGGAAAGCCCGCGCCGCACCTTGTCCCAAAGCAGCGGAGAAATCTGATAGCCCACCAGCCGGTCCAGCACCCGCCGCGTCTGCTGCGCGTCCACCAGGTTCTGATCCACGTCCCGAGCGTGCTTGAACGCCTCCTGCACCGCCTTCTTGGTAATCTCGTTGAACGTTACGCGGCGAATCTTTTTTCTTTCCTTGGCGTTGATTCCCAGTTGCAGCGCCAGGTGATAGGCAATCGCCTCGCCTTCGCGGTCAGGGTCCGGCGCCAGGTAAATCTCGTCCGCCTTCAAGGCCAGCTTCTTCAGCGCGTCTACAACTTTTTCCTTGCCCGGAGACACGACCAGCTCCGGCTCAAACGTCCGGTTCTTCAGCTCCACGCCAATTTCATTCTTGGGCAGGTCCATGATGTGCCCGATCGATGCCCGCACTTCAAAGCCCTTGCCCAGATACTTCTCAATCGTCTTCGCCTTGGCGGGAGACTCGACGATCACCAGTGATTTGCTCATTGCCATCCTTATTACGTTGATTGCCTAAACCACTCTACCCTGTCAGCCCTGTTTGACTCACAATCAGACAAATCCGTTTAGGGCATCGCCGGTCCAAAACCGGTTTGATGCAGCGGGCGCCCATCCCAGTCCGGGAAAAACTCCCCGCAAAGGTTGCACCCTACCACGGAACACCGTTCCGTTTCCACTCCACTTTGCGCTTTTCTTTTTTTCCATGCTCTCATCTCGAACTACGCAAAGAACCTCTACGCGGTGCCAAAGCTCCGCAAGAATTTCGACTTACCGTTATCGGGAATCGCTCGCGCGAAGCGTAATTGTTCAGGTATGCCAGCTGTGGGAAAAAATTGCTCCGCGCCACAATGGCCCGGTGCCCCATCCTTTTAGCCCACTCTGCGAAAAGGATGGGGAACCGGGAACCTGGACTGTTCGACAGGTTAACTGATCTCTGTTCCCTGCCCTCGTTACATCGTCCGCACGTAATTCTTCCCCGGCATGCAGCGGATCCGTCCCGCCATCTCCAGCTCGAAGAGCGCGGTAAACACCTCGGAGGAAGTCAGTTGCGTCTCGAGAAGTTCCAGAATCTCGTCGATCTGCAGACTCGCGTCGGAGCGGAGAACCTCCAGCACCATCGACTCCTGCGGCCTCAGCACGGGGTCCGGTAGAAGAGATGCCGTCGTCTCCGCTTTGGATTCAACCGGCGCCCCCGCCTCCAGTTCCATTCGTACATGTGAAGGCAGATCTTCCCACACGTCTTCCCACGTCGCCGTCAGCTTGGCGCCCTGCTTAATCAGCGTGTTGGGAGTCCACGACCCCTTGCTGGTCACATTGCCCGGCACCGCGAACAAATCCCGATTCTGTTCCGCCGCGCAGCGCGCCGTCACCCGCGTCCCCGAGTTCTCGCTTGCCTCCACCACCAGCACCGCCACGCTCAGCCCGCTCAAAATCCGGTTGCGCCGCGGAAAATTCTGCGGCGCCGGAAACGTCCCCATCGGCAACTCGCTCACAATGGCCCCGCCTGTGGCCAGAATCTCCTCGGCAAGTTTCTTGTTCTCTTTCGGATACACGACGTCGATCCCCGTGCCCCAGACGGCAACCGTCGGCATGCGCGCCGCCAACGCCCCGCGATGCGCTGACGAATCAATCCCCCGCGCCATGCCACTGACAATTAAGAGCCGCCGCGCCGCCAGATCCCGCGACAGCATCTCCGCCACGCCCGTCCCGTATGGCGACGGATGCCGCGTTCCCACCACCGCAATCGCCGGCCGAGCCAGCAGCGCCGCATCCCCGCGCACCCACAGCACCGGCGGAGGATCGTAAATCTCTTTCAGCCGCTCCGGGTATTCCGCGCAACTGTACGTGATAATCGTCGCGCCCTGCGCCGCCACGCGCGCCCATTCCTGCTCCGCCGCGACCCGCGCCTTGCCGTCGAAGATGAACTGCGCCGCCTGAGCCGGAAACCTCAGCGCCTCGAGCCCCGTCAGCGGCAGAGAAAAAATCTGGCTGGCGGCGTCCAACTGGGCCACCGCATCCACAATCCGCTTCGGCCCCAGCCCTGGGCTGAGCACCAGCGCCAGCCACGCCAACCGGTATTCATCCAGTGAGACAGGGTCCAGCGGGATGGAACCGCGCGAGACGAACGCATCTGCCAACACGACGCCGTCCTCGGGCAAAGGCGTCATTCGCTGCCCGCTTCTGTCCGAAATTTGCACACTACTGTCTGAATTCTGCACATCGTTGTTCGAAATTTGCACACCCCGGCTTTCCTTTCGGGAAATCGAACAACGCGATCAAGGGAATTTCCGCCAACCTTAAGCCCGCCGCGGCTTCATGTCAAGCCCAGCCGCGCATTGCTCAACACGGTACCGGTACCCGCCGTTCGCCAACATCTTTAACATGAGCTTGATAGTCTTATAGAAGAACGTGACCGACCTTTCTCATCCTCGACTGCGCATCGCCGCCATCAACTTCCTCAATCCCGCGCCCCTCATGTGGGATTTCGAACATCCGCCGCTCGACTCCGCGCTGGCCCAGCGCTATCAGATCGACCGCATGTCGCCCGCCGAGTGCGCCGACCGCCTGGCCGCCGGGCAGGCAGACATCGGTCTCGTCCCCATCGCCTCGCTGGCCGTCAATCCCGCGCTGCGCATTTTGCCCGGCTGCACCATCGCGTCAAAACATCGCGTGCGTTCATTGCTCCTGGTCCATCGCGCATCCCAGCCGCTCACCGCGCTGCGCTCCGTAGCCGCGGACACCGCCAGCCGCACCACCCTGGCCTACGCGCGCATTCTATTCCATCATTGGGGCAACCCAGCCGTGCCCTTTCAGCCGGCCTCCGCCGACCTCGACGCCATGCTCGATCAGGCCGACGCCGCCATCCTCATCGGTGATCCCGCGCTGCTGGCCCTCGAAGAGCGGGCCAACCGCTTCGAACGCACTCGCGAGCCCCTCATCTACCTCGACCTGGCCCACGAGTGGCGCGCCATCACCGGTCTTCCCTTCGTCTCCGCTGTCTGGGGCATTGCATGCAGCGGACCTTTGGATGAGAGCATTGCCGCGGATTTAAATCAATCCCGCATCCACGGCCAGCAAAACATCGACATCCTGGTAGCCGAATGGTCCAACAAACTCCCCATCTCCGAAGAAACCATCCGCACCTATCTCACCGCCAACATCCACTACGTTCTGGATGAAGAATGCATCGAAGGCATGAGAGTCTTCTTCCGCACCGCCGCTTCGCTCCGCATCTTGCCTGAGTATGACTTGTCCATCCCCGATCTGACCATTTAGACGACCGAAAGGGCGGCGCGATCGTTGCGCGGCTTGAACCCGTCAAACCGCTCGGCTAGACTCTTTGGTGATCGGAAGCTGGTATGGAAAGAGCTGCCTTTCCTGAGACCCGGCAGCCGGGGCGCGCCGCAGAGGACTCGAAGCGATGAACTACGCTTACACCGCCATCCCGAACTCGGAAATCCAGCGCGCGGCACATGAACTCTTTCAGCACCTTCTCGACACCTATGCAAGCGAGTGCAATAAAGTCATCTCCACATGGCGCGAGTTTCACGATGCCGATCTCGATTTCAAGCCGCACCCGCGCTCCAGCAACGTGAGAGACATTCTGAAGCATCAACTGCTTTCCGAGCGCCGTTTTTTCGGTGAATTCCTGAGCACACCGGAACCCGCGCCGGAGCTGGTTCTGCCCCCGACAATCACCGTCGAGACCGCGGCTGCGCGATTTGTCGAGCTGGCGAAAGCTCGTTTGGGATTTTTCGCTTCGCAGGATGCGGCCTGGTGGATGACCGTAGTGCCTTTTTTCGACGTTCAACGCCAGCGTATCTGGATTTTCTGGCGGCGCGTCCTGCACACCGCGCATCATCGCACCCAGCTTACTGTTTATCTGCGGCTGCTTGGCAGAGACGTACCTTCCACGTATGGACCCACCGCCGATGTGATCTGGGAAGGCTCAGATCCGACACACACAGTAGAGGCTGCCGGCAGAAAATAACGACACGCGACCAGCCAGGCGCTGCCTCTTAAATCTCCCACCGCAGCAGCGCCGCGCCCACAGTAAACCCCGCGCCCACCGCCGCCAGCAGCACCAGGTCGCCCTTTTTCAGCTTGCCCTCTTCAATCGCCGTTTCCATCGCCAGCGGAATCGTTCCAGCCGAAGTATTCCCATACTTCTCAATATTGATAATCACCCGCTCCGGGTCCATCCCCAGCCGGTCCGCCGTGGCCGTAATAATCCGCTTGTTGGCCTGGTGCGGAATAAAGCAGCCCAGGTCCGCGCCCGTCACCCCATTGCGCTCCAAGAGCTTCGCCGTCGCCTCGGCCATCTTGCGCACGGCAAACTTATACACGGCCGGCCCGTCCTGGTAGATGAAGTGCATCTTCTTGTCGATCGTCTCATGCGTAGGCGGATTCAAACTCCCGCCGCCCTTCAAATTCAGGCTCACGCCGCCCGACCCATCGATCTCGTGTACAAAATCAATGAACCCGATCTCGCCCTCTTCCGCCGGCTCAATCAGGACTGCGCCGCCGCCATCGCCGAACAGCACGCATGTCGTGCGATCTGTGTAGTCGGTCATGCGCGTATTCGCATCCGCGCCAATCACCAGCACCTTCCTGTGCGCCCCGCTCTCCACCATCTTCACGCCCGCCTGCAGCGCATACACAAACCCCGAGCAGCCGCCGGAAACATCGAACCCCCACGCGCCTTTCGCACCGATCCTGTCCTGCACCAGGCAGGCCGTGGAAGGAAACATCATGTCCGGCGTCACCGTGCCCACAATAATGCACTCGATCTCACTGGCCGGCATTGGACCAGAGATGCCGCCCCGCGCCGCCAGGCATTTGTTCGCCGCGTGTACGCAGATGTCGCTGACGCCCAGCCCCTTGGCCAGCACATGCCGCTCCTTGATCCCAGTCCGCTCCATGATCCACTGGTCGTTCGTGTCCACCAGCTTTTCCAGGTCTTTGTTGGTAATCACATCGGGAGGGACGTAGGTTCCCAGCGCCGTGATCTTTGCGCGCCGGCCCACCACGGGGCGAATGGTAAGGCTCAATGCATTTCTCCTAGCGGCTCATTTTGCGCGGACCGCCAAATCCGCTGCATGTCATCCTGAGCGAAGCGGCAGATAAACCGAATGTCATCCTGAGCGAAGCGCACTTCAGCGGAGCCGAAGGACCTGCATTTGCTTTTCGATTTCAACATCGGCGTATGCGCGCGCCCCCCAATGTGTCTGCACATAAAAAGTACCGGGTGACCTACTGCGCCCGTACTAGCCCGTTACCGTTGCTTCCTTCCGGACCTGGCGGGATTGGCGGGATTACGTCGCGTAGGACCCGGCACTGATTGATTTTAGCACCACATCACCCGCACAGGAGCACCCTTGATCCAGATGTCCTATAACATCCACCGTCGCAGCAGCCGTGCGAGCCGAGAGATCGCTTCGAGCCGCGTCATGGTCGGCATTAAGCTGAGCCCCGTCACTTCGGCGGAATCCGCAAACGATCCCAAAACGATGCAGGACTATGACGGTAGCAAGAGCAGCTGATGGCATTATCTTGCCTTCACCACAGCCCCCAGACCCGCCGACCGGACCCGGGACGGACGCTTCTTAGCTGCCGGCGCCAAGGTCTCGATAACAAAGTCCCCATCCGGAAACACGACTCGCAACTCCAGTTGGCCGCCGAGAGCGCCAACGTATTCCCGCAGCGTGCTCAAGAGAAAATCGGACTGCCTCTCCATACGGGATACGGCTCCCTGGGCAATATTGAGTCTCTCGGCGATCGCAACCTGTGTTTGCTGGCGCGCCTGGCGCAGTTTGTGAAAACCGATGCGCTCGAGTTCGGTGTCCGCCTCCCGCTTCAGATTCGCGCGAATCTCGGGAGAGGACTTGTGTTTTAGATCGTTCCACTTGATAGCCATAGCCTTACACTCCTTTGCATTGCTGTGGGTCCGGGTTTCCCCGCGCTATTTTTTGATCGTTCTCAGGTGTTCTTCATAGATGGCATCCGCTTTCGGCACCATCCTTTCGTACCACCGATCATCGCCCGTCTTATCTCCCCCGAGCAGCAATAACGCCACACGCATAGGATCGAAGGCGTAAAGGACGCGATATGGCCGCCCTTCATGCTGGATTCTCAATTCCCGCATGTGGCTGAATTTCGAATCCTTGATGCCGGTACTCTGGGGATAGCCAAGAGCCGGCCCAGCCTCCATCAACATGAACACCACACGCTCGACGCTGTTCTGTTCAGGCTCAGAGAGGTCTTCATACCAGGTCTTGAACTCGTCGGAGACCTCCACCTCGTATGCCATAGATGTAATATACCATGAATGTGATAATGGAGTCTATTTCCTTTACTGAGCGTTGATGAAGAAAGCGCTAGTCTCTAGCACTCGCAAGAGATAAGGTTTCGCCTTTCAAGACTCGCGCTTCATGGAGGAATAGTCCCTTTTGAGCGCAAAAATCCCATCCCCGGTACAATAGAACTGTGATCAAGAATGCCTCACCCACGGCCCCAACCGTGGGCTTTATTTCGTTAGGCTGCCCCAAAAACCTCGTCGACTCCGAGGTGATGATGGGCCTGCTCGACCGTGCCGGAGCCCGCCTCACCTCTCACCCCGAAGAGGCCGAGATCCTCGTCGTCAACACCTGCAGCTTCATCGACACCGCCAAGCAGGAATCCGTCGACACCATCCTCGAAATGGCCCGCCACAAAACCTCCGGCTCGGCGCGCAAGCTCATCGTCGCCGGCTGCCTAGTCGAGCGCTACCGCGACGAGATCATGAAGAGCATTCCCGAAGTCGACGCAGTGGTCGGCACCGGCGAACTCGAAGCAATTCTTGGTGCGGCGGGCCTGACCACGCCCGCCGTCGCCACTTCCGCATCGCCATTCAACATCCTCAGTAGCGCCGCCGCTGCCGAAATCCGCCCCGGCCTCGAATCCCGC
>DATKGE010000263.1:0-21284 GCA_035510955.1 Occallatibacter sp. | reverse complement strand
GACTTCACTTTGCGGTCAGCCTCGGAGGCTATTCTTCCCTGCTCGGCTCCCAGGCGTCCCTGCTGTTCGCCGAGCTTGCCCTGCTGCTCGCCGAGCTTGCCTTGTTGCTCGCCAAGTTCGCCTTGCCTCGATCCCATCTCTCCCTGCAACTCGCCCAGCTTGCCTTGAATGTCACCGATCTTGCCTTCGATATCGGCAATCTCGTCCTGGCCCACGGTTCCGCCCTTCTTGGCGTTGAGTTTCGCTACAGCTTCGTTGAGTTCGGCCATCTCCTTGGAGATATCGGGAGTCGGAACGTTGGCCTGCTCCTGCTTGCGGCCCAGCTCCTCTTGCTGACGGCCCAGCTGCTCCTGCTTCTTGCCAAGGATTTCCTGCTGACGGCCAAGTTCTTCCATGGGCTTATACATTTCCTGGATCTGGGTCACCACTGCTGGATCGTCGAGGAAGTAGGATTTGCTGTCGTGAATGAACCAGAGAAATTTTCCGCTGGTCAGCGTGCGTACTCTCTCGATGCTTTCCCGCGTATTCTTGTGCCAGTCGCCGGAGAAGGTGACGTGATCGCTCGGATCGGTGACCAGCGCCCAGGAATCTCCATCGGAGGAATACGAGTAGGAGTAGCCCTTTCCCACGGAAGTACTCGTATGCTTGCCGTTGGAGTTTGTATTTGTGTTGGTGGTGGCGTCCTGGTTGATGGCGATGGTCGCGTCACGTTCATCGGCGGAGTCGTGGATTTCGCCATATAGAGCTGCTGCTGCCGGCGTGGGAGGAACTGGTGGCACCGGTGCGACAGCGGGGGCACCTGGCGGAACGACGGTGAATCCTGGACCGGCAGGCGGCGGGGCTGCCGGATCGTCCGGCGCGGGCGGTATGGCAGGATCAGGAGGACCGCCGGGTTCAACCTGGTTCTGGGTTGCGGCCGGAGCCAGAGCCGCAGCCGGACTGGGAGGAGTTGCGGGAGCGGAAGCAGGTGCGGGAGCGGAAGCAGGCGGCGGTGGACCAGCCTGTGCGGACGCGGCCGCCTCGACGCGAATGAGGGCAGTGCCTGCGAACAGCGCCACCGGTACCAGAAGCACGGCCAGAAAAACGCGGCGGCGAGTGCCGGCAAAGGCCTGGCGGAAGCTCGATTCATTCAGCAGCCGTTCAATGCGGTGCGAGAGATTGGCGCTGCGAGCCATGGCAACTCCTATTGCGGTTGGGCGCGGCAGGGCCGCGAATTCAAGCAGAACCTGGGCATACGAGGCGCGGCTTGCGGCCTCTTCCAGGCCGGCATGGTCGCTGATCGCCTCGCCCAGATCGCAAAGCTTGCGCTTGAGCCACCACCCCAGCGGGCTGAACCAGAAAACCGCCGTATAAACGCCGGCCAGCAATTGCAGATAAAAGTCCAGCTGGCGGACGTGGGCGCGCTCATGGGCCAGAACGATGCGCAGCTTCTCGCGGTCCCAGCCCAGACAGTCCGCGGGCAGCAGCACGCCGGAGCCAATAGTGACCGGGGAGGAGACGGCAAAACTGAAACGCAGGCGCATGCCGCGGGCAGGAGCGGTCTCAGGATTCGGCCCCGGCTCCGGCTCGAACCGATCCGAAGCCAGCCAAAGCCTTGCCGCCATGGCCAGGCCGAAGATGATGCGCAGCAGCAGCATTGAGCAGATCGCAAGATACAGGAATCCCGCCAGCTTTCCCAGCTCAGGAAGGCGTAATCCAGCCGCCCAGCCGTCGCGGCTGCTGGGGAACGTCCCGGTTTTGGGTTGAGCGTCGACGAATTGGGCCTGCAGGGGCAGAGTCTGGGCGTGCGGAATCTGCGCTTGCGGAGTCTGGGCCATGGGAGTCTGGGCTTGCCGAGTTCGGGCCGACGGATTGGATGCGGCGCTCAACAAGACCGGCGGGGGGGAAAAGTCGACCGCGCTCGGGTGCGTCTCCGATGCAGTGACGAGCCTTGCCTGCGGCCCATTCACCAATCCATCTGCATGTGCAGACAACAGCGGGGAGTCGCGAATGGGCAACGATCCGGCCGCAAGCCGCTGTAGCGGCACGGGGACCTTGAATGCCATAGATGCCGGCAGATCCTGCCAGCGCATTGCCACACGCAGGAGCGCGGGCATGGCCACGGCGCAGACCAGCACCAGGCCCCAGGCAGCCTTTTGCGCCGGCACATTGCTAACCCGGAAAAGCCGCAATCCGGCGCCCACGGTCATCGCCACGAGCAATGCCCGCAGCGCGGATTCAATCAACACTGGAATCATCGCGTCCCCCCTTTTTCCCGATTTGCCCGGCTCATGGGTTCAGCAGCATTCTTCTGCGCCACGGCGATCCGCTCCGCCAGCCGCTGCAGTTCGGCCCGGTCCAGAACCTTGGAGTCCACCATG
This sequence comes from Occallatibacter sp., assembly GCA_035510955.1. GTDB lineage: Bacteria > Acidobacteriota > Terriglobia > Terriglobales > Acidobacteriaceae > Telmatobacter. The sequence goes on along the minus strand of DATKGE010000263.1, from coordinate 18,924 downwards.
CCCACCAGCAGCGCCTCCACCGAGCCCTCGCAGAACCAGTCCACAATGCGCTTCACGGCGCGGCCGGCCACCCGTTGCCGGGTCTGCGCCGGACGATAAAGAAAGGTGCGGTCTTCCACCGAATGCGTCAGGTAGCCCTTTTCTTCCAGGCGCCTCAGAACGGTTCGAATCGTCGAGTCCTTCAGCGGCCGCCCCAACTCCTCGCGCACCTGTTCCGCGGTGATCGCCGACATTCTCCAGATAATTGAAAGGATGCTGCGCTCAAGTTCGCCCAACTCCGCCGGATCGTGCACTGTTTGAGTGTTACTGTTCATAGTGTTACTGACTGTAGCACACAGAAAGGGTAAGCATGCAAGATATTTTTTAGGAAATTTACTTCAGGGCATTGTTCGCCCTCCCGCTTATGTCAGGACCTTATCTGAGAACCTGCATTAGAACTCACGGCTTTGAAAGGGCACGACCGGGTACCGGCGTACCCCCTGGGCCTGGGCGCCGGGGCGGGGAAACGGCGAAGGGTACCCGGCTTCCGGATGCCGCTTCGCCCGGAAACAGGCTCCGTCGAAGCTCTGTCCCGCAGTAGTCATCTCCCCGCGGTTTCGACATCGCCTGACAGGTTTCGACACTTCAATAGTAGTTTCCTTGCAGTCCTCTTCTTGCCTGTCACCTGACCCGGTCGTCGCCGGGCCTTTCCTTTCGCGCTCACGACCATGGCTTTTGTCCACATCCGCCGAAAAATGGTTTGAAGTCCGCTCCTGCAAGCCGACTTCGAGCGGCCGCTCCTCATCGGTTAAGCAGTTACGCACGATGGTCGCCTAACCTTCCCTAACCCCGTTTGCAGCCTGCCAGAGATTCTGGGAGGGCCGAAAACCGGATTGGAGACGGATTGCCGGTCATCCGCCCGGAATCCCTCGCAAGTCGCACCCAAACAGGGGAGTTGGTGGACACAGGGGATTGAACGAAAGTGCAGTCGAAACGATGCGGCTATTTAAGAGTCCATATGCTGAGCCGGAAGCGGCACGCGACAGGGCGTCCGTCGCGGAAGGCGGGAATAAACTGCCAACCAGTGGACGCTTGGAGCAACGGTTCGTCAACTCCATTGAGTACCTTCGCGGAACGTACCTTTCCGGCAGCATCGACCACGAGCTCGATTGTTTCGTTTGCAGATGGGAGGTTCCCATCCGGCGATGGCGGTGGCCGGCGGAGCAGAATGGACTTGGGCTGAACGATAGGCGATTCGGCTTGAGAGGGATCCGGTGGGCCTCCGTTGAGATTGTAGGTGCTAACGACGACAGACGTGTCAATCGCATCGTAGATCTTCTCATGGCCTTTGCGTGACGACGATCGCCGCGAGCGATCAATGTTGTGCAGGATCCCGCTCTGGTGAACATTCGAGACCGAGGTGCGAATGCGTTCCAGATCTTGCGCGGGCCACATTTCGTTGAGAGCAGACCATGCCTCCTGTTCGCGGCCGCTGTAGAGATATGCCCACACAATTTCCAAAACACTAATCTTGGTTCGAGCCAGGCGATGCAATTCTTCGCCAGATTGGAGCGTTATCGCAGACAGGTCGCCGTCGCTCTGTTTGAATTCGGCGAGATCACGTTCACTGACCTGGGAACGAAGCTTGGCGATTTGAGCGTCATAGTAGGACAGGAATTCAGAGCCGACATCAACTGGTCGGCCCTTTTCAAAGCGGAGTACAACCGTTGGTGAGAAATCAAGGTCCGCACTTGGTACCCTTTCGAATCCGTCCACGGCTACTGCATCGTCCGTCCAGATCTCGACACGTCCATCCAGATCGGTATCGGCAGCGCGATAGGAATCGGCCCCCTTGATGGTGTAGAGCAGTTGAGGTGGTCTTGCCAGCGAGTAGATTTGATAGGTGCGATTGGAACCGGCTCCGGAGTCATCAATCTGAAACGCGACGACGGGCTTTCCAAACCCCAGGTCAGCGCCTAGAACATCGATGCCCACTTGCCCGGCATCGGAGGCGACGGAAATTTCCTGTCGGTTCCATACGAGCTTGGCGGCGCAGGCACGCTGGGCAAAGGAGCCGTTTCGCATCGGTCCAACGATTACACTGATTCCGGTGGAGAATCGAGTACTGTACTCACCACTCCCGTCTTGGCATGTGATGTCCTGAGCCGAGCTTTGAGAGTGAACCGCTATGGGCCAGAACAGAATTCCAGGAAGCGAAGCCGATAGAAACCGCGAGGTGGACTTCGTCAGCGATCTGACCAGGCGGCATTGCATCCCAATTCTCATGGCGACACCGGAGAAGCAGCCGTCTTACCCGCCGACGGTTCGACAAACACTGTCGCTCCCGCCCAACTTTGCGCGACATGCTGGCGATTATTGCTGCCAGATTGACTATACCGGATGGGCCCATTTCTCTCGTTGTGCCTGGATGGTCGCCTATCTGGACAGAACTCCATTTCCGGGTTAATGCCAGTTGCCGGTCACACAGGCATTGAGCTAAAATTGCCCGGCTTTCTTTCGCAGGCGCTGGCTTTTCGGGCAAGCGTTCTTTTGGCTTCGCTATCTGCCTCGGGAGCGATAGAACTCAATGGAACCGGTGAGGGAAAAAGGAGATTCCGGATGAAACACGTCCTGGGTTTGGGTTGCGGGTTTCGAAATGCGCTCCCGGAAGCAATCGGTGAATTCCGCTCAATGTCCGATGCGGGGCTGATTGATCCGGTGCTGCGCGAAAAATCCGGCAGGCAGTTACGCCCAGGGGTGGTCAGGATTGTATTCTTGGTCGGCGGGAATTGGATCATCAAAATCCCGGCGTAAATTTCTCGAGTTGCACGCTTGCACCGGTTGGGATGGCCGCAAACGGTCTTGGCAGCCCCAATCCGATGCCAGTGTCCTGAGTCCGAAGTTCGTCACATAATGATCGGGCATTGTACTTCGCCGGACATCGCCAAACGCAGGTCCCCTTCGACGTTGCTCAGGGCAGGCTTTCGACTCCGCAGAAGTACGCTTGGCTCAGGACGGCAGGCTATTTTTTGGTAAGAACTTCAGGCTCAGAAGACGAGGCAGAAAGATGACAAATAGGATGAATCGCCGCAAGTTTCTGGAAACCGCAGCCGCATCGGCTTGTTTCACCATTCTTCCAAGGCATGTATTGGGTGGAACCGGGGTTGTCCCGCCCAGCGACAAAATCACCCTGGCTCACATCGGCACAGGCACACAGGGTCTTCGCGAGATGACGAGATTGATTGCCATCCCGGAGATTCAGATTGTCGCCGTATGCGACCCTTCGAAGCACGCAGTTGGATACCGGGATTGGGGAAAGGATGGCCTTCTCAACGACATGCGAAAGGCCCTTGGGAAGCCGGACTGGATGGCGGGAACCGAGGGGATTATTCCGGGAGGCCGCGACGTCGCTAAAGATTTCGTGGAGACTTACTACGCGACCCAACGGCCCGGCGGCACATTCAAGGGCTGCTCTTCCTATGCCGACTTTCGCGAACTGCTGGAGAAGGAAAAGGAAGTGGATGCCGTCAAGATCATGACTCCGGATCATCTTCACGGCGTCGTCAGCATCGCCTGCATGAAGAAGGGAAAGCATGTGATCATGCATAAGCCCATCGCCAATCGATTGGAGGAGGCCAGGCTGGTCATCGACACCGCCCGCGAAAAGGGCGTTGCCACGCACTTCATGCCGTGGGACGCCAACGGATCGATGGACCAGGTGATGGCCTGGATCAACGGTGGCGCCATCGGCGCTCTGCGTGAAATCCATAACTGGACGAATCGTCCCGTGTGGCCGCAGTACACCAATCTCCCCACGGATGCGCCTCCCATTCCGGAAGGCTTTGACTGGGATTTGTGGCTGGGTCCGGAGGCCGCGCGTCCCTATTCGCCCGACTACACGCACATGGTATTTCGCGGATGGTATGACTTCGGAGGCGGCTCCATGGCGGATATGGGCCATTACAGCCTGTGGACGGTCTTCAATGCCCTGAATCTGGGGTCACCCACCAGCGTCGAGCCGATATTCAGTCACACGTGTGAGTTCAAGGAGAGTGTCCCGTTCAAAGTGAACAATGACTTTTCCTTCCCCACGGCCTGTACCGTCCGCTTCAAGTATCCGGCAAGTGGAAGAAGGCCGGCGGTGGATCTGATCTGGTATGACGGCGGGATGCGGCCTCCCACACCACCCGAGTTGGAAATCGATAACAAGGAACTTCCCATCGAGGGCATGATGTTTGTAGGCAGCAAGGGAAAAATATTGGCGGGCTTTCTGGTTGAGGACCCGCGATTGATTCCCGAAATAAGGATGCGCAAGCATCCGGCTGCACCGGCGCCTGTCCGTCAGCATGACCAGCAGGGCGGGGCTTCTCCAGGCGTGCGCCAGTGGATTGCCGCCGTCCGGGGCGGACCGCAATCGCCCTCGAGTTTTTTGAACGCGGGGCCCATCACAGAGGCCGTCAACCTGTACTCCGTCGCCTTGCGCACGAGCAAGAAACTGCAGTACGACGGTGAGTCCCGGAAAATCACCAATGTGGCAGAAGCCAACAAATATTTGTCCCGCGAATACCGAAAGGGTTGGGATCCACAATCCATCTGAGAGGTGAATCGAAATGCAGACAATTTCAAGAAGGCAATTTCTTTACGGAAGCGGCCTGTGCATCGCGGCGTCGGCGATGAAGATCGAGGCCAACCCGTTGGGAATGCCCATCGGCTGCCAAACCTATCCGCTTCGCGAGTCGATCGGCAAGGATTTCGAGGGCACCCTGCATCAGATTGCGGGCGGCGGATTCAAGATGATCGAGCTGTGCTCGCCAACCAGTTTCGCGCGGGATGGCTTTGCTCCCCTGGTGAACATAAAGCCGGCGAAGATTCGAGGCATGATCCAGGACGCAGGCCTGGGTTGCGTAAGCAGCCACTTCAGATTCACGGAGCTCAAGCAACAGCTCGACGACCGGATCGCGTTTGCCAAGGAACTGGGCCTGACGCAGATGATCTGCGCCACGTTGGAGGTCCCAGCCGATGCGCCCATGTCAGCCTGGTTGAAGGCTTTCGACGAAATGAACGAGATCGGCGCTAAGACCCGCCAGGCCGGCCTTCAGCTTGGCTACCACAATCACCAATTCGAGTTCAAGGAAATCGACGGCGTGCTAGTTTACGACGAGTTGATGAAGAGGCTGCATCCCGAGCTGATCAAGATGCAATTCCAGGACAATATTCCGCCTCAATACGACCCCGTCGACCTTCTCGCCAAGTATCCCGGCCGGTTTATTTCTCTCCATCTCTCCGACTGGTCGGCGGAGCGGAAAGCGGTTCCCATCGGAGCGGGCGCCGTCGACTGGAAGAAGCTTTTCGCTGCGGCCAAAGCTGGAGGCGTCAAGAACTACTTCGTGGAAATGGACTGGGACTTAATGCAAGCCAGCGTTCCCTACCTTCGCACGCTGAAGGTGTAGAAAGAGCGCCTTCTCAGACGCGGTGGTTGAGTGCCTACGGAGTCTCGGCCACAAAGACTGCGGTGGTGAGCGCGGGCACCGTGGCTGTTCCCGTTTTCGAGTTGAATGTGGACTGCCTCGTTGTGGAATCGCTGGAACCCTGCTGCACCGGATGCAGATGCAGCGCCAATCCCTGCAACTGGCTGTTGGTGAAAGTTACCGGCGCATTGGTCGCGTTGAAGAGCACCACGATGTGCTTGTACATCCCGTAGTTTCCGCTATGCGCGTCCAGCTTCATGACGATCAGGCCCGGAGTCTGATTTTGACCCGTATTCAGGAAAGCAAGATTCTGCTGCACGTCCTCGAAGGTCGGCATGCGGAACAGCTCCGAGCTATAGCGAATCCTCAGTAGTTCCTGGAACGCTGCTTCACTGTAGGCGATATTCGCCGGAAGCGGCGTATACGCCGAGTTACTCAGCAGCGGCGTCATGATCGGCCACTGACCCTGGTTCTGGCTCGCAATGGGCAAGCCAATGCCCCAGTTTGCCGTCTTCCCAGTCCAGTCGATCTTGTTGAACCAGTCTCCGGAGTTATAGCTGTTCTGGTCCATGTCCTTGGATCGCAGCAAGTCGTCTCCGCCCTGGAAGAATGGAATCCCCTCGCCCAGCGTCACCAGGCTCATGGCCACAATCTGCCGCCGGGCACGCGTAGCGATGCTGTCGCTGAAGCTGGACTTCAATTGCACTTGGTCGAAGAGGTCCTGATTGTCGTGCACCGATGCATAGTTCACGGCTTCGATGGGACTCTTGGTATAGCCGGTGGGCTGGCCGTTGTAATTCACCTCAGCTCCCGTCACTGCGGCGCCTGCACTATCGATGAAGATGTAGTCGCGCAGGTTTCCTGTCAGTCCCACATCGATCCAGTCAGAGTACTGGAGCAACTGGGCCTGTTGCTGACTCGAGGAGAGACTGCTGTTGGTGAACGCGCTTGGATCGGTGAAAAGTCCCGTGGCAAAGCCCTGGACGCGCTCATCCGTAAACGGGCTGCCACCGTGAATTCCATCGCGGATGCGGTCGTTGAATGTGCCTACGCCAAAGCCGTACAGGTTGATCTGCGAGGCATTGGGGCCGATCTGATTGTTGGCCGTATCTCCGAAGTTGAAGCCTTCTCCGTAAAGATAGATCTTCGATCCGTCGACGCCGTCTTTCTCGGGAGTGAGCGCCGCCAGGGCCTGTTGAATGTCAGTGATGTTGTACGTGAACATGAAGCTCATGATGTCAAAGCGGAAGCCATCGATTTTGTAGTCGCGCGCATTGAGCACGAGGGTGTCGATGATCAGCTTCTCCATCATCTTGTGTTCGCTCGCAGTGTCGGGACAACAGGAGCCGTTTTCCAGGCTGCCATTTGCGTCCAGGCGATGATAGTAATTCGGCACCACCTCGTCGAGATTCGAGTTGGGGCCTTCGCCGCTGGCGTTGGTGTGGTTGAACACCACGTCCTGCACCACGCGCAGCCCTGCCTTGTGCAGCCCGCCCACCATGGTCCGGTATTCGCGTACGCGGTGGTCGGGATTGATGGCGTAACTGCCCTCGGGAGTCATGTAATGCACGGGATCGTAGCCCCAGTTGTATGCAGGGCTGGTCTGACTCGCGGTCACGGCTGCCTGCTGCTGCTCGCCATCCGGCGGATACTGCGCCAGGCCGCTCGGAATGATCCATGTCGATTTGTCTTCATTCACACTGGCAAAGTGGAATGAAGGCAGGATGTGCACCGCCTTGAGCCCGCTTGCGGCCAGAGAGCGAAGATGCCTCATGCCATCGGAGTTCTGATCGTCGAAGGCCTCATACATGCCGCGGTGAGCAGATGGAACCGTGGGATCGTCGATGCTGAAGTCCCGAACATGAAGCTCGTACACGCTCATGTCGCTGAAACTCCGCAACGCCGGCGAAGTATCCTCATCCCAGCCCCCGGGCTTGGTTTCATCGGAGTCGAGGTCGGTGATCCTGCTCTTGGTTCCGTTCAATGCGATGTCAATGGAATACGGATCGCTGGTTACATTCGTGTCCACGGCAGAGTCGGAAGGAACCCATACCTGCACGCTGTAAAGGTAGTACTTATCTTTCCAACTGGAATCACCGTCTGCCACCCATACGCCATTGTGTTCGTGCATCGGCACAACGGCGGAGGGCGTCGTATCGGATTCATGATCGAAAATCTGCAGCGCGACGCTCTGCGCGGTCGGCGCCCACACCTTCAGTTTCACATCGCAGTTGTCGTCGTCAGCCCAGTCGTGCCAACCGCGATCGTCCCCGTGGTGGAAGACGACGCCCAGCTTGCCCGCATAGTAATACAGATCGTCGAGTACGCCCGCGTCCTGGATGCCGGTCGCGTAAGTCAGCGAGCCACTGGAATTCACTGCTGAAAACGCCAGTTGTCCTTCAAGAACCGTCTGCAAAGTTGAAATCAGCGTATTCGCCGGTAGCTCGAGAATGGTATAGCCGCTCAACTGCGGGTAGCGGTACAGTTCATCCGCGGTCAGGCTTCCGCCCGACGTGAGCGGAATGCTCGTTCCGCCAGTGATCCCCGTGGTCGTCACCGATAGGCCGCCGGTGAGGCTGGAACTGATCGCATACGTATCGCCGGACTGCGCAAACTCCGGCTGGATGGCCACCCGATGTTGATCGAGCCAGTATGCCTGTTCTAGGTTGAGCAGACTATCCAGTATCTGGGTCGGAGTGGGCGTGGAAGTGAAGACCGTTGCGTTGCCTGAAATCGCCCAGGCCTGGAGGTTGGTCGCAACATCGAGATACATATTCGGCCCCGGGTCTTTCACCCCGGTGGAGGTGTTGTGAATGATGAATCCGAGGTTCTGCGCATTCGGAATCAGGCTGATGTCGAAGTACGCGCCGTAGGAATCGTAACTCGTAACAAATGTCAGCCCGTCGTTGAAATCGCCGGTGTATTCCGCGGTGTCGTCGAATGCATAGACGCTCCAGTTTGCATAGTTTCCGTCTGGCCTGAAGTAGTGAATGCGAGCGTAGCCAGGCAGCAGCGCGCTGGGATTGGCCAGACTTGGCTGGCTCTTGTACAACTTGCCGATCCCCGTATAGCCCCAGTACTCGAAGCCTTCGGTAGAAGGATCGACAAACTCGTTCGGCCCAGGGTCTTTCCGGTCTCCGCCAGGCGCAGAGGGATTGTGAATGATCAGTCCGAGATTCTGCGCATTCGCAATGACTGATACATCAAAATACACCCCATATGCGTCGGAGTTCGTCACCGGCACAAGGCCATTGTTGTAGTCGCCGGTGTACTCTGTTGTGTCGTAGAAGGCGTAAATCGTCCACCCTGAATAATTGCCGTCCGTCCGGTGATAGTGAACGCGGACGTACCCGGGCAGAATCGCGGTGGGATTCGTCAAGCTGGGCGCGGATGTGTAAAGGCAGGCAATGCCGGAGTATACCCAGTACTCAATGCCCTGCGTGGCAGGATCGACAAACAGATTGTTGGGCGTGTCCTTCTGGTCACCTCCCGGCGCCGTCGGATTGTGAAGGATGATCCCGACTTCCTGCGCGCCATTGGTCACTCCTACGTCGAAATACACACCATAACTGTCAGTCCCGGCCACCTGAACGGGACCGCTCCCATAGGCGCCGGTGTTCTCCGTAGTGTTGTCAAAGGCGTAGACCGTCCAGCCGCCGTAGTTGCCGTCCGGCCGAAAGTAGTGGATGCGGATGTGGCCCGTTGGAATAGGGGGATCGGACTGGGCAAGCGCCTGCATTGACGCGATGGCGCTGAAAAGAAGCAGAAGGAAGCGGAACGCACTCTTGCTCACAAGGTGCGAGGGACTCATCCGGAAATTCATGGCACGGCTCCAGGAAAGGTTGGCGCTCTCGATTTGTCGGGCGCCCTGCTTTGGCGCTCTTTTTTGGTCGCTCAGTCGAGCGCGGGCGATAGTACGTCGACCGGACATCCGGTGTCAAGGGAGTTCGAGATGGATGGAAATGAATGCCAGTGTCATGTCTCTGAAGCTCGTAGCATTAGCTCAGGGCTGACTGGTTTGTTGCGAGCGTGCCAAATGCAGGTCCTTCGACTCCGCTGAAGTACGCTTCGCTCAGGATGACAGGCCATTTTTTGATAGGAACTTTGGAGACAGTACACTCATGTGGTGTCCCGGCGGTCGATATCGATCAAATCAACGTACCCCAACGTGTCCGGATACTATGCTTGGAGAGGCCGATCGTTAAAGCTAAACTGGTTTCACCAAGGAGAATCATGCCCCCTTCCCGCCGAGAGTTTCTCACCTATAGTTCGCTTGGAATGCTCGCTGCAGCCATGCAGACAGAGGCACAGACGCCGGCCGGGCAGTCTCAGGAATTGCCTCCTGGTGCGCCCCCCGCGTTTGGCACCGCGCCGCCGGTTGGGCCGGAGGTATCGACTGCAACGTTTGCGGAAGCAGAAAAGTTGGTGCAGTTGGAGATGGCCGCAGAAGATCGAGCGACAGCGGCAAGCAATTGGCGGATGCAGATGGCTCCATTGCTGGAGCGCCGCACAGGTCCTCGGAAGATTGCATTGGAATCGACCCTCGCGCCGGCTACGCAGTGGAATCCGAGTCTGCCCGGGAGTTTGCAGCCGAAGCGGAGCGGCGATCGTTTTGTCCGCAGCGACGACCCGGGAACGGCCCTGCCGGGGACTGAAGAAGCCATCGCCTTTGCTCCTGTCTGGCAGCTTTCAAGATGGATTGAGAGCCGCCAACTGACGTCGCTGCGATTGACAGAGATCTATCTGCATCGACTGGAACAGTTCAACGCACAACTTCGCTGCGTCATCATGCTGATGCGGGAACATGCTTTGGGACAGGCTCGGCAGGCGGATGCGGAGATTGCAGCGGGCCGGTACCGCGGCCCGCTGCATGGTATTCCCTGGGGTGCAAAGGATTTGTTGGATACTGCCGGCATTCCTACGACGTATGGAGCGGAGCCTTACCGGAACCGCGTTCCTGCCGCCGACGCGACAGTGGTGGAGCGCCTCAACGCTGCCGGCGCCGTGCTGGTTGCCAAGTTGAGCCTGGGCGCTCTGGCGCTGAACGACATATGGTTTGGCGGCCAGACCATGAATCCCTGGCTGCTGGAGGAAGGCTCGTCGGGTTCGAGCGCGGGGCCGGGTGCGGCAGTGGCTGCCGGGCTGGTGGCTTTCGCCATTGGCAGTGAGACCGGCGGGAGTATTGTGAGCCCTTCGATGCGATGCGGTGTAACGGGTCTCCGTCCAACGTTTGGCCGTGTGCCGCGCACCGGCGCCATGACGCTGTGCTGGTCGCTGGACAAGCTTGGTCCGATGGCCAGAAGCGTTGAAGATAGCGTGCTCGTGTTGAAGGCGATCACTGGACCGGACGGGCGCGATTTAGCCAGCGTCCCGAGCGAGCTTGCTTTCGATGCGGCGGCGGATGTGAAGGGTCTGCGGGTCGGCTACTTTCCGGGCTGGATGAAAGAAGCTCCTGCGACGGATGTGGACCGGGCTGCGTTGAAAGCGGTCAGAACGCTCGGCATGACCCCGGTCGAGGTCACGCTTCCGGATTGGCCCTATGACTCGCTCAACCTGATTCTCTTTGCCGAGGCGGGTGCGGCTTTTGAAGAGCTGACGCTGAGCCACCAGGTCGATGAATTGAAGGCGCAGGTGCCCGATGCGTGGCCGAATTGTTTCCGGCAATCGCGGTTCCTGTCGGCGGTCGATCTTGTCCAGGCGGATCGCTTTCGGCGTAAAGTCGCGCAGGAGATGGCGCGGGTATTCTCCGAGGTTGATCTCCTCCTCGTCCCGTCGCTGCGGGACGAGATGCTGGTCATCAGCAACTGCACCGGGCACCCATCGATTACACTGCGTGCCGGGTTTGTCGAAGTATCGGAGGCACGCAGCGACTGGGCGCCGGACCCCAAGCATCCCCTGCCGAGGTTCTCTCCACCGCGCCGCGTTCCGCATGGAGTCACCTTCATCGGGAGGCTGTTCGACGAAGGCACACTCGCGGAGGTGGGACTGGCAATGGAGCGGGAATTCGGAGTCGCGAGCGAGCGTCCGCCAGGGTTCTAGGGACGATCGCAATCGCTGGACCGTCATGGATACTGCGTCGCGGGTTGGCGATTTGCATTCAGTGAGAGCCGATCGACCATCCAGTGCGGACCGATTGGCCAGCTTCCACAGCGCGCGCGCCAACCTTACACTATCGCTCATGGAGAAGTCGTCGACTGCTAAGGGATTGTGAGTGCGACGGGGCTGGTCGGAACGCTTTCAACACCGGAACTGTCGACACTTTCTACGATGTAATCGTAGGAAGTCCCATTCTGAACAGTGCTATCGACGTAGGCCGTCAGTGCTTCGACGGATGAATTCAAGAGTTGATAGGTAGAGCTGCCGCCCGGAGACCGGTAGATGTTATAGCCTGCCACCGGATCGGTGGAATCAACGGGCGCATCCCAGCTCAGGTCGACGGCATAGGAGACGGCCGTGCCTGTACCGGTGATTGCGATCGTCGCCGTAGGGTTACTCGAAGACGTGCTGCTGATGGTTAAGGTACCCGTCGCCGCGCCCACAACCGTCGGATCGAACTGAACTCCCGCTGTGGCTGTCTGTCCGGGAGCCAACGTGGTTGGGAGCGCGGTCCCCGACAGGGTGAAGCCGGCGCCCACCAGCACAGCGGAGTTGACCGTTACAGAAGAAGTTCCTGTCGAGGATAAAGTCAAAGTCTGCGTGGCAGGCTGGTTCAACGCCACATTGCCGAATCCCACGCTGGTCGCATTGATGCTCAGCATTGAAATGCCCTGATTCACCGTCAGCGTCACCGAGACCGATGCGGTGCTGTAGTCGACGGCGTCGGTTGGCGTGAAGATCACGGTGAGCGTTTGCGCCCCGGCTGCAAGCACAGAGCCGGCAGCAGGTGAGTATGCGAACGACCCCGGCACGCTTGCCGTTGCATCCAGCTGCGTCGAGGTCAGCGCGGTGCCGGAAGTGATGGCGCCAGGCGTCGCCCAGGTAATTGTCGGCAACGCCTTGTTCACCGTTAGCGCCACCGTTGCGGTGGCAGTGTTGTTGTCGGTGGTATCGGTCGGCGTGAAAGTGACCGAGAGCGTCTGCGACCCGGATACGAGGACGGTGCCGGCGGCGGGCGAGTAAACGAACGTGCCCGCCACGCTTGCCGTTGCATTCAACTGTGAAGCACTTAGCGCCGTGCCGTATGTGATTCCAGCAGGCGCCGCCCAGTTGATTGTCGCCATCGCCTTGTTCACCGTCAGCGCCACGGTGGCCGAGGCGGTGTTGTAGTCGGTGGTATCGGTCGGTGTGAAAGTGACCGAGAGCATCTGCGACCCGGATACTAGGACGGTCCCGGCGCCAGGCGAGTAAACGAACGTGCCCGCCACGCTTGACGTTGCATCCAGCTGCGAGGCACTCAGTCCCGTGCCGTATGTGATTCCAGCTGGCGTCGCCCAGGTGATTGTCGGAGTCGCCTTGTTCACCGTCAGCGCCACTCTTGCGACGGCAGTGTTGTAGTCGGTGGTATCGGTCGGAGTGAAGGTGACCGAGAGCGTCTGCGACCCGGATACGAGGACGGTGCCGGCGGCAGGCGAGTATCCAAACGTTCCAGCGACAGTCGAAGTCGCGTCCAGTTGAACGCTGGTCAGAGCCGTACCGTAAGCGACGCCTGCCGGAGTGTTCCAACTGACCGGAGGCGCGGCTTTGTTGACAACTTGATTCAGGGCGCCGGAAGTGGCGGCGCCGTAGGTGCTGTTCCCGGCCCAGAGTGCAGTGATGGTGTGGGGGCCCGCGGTTAGCGAACTCGTGGTGAGCGTCGCGGTTGTGCCATTGATCGTTCCAGTGCCGATGGAGACACCGTTGCTGTCGAACGTCACGAAGCCTGTGGGATCGGTAGAAATCGTCGCTGTAAAAGTCAGCGCGCCGCCGTAAGTGGATGGCGAAGCTGAAGTGGCCACGCTTAGCGTCGGTAGGTCTGGATTCAACTGCAGGGCAACGGTCTCAGAAACTCCGCCCCCAACTGCAGTCAGCGTCACCGGCTGGGCGGTCCCGACAGAGGACACCGTCGTCATGAAACCAACGCTGGTGGCGTTGGCAGGGACCGTTACAGTAGCCGGAACCGTTGCCGCCAGACTGCTGCTCGACAGGCTGACAGCCAGTCCGCCGGACGGTGCGGCCGCATTCAGCGTCACCGTGCACGCATCCGTCCCGGCACCGGTCAAGGAGACACTGGTGCAGGAGAACGCGCTCAAAAGCGCTCCACCGGCCTCGGTGTAGGTGTAGTCGTTATACTGCTCTCCTCCGCTACCATCCGAATACAATCGGGCGTAAACCGTCGTCCCCTTCGCCGGTAGCCGGGGCACCGTAGCGGAAGTAGTCGTCAACCAACCTGACGTGTAGAGGCTGCTTGAGCCCGGACCACTGAGGCCCAGGTAAAGATCGTATCCTGTGACCGCCGTGCCCGCAGTCCAGGTGAACATTAGGTTCGACGCGCCAAGCACGCTGCCCGCCGTCGGAGAGATCAGCGCCGCGGGTATGCTCGTGGGCTCGGTGAAGATATAGTCGTTATACTGCTCTCCTCCGCTGCCATCCGAATACAGCCTGGCGTAAACCGTAGCCCCTTTCGCCGCAAGGATGGGCACCGTGATTGAAGTAGTCGTCAACCAACCCGTGGCGTAGAGGTTATACGAGCCCGGGCTGAGGCCCAGCCAAAGGGCGTACTCGGTGACCGCCGTGCCCGCTGTCCAGGTGAACATCTGGTTCGACGCGCCAAGCACGCTGCCCGCCGTCGGAGAGATCAGCGCTGCGGATATGCTCGTGGGTTCGGTGAAAATATAGTCGTTATACTGCTCTCCTTCGCTGCCATCCGAATACAGCCTGGCGTAAACCGTAGCACCTTTCGTCGGCAGGCTGGGAACCGTGGTCGAAGTAGTCGTCAACCATCCCGTGGTGTAGAGACTGCTCGAGCCCGGCCCGTTGAGACCCAGCCAAAGATCGTACCTGGTGGTCCCGGTCCCGGCTGTCCAGGTGAACGACACGCTGGTGCCGGCAAGCGTGCTGCCCGGTGCCGGAGATGTTAGCGTAGCCTGGCCGAAGAGGGCTACGGGCAAGCAGCAGAGTAAAAGAATGCAAAACCGGCTCCAAACTTGGGTGAGGCAGGAACTGTGACCTCGGTCCGTTCGCGACCGGTCTTTGCATTGAAGCCGATTGACGACCTCAGATCCGCTCCGCAACGGGACAAGAATGAGTTGTTTCTGGCTCAGTGCTGAAAATGTTTGCACACGCTTCACCTCTTGCGCGGCCGCTATCGCTACGTCCGCCCGCTGTCCCTCCTAAGTTGAAAAGGGAGTTCCCTACAAGTCGGCGATCCTAACTTCTCAGCGCCGGTTGCCGAATCCAAAGCCAGCGGTCGAGAACCTACCTTGATCCCGATCGTCGCCTTCCTGCGTTCTACTGATTTGGACTCTAACTCATGCCGTTAATTAGTTAATGAGCATTGTGGACCACTTACAAGTATTTCTTTAACGGTCATTATCGCTCACTTATGCTCATATAATGCGCTCACTTATGCTCATATAATAAAGGTTATGTTCTTTCACTTAGAGCATGTTACTAACTCTATCCTTTTGGAATCCGAGAAATATCCGGGAGTCCAATTCTTTTGTGCGATGGAAGGATTGGGAATAGGAACCGATTGGTTAATCGGGCGATGCAGCCGAGGATGAGTGGTATATCACATGTAGACGACATCATCGATCCCAGTATCATCTGCGGCCGTGACATCTCTGTGCGTGGGACACGCCGCTCCGTCACTGAGACATCGATTATGAAGAATGCGGGGCTCAATGCGCATCGCGTGCAAGATAACCTGGCGACTGAAGAGCATCTCGATATAAAACCAGGTCTTGGCCCAAATGCTTAGCGCCAGCGAAAATCAATTTCCGTTACCATGCGCAGCCCGGGCAAGACGCCGTGATCCGGGCGTTTGGGCGGTCGTCGATTCTAACTGCTCTCGACGGACTACATGAATGGAACGATGTTCCATGAAGGCTCACTGGGTGCTTGCTTTGGGCTTCTCTTTTGAAATCACCGGTTATCGGGAGCAAAGCGGTGCGGACTTGAAAGCTGCTGTCAGACGGCCGACAGGGAGTGATGTATGAGGCTTATGAACAGGCGACCCAGTCCGCTTTGGCTCAACGAAGAACACCAAGCAACGTGGGTTGCCGGGGCAGTTGACAAATATCGGCCTTAACGCAGCTTGCGTTCGGCTGCCGTTCGCTCACCTGGCTGCAACCCCATGCGAGTTTCCTCGCGACCTTATGTCAAGCGTTCGAAGAACACGTCCCTGCGCTCCCCTTGTGCAGCGCCTCCTCCATCTCCTTGAACTCGTCGATGTCCTCGCATCCGCCGTACCAGCGTACGATCTTGCCGGATGGTCCGTAGCTAGGCGATCCACGAGCGCGCAACCATTTCCACTTGCCGTTCGCAGTTTTGACCCGATGCACAATATCGATCGGCTGTCCAGTGTTGAGTGCTTCCTTCAACGCCTTTGCTGTCGGAGCCATCTCTTCCGGGTGGAGCGCCTCCAGCCATCCCAGGTTGCGCGCCTGTTCACAACTCATTCCCGTTAATTGCTCCCATCGGGAACTTATATCCAACAGGTTTCCATCGGCATCAAGGGTCCATGGGATCTGAGGTGTGAGTTCCATCAGGTGCCGAAGGTCTTCTTCGGTCGCTCGGAGCGCCTCTTCGGTCTGCTTGCGTTGCGTAATGTCCAGGATTGCGACCGAAACGCCAATCACCTCATGCGCCTCGTCGAATGCCGGCTGGTAGGAGGAATGGACTGTCAAATCCGGCTCCCCATGCTTGGGAGAGGGCTTCAGAACCTCTAAATTCACGATTGCCTCGCCCTGCAACGCGCGCTGAATAAACGGCTGAACGCGCGGGAACAGTTTAGGCAACATCTCATGCACCGTTCTTCCAATATGAGCTGCCACCGGGGCCCCATTCAAATCCGCGAGGCGCTGGTTGATGCTCACATAGCGAAGATTTTTGTTGAGGAAGCACAGGCCAACTGGCGCGCCATCGTAGATAGCCTGCAGCTGCGCCCAACGCTGCGTAGGCGTTGCTTCAAGGCGGGGAGCGGTCAGACTACCCCCCGATGCTGAAAAGGGGCTGGACAGCGTCTGCGGGGAAGCCGCGATCATGTCTGGGATGTGCTCAGCGGGCAAAGGGCGTCCGTAGAGCCAGCCTTGGCCCAACTCACATCCGAGCCACAAAAGGATGCCCGCCTGCTCTTCGGTTTCCACGCCTTCTGCCACAGTCATCATGTCCAGGCTGTGTCCCAAGCCCACCACCGCCGCCACAATCTTGCGGCTCTCGCGCTTCTCAGTCATGGATTTGACAAAGCTTCTATCGACCTTCAACTGACTGAACGGGAGTGCCTGAAGATGCGTCAAACTCGAGTAACCGGTGCCAAAGTCGTCCAGCGCCAACTTGCAGCCCATTTCCCGGAGCTCGGTGGCTATCTTTCGAGCGTTCTCCAGGTTGTTGGCCAGAGCGCTCTCGGTAACCTCCACGGTCAGTCGTCGAAGCGGGAACCCATAGTCTTCGGCTGCCTGGTAGAATTGGCGCGACAGGCTGGCATATTGCAACTGAATGGGCGAAACATTGACTGCCAGAGAAAGCGGCTCCGGTAACGCGGACGCAGCGAGGAACGACTTGCTAAGGATCTGATGGGTAAGCTCGCCGATCAGTCCGTTCTCCTCAGCCAGGGCGATAAAGTTTTCCGGGAGAATCAATCCGAGACTGGGGTGTTGCCAACGCGCCAGGACTTCAAAACCGGCCAAGTTGCCCGTATGTAGCTCGACAATTGGCTGAAAGCATGGAACAACTGCTTCACTTTCAAGCGCCTTTCGAACATCGAGGAGGCTAATTAGCATGGCCGCTATCCTGTTGTCCCATTGCAGATACAATCCCGTTTACAATCTTAAGAGCCTTGGTGACCTCCATAGCTCTCGTCCAACTCAAGCAGTCTCTGATGTCGTTATTCTAAAACGTCACCGAGCTGCGAATACCATCATTTGAAATATAAACCGGGGAGGACGGGGTTCGAACCCGCGACTTCTGCACTGAAAGATCTGGGTGGGCTCTCTTCTTCTGCCATGCCGCCCAAGTAGTTGTCCCTTGACTGCGTGGCAGCGCTATACACAATTGCGCTATCGCAGGATGCGGCAGTTCAAGGTTCTCTTCCGAAGATCAGAGGCGTTTGCTACGCTACGCCTTCCCTCGCGTCCCTCCAGAGATCAATCGATCCCTCTTGCGCGTAGCGGTCGATCTCCATGAGTTCTGCGTCCGTGAATTGGAGCTGCTTCAACGCGTCGAGCGAGTTATCGAGCTGCTCCACGTTGCGCGCTCCGATCAGTGCGGAAGTTATCCTCTTGTCGCGCAGGACCCACGCAATGGCCATCTGCGCCAGTGACTGCCCGCGTCCCTTCGCGATTTCACTCAGCGCCCGCACCCGCTTGAGATTTTCTTCATTCAAGAACTCCTTCTGGAAAGAGAGACCTTCCTTTGCGCGCGAAGTTCCGGGCACCCCGCTCAGATACTTGTTCGTCAACAGTCCCTGGGCCAGAGGAGAAAACGCAATGCAGCCGACGCCGAGTTCCTCCAGAGTGCCGAGGAGTTCCTTCTCCACCCAGCGATTGAGCATCGAGTAGGACGGCTGATGAATCAGCAGCGGGACTCCTTCGCTCTTCAGAATCCGCGCCGCTTCGCGCGTCCGTTCTGGGCCATACGACGAAATGCCCACGTACAAAGCCTTTCCTTGACGCACAGCTTGCGTCAGCGCGCCCATGGTCTCTTCCAGGGGAACGTCCATGGCCGGCCGGTGGGAGTAGAAAATGTCGACATACTCCAGCTCCATGCGCGCCAGGCTTTCGTCCAGGGATGCAAGCAGGTACTTGCGCGAGCCGCCCACGCCATAGGGTCCGGACCACATATCCCATCCCGCCTTTGTCGAAATCAAGAGTTCATTTCGGTGACTGCGAAAGTCCTTGCGCAGAATCTCACCGAAGTTCTCCTCGGCAGAACCGTACGGAGGCCCATAGTTGTTCGCAAGGTCGAAATGCGTCACGCCACGATCGAAAGCGCGCCGAATCACCGCCCGGCCCGTCTCGAAGACGTTGACGCCACCGAAGTTTTGCCACAGCCCAAGCGAAATCGGGGGCAGAACGATCCCCGATCGTCCACTCCGCCTGAACTGAGCACCGTCGTACCGCTTTGCATCCGCTACATAAGTCATCTGCGTAATCCTTTCCTTTTTAGACTTCGCGCATTATCTGCTTCAGCTTGGTGCGCGCCCGCGAGACATTGGCCTTCACTGTTCCTTGAGACACTCCCAAAACGTCGGCCACTTCGCTCGTGCTCATACCCTCCATGCCGCGCAGCTGAATCGTCTTGCGCAACGTAGGCGAGAGCTCGGCTAAAAACGCGAGAAAGT
>DATKGE010000262.1:0-4402 GCA_035510955.1 Occallatibacter sp. | reverse complement strand
CGGGCGGCCATCCAATCGGACCGCGCCTGTTCGCCGAAGGGCGGCGCGGGAATGTCCACCAAGGCGACCTGCCAGTCCATGATCCGTTTCGGATTCCCGTGCAGCCAAGCAAAGGCCGCGTGCACCGGACGCTGCCCGGCCAGCGCCGTAATGCGGGAAAAGGCCGTGTTGAGCGGAAACAGAGCCATAGCCGTGGATTAAGGTTAGCAGGGGCGGCGCATGGAGACAGTGAACCGGGACACCGTCCGGTGCGATTCAGACGCGAGAAGGAGGCTGATCGTCGGCCGGGTAATCGACCGAATGCAGGCAGAGCCCCTGCGCAGGGGCTGTCGGTCCGGCAACGGCCCGCGAGCGGGCAGCCAGGATAAAGGGAATCTCATCGATCATCCGATAGCCGCGTCCCACATCGAGCATGGTTCCCACCAGGTTGCGGACCATGTGGTGGAGAAACCCGTTGCCGCGGATGCGATAGACAAGAAAATTGCCGCTCTCCGATTTGCGCTGCTCCCAGGTCGAGGAATCAACGGTGCGGATTGACCCCTGTTTTCCTATGGGTTCCGGCGTTTGCGCAGCCGGCGGTTCGGGGTCTTGGCCGCAGGCCAGTTCCTGGTCCCCAATCGGACCAACTGCCCGGTTGCGGCTGGACAGATCAGGATCGGTGGCGGCAAAGCTGAGGAAGTCGTGTTCGCCTTCAAAGAGCCGGGCTGACTTTTCCAGCTGCAATATGTCCATTGGCCAGGGACAGGCGTAGACATAGCGAGCCAGGAACGGCGGGCAGATCGGCTCGCGGAAGACGCGGTACTCGTAGGTCTTCGCAATTGCCGAGTGGCGCGCGTGAAATGTACTTGGAACTATCCTCGATTCCAGGATTCGTATTGCTGCGGGCAGAGTCCGATTGAGAGCCCGTTGCAGGTTTTCCGCAGGGATGTTGGCCGCCAGTTCAAAGCTGGCAACCTGCGCCAGCGCGTGGACTCCTGCGTCGGTGCGGCCAGAGCCCTGGGGCAGCGGAGCCTCACCGGTAACGCGCCGCAGGGCGGCTTGCAATTCTCCCTGGACGGTGCGCTCGCCCGGTTGAATCTGCCAGCCGCTGAAGTCCGTGCCGTCGTAGGCCAGGGTCAGCTTCCAGATATGCTGTTGGGGAACGGATTGGGCAACGTCGGTCACGTGTTTGTGTCCAGATAACAGCCTACCCGACAGCGGCGCGCCAGGGCCGCGGACAGGGAGTGGGATATACTCAGCTTTCTGGCAGCAATGCCGGCAGAACCGCCGGAGACCGGGAAATCTCTCCGGCAGGGAACCGATTTGTCTGGAACGAACCGGACGCGGCGCGCGTAGATAGCTGGGAGCCCGTGGTGTGGGCTCATAGCGGAAAGCGGTCGGGACTGTGAAATGCGGTTCGGCGAGTCATAAATTTGCGTCCGGAGAGGGTCTCCGAACGTCTTGAAGAGTGGCACCCCACATGCCTCAGCAATTCGCGGAGAGTAACAATGCATTTGTACGGTATACGTGTGTTTGAGCAGCAGGAGAAGCCCGCGCGCAAAGTTGGCGGGCAGGCAGGCAAGCGGCTGCGCGCGGTGGCGGCGGTGATGCTGACGTTGTCGGCGGCAGTCCCCCCAGGGTTCAGCCAACAGGCTGTGCTGGGTGCTGGTCAAAAGGCTCCGGAAAAGGCGGCTTCCGATCTGCCGGTGACTCCAGCGCCCGTTTTGACCCAACCGCTGAACCTCCGCACGTCGGCGCGCGACTTTTCCCGGCCGTCCGCCAGGCTTTTGGGAAACCCGATCAATATTTTCAAGCCTACATCCCTGCCCAAGTCCAGTTTTGCGAATTCCGTCCGGCTGACCGATCTTGTCAAGGAAGGCAAAATCTATTTAAGCCTTTCCGACGCGATCGCCCTTGCGCTTGAGAACAACTACGATATCGCCATCGCCCGCTACGACCTGGACATCGCGGATACTGACATTCTGCGTACCCGCGTCGGAGGTCTGCTGGGAACGCCGCTGGGCGCGCCTTCTGGCTTGATCACGAATACGCTGGGAGGCTCGTCATCGACTCTGAGCACGGGCGGTGGTCCGGGTGGATCGACGGTTGGTTCGGGTGGCGCAGGTTCCGGCAGCGCAGGTTTGTCGTTGACTACCGCCGACGCTGGTCCGATTCCTCAGGCACTGGAGCCTTCGGTCACGGGGAACCTCAATTACGACTGGGCGAGTGCGCCATCCACCAACTTCTTTACCGGTGGCAACAGCAGCACCGATACCTACAACGTTACATATAACCAGGG
Source organism: Occallatibacter sp. (assembly GCA_035510955.1). Classification (GTDB taxonomy): domain Bacteria; phylum Acidobacteriota; class Terriglobia; order Terriglobales; family Acidobacteriaceae; genus Telmatobacter. Next base: position 2,124 of record DATKGE010000262.1, on the reverse strand, counting down.
CTTTGTCACCGGCGCAGCCTTCCAGTTTGTCTGGGACAATACGAGAGCGACCAACACCAACGCGTTCGCCACCTTCAGCCCGCAGTTCAACTCCCAGTTCAAGGCCGAGGTAACCCAACACTTGCTGCAGGGCGCCGGCATCTGGGTCAACAAGCGTTTCATGTACCAGGCGCTGAACGACCGCCGCATTGCGGATTCCGGATTCCGCCAGCAGATTCTCTATACCATCAACCAGGTGGAGAGTATCTATTGGGGCTTGGTGCAGGCCTACGAGGATGTGCAATCAAAGGAACGCGCAGTTGCGCAGAGCAGCCAGGTTGCCAGTGACAATCGCAAGCAGTTGGAGATTGGCACCATGGCGCCTCTGGACGTGTTGCAAGCCGACCAGACCGTGGCTTCAGACAAGCAGGGTTTGATCAGTGCGCAACTTGCCCTGAACTATCAGCAGCAGATCATCAAGCAGGCAATAGCGCGCAATCTTAACGATCCGGCGCTCACGGCCGCTGCGGTAATTCCCACCGACCGGGTCAGCATCGAAGAGATTCCCGAGGAGAAGCAGCCCATTGAGGACCTGGTGAAGGAAGCCTTCCAGCAGAGGCCCGAACTGGAACAGGCGGTCCTCACGTTGCGCAATGACGAGATCACGCTCAAAGGCGCACGCAATGCCCTCCTGCCGCAGATCGACATTCTGGCCTACCTGGGCGGATCGGGCGTGGCCGGGACCTACAATCCAGCCTGCCAACCGGTCTTCGGGACCTGCCCCACCGGAGGAACCGGCGGTTTTGGCACCGCCCTCCAGAGCACCTATAACAATTCGTCTCCTGACAAGGGTGTAGGGTTCAACATCACCATTCCAATCGGCAATAAGTATGCGCAGTCTGTGCAGGCTCGCTCGTTGATGGAATATCGCCAGGCGGAGTTGCGGCTCGAGCAGCTTTACACCCAGATTCGCATGCAGGTTGTGAATGCTCAATTTGGCTTGACCAATGATCGTGCTCAGGTCCTGGCGTCGCAAGCAGCTAGAGATTACAACCGGCAAAACCTGGATGCGGAAGAGAAGAAGCTGCACCTGGGCGCTTCCACCACTGCACTTGTATTGCAGCAGCAGCGCGGCTTGGCTTCAGCCGAGGACTCTTTGATCGCGGCGCAGGCGCAGTACGCAAAAGATCGGGCAACTCTCTACCAGATCCTTGCGACCACAATGCAACACTACGGGATCAACCTGAATGAGGCTGCATCGGGGAATGTGAATACGACACCCGCAGTGCCCGGCCTTGTACCTGCACCGCCCAGCAAGGAGCCGACAACGACTCCGCCGGCCACTCCACCTGCAACGACCCCAACGACTCCGGCTACCGGGCCCACCCAATAACCGCCAGGTCATCGATTCATAGACAGAGGCTCTGCCTGGTCACGCGAAACAGGCAGGGCCTTTTGTTTTCTTATCAATAAGTACCGATTCTTAACGTTCTGCTACAAGATCCAGCAAATCGAAGAACTCGGGAAAGCTGATGGCGGCGGATTCCGCTCCCTGGATCAGTGTCTCGCCCTGGGCGCGGAGGGCAGCGACGCTGAAGGCCATGGCGATGCGGTGATCGCCCCCGGAATCGATGGTGGCGCCGTGCAGGGTCTGGCCGCCGGGAACGTCGAGGCCGTCTTCGAACTCCATGACCTCGGCGCCCATCGCGCGCAGGTTCTTCGCTACCAGGGCGATGCGGTCGGACTCCTTCACGCGCAGCTCCTTCGCGTCGCGGATGCGGATGCCACCGCGCGTATAAGGCGCGATGGCGGCCAGCACCGGAAGCTCGTCTATCAGCTGGGCTGCCAGCGCGCCACTCACTTGTGCGGATCCAAGGCCGTCGGTGGGCGCGGAGATCTGGACGGTTCCTACTAGCTCCGCATTTTTCTCCTCAAGATGCAGCACGGCGATGCGCGCGCCGAGTGCCGTGAGCACGTCGAGCAGAGTCGCGCGTGTGGGGTTCAGTCCCAGCGAATCGAATAGCAGTGTAGAGCCGGGAAAGAGCGCAGCGGCGCAGAGAAAGAATGCCGCCGAGGAAATGTCTCCCGGAACCACGCCCTCAATGGCGTGGAGGGCCTGGGGGCCGGTGATGGAGACCGAATCCA
>DATKGE010000261.1:0-2728 GCA_035510955.1 Occallatibacter sp. | reverse complement strand
CGACTTCGTTACGCAGCATCCTGACCTGGCGGCGAAGTTCGTGCGTGCCAGCATCCGCGGCTGGCAGGCCTATTTGAACGATCCGGCAGCCACCAACGCACTCCTGCTCAAACTCAACCCTGCGCTCAACCCGGCCCAGGAGGCTTACTCCGCGAAGGCGCTGCGCGATGGCGGCTTCATTACCGGCACCGACCCGAGCGGCGCGCGAACCGGACAAATGACCGCAGCCCGCTGGCAAACAAATTACGAACAGCTCAAGTCCCTGGGAATTCTGCACGGCCCGGTGGACCCGGCCACGACCTACTCGCTGACATTTGCGGGTGGAAATCAGCGATAATGGAAACATGACGGACCCGGTACGCATTCTGGCTCTATGGCGCGAATTGGAAGCCGCCGGCGCAGACTACGTTCTTGCCACGGTGGTTGCCGTCGAGCGATCGAGTTATCGCAAGCCAGGTGCGCTGATGCTGTTGACTGCGGACGGCCGGCGCATGGGTACGGTGAGCGGCGGATGCCTTGAGGCCCAGGTAGCCAGCCGCGCCTGGTGGCTCACCGCCAACGGTCCAACCGTTCAGCGTTATTCAACTGCGGAAGAGGATGGCGACCGGCCCTACGGCTCGGGGTGCGGCGGCGTGGTCTACCTGCTGCTGGAACGGCGCTCGACTGCCGGACCGACGCTGACTGCGCTGGAGCAGGCATTCAATCGCCGCATTCCGCTGGCTGTGGCCACGGTTCTTGAAGGTGCGCACCTCGGCCGCCGCGCCTTTGCGGGCCTGGAGCCGGAACGATCGGATGTTCCTCCACCCGAAGACAATTCAGCTCCATTCGGCGAGGATCCGCTTCAAGCCCTCGCGGAGCGATCGATCATCGGGCGCGAATCGATTGAGAGCGAAATTTCACTCGCCCAAACCCATGCCAGAGCCTGGGCCGATTACCGTCCTGCACGCCCCGCCCTGGGAATCTTTGGCGCCGGCGACGATGCTCAGCCGCTGCTGCGCCTGGCCAAGGAATTGGGCTGGTTGGTTTCCGTGACCGATGGCCGATCGCAGTTGATCACCCGCGAACGCTTTTCTCTCGCCGATGAGCTGTTCATCCTGCCCATCAAGGAAATTCCCGGCGTGGTCCCGGAACCGCCGTTGACTGCATTCAGCTGTCTTCGCAGCGAAGACGCAGCAGTGGTCATGACTCACAGCTTTGAGCAAGATTCGAGAATCCTGGCTTGCCTGCTGGCGCTCGAGTCTCCGCCCGCGTATATCGGCGTACTTGGACCCCAGCGCCGGACGCGCGAATTGCTCGCTGATGCTGCGCGCCTGCTCAATCTTCCCGCCAGCGCAACCGCCGCCAAGGTGGATCGCTGGCTGGCCCAATTGCATGCCCCCACCGGCCTCGACCTGGGCGCGGAGTCCCCTGAAACCATCGCTCTTTCGGTGATCGCGGAGATCCAGAAATTCCGAACTGCCGCCAGCGCTCTCCCGCTGCGCAAGGTCCGCGCCGACCAGGTCGCAATCGCCGGCTGATTCGCCGCAAACCATTTGCGTCCCGGAAGAATTGCACTAGAATATGAACTCTAACGGCGCCAGGGCTATTCCCCTATTCAGGCCCCTGACGGCTTCGACGCTTTGTGCCAACCTGGATCGACGCAGGAAACGCCTGGAGTCTTCGCGCTAAGACCCTTCGCAAGGAGCGCATGGATGCAATCGGCCAATCGAGAGATCGGAAAAGCACTTGCCGAGCAACTGCCTCCTCTCACACCGCATGCGGCGGCTGTTGAAGCAGACCGTTGCCTGTACTGCTACGACGCACCCTGCACCCACGCATGCCCCACCCATATCGATATTCCCCGCTTCATCAAGAAAATCGCGACGGATAATCTGCGCGGCTCCACGGAAACGATCTTTGCTTCCAACCTTCTGGGCGCAACCTGCGCGCGCGTCTGTCCGGTGCAGGAGTTGTGCGAGGGCGCATGCGTACTCGGCGCCGACTACAAGCCCATCGCCATTGGGCGCCTGCAGCGCTACGCAATGGACTACGCACGCGACCACCGCAGCTATCCTTCTGTCACCGCGGAGTCGACCGGCCGATCGATCGCCGTCATCGGTGCCGGTCCCGCGGGGCTTTCCTGCGCCGGTGAACTGGCCAGGCTCGGCCACGCAGCAACCATCTTCGAAAAACGCGACCTTCCCGGCGGCCTTTCCACTTACGGCATTATCGCGCTGCGCGAACCGGTGGAAGTCGCTCTTGAAGAGACGCGCATGATCGAAGGCCTCGGCGTTCAATTCAAGACCGGCGTCGAATTCGGGACGGATATAACCCTGGCCGAACTTCGGCAGAAGTTCGACGCTGTGGTGCTGAGCATTGGACTGGGCAGCACACCGTGCCTGGGAATCGATGGCGAAGAGGTGATTGTCGATGGCCTTGCATTCATTGAGGCCAGCAAAACCAGTCCGGCGAGCATGACGGTGGGCCACAACGTCCTCGTGGTTGGCGCCGGCAATACTGCCGTCGATTGCGCCACCATTGCCAGGCGGCTCGGCGCGGAGCGTGTGACCATGGTGTATCGCCGCACCGATCGCGAAATGACTTGCTATGAGCATGAGTACGACTTTGCCCGCAAAGAAGGCATCGAGTTCCGCTTCCTGAGCCAGCCGTCGCGGGTGCTTTTCGACGATGGCCTTCTTCGCGGCCTCGAATGCCTGCGCGTGGAGTTGGGCGCGCCGGACGCATCAGG
>DATKGE010000260.1:0-34955 GCA_035510955.1 Occallatibacter sp. | reverse complement strand
TGGGCAAGACCGTCATCATTCAGGAACTCATCAACAACGTGGCCACCCAGCACGGCGGATTCTCCGTCTTCGCCGGCGTCGGCGAGCGCACCCGCGAGGGCAACGATCTCTGGATCGAGTTCCAGGAGTCGGGCGTTATCGATTTGAAGGATTTTCCGAAGTCGAAGGCGACCCTCATCTACGGGCAGATGACCGAACCTCCGGGGGCGCGTCTTCGCGTTGCGCTGACGGGTCTGACCGTGGCCGAGCACTTCCGCGACAGCGAAGGCGCGGACACGCTGCTCTTTATCGACAACATCTTCCGGTTTACGCAGGCGGGTTCTGAGGTTTCGACGCTGCTTGGCCGTATGCCCTCGGCCGTGGGCTACCAGCCGAACCTTGCGACCGAGATGGGCGAACTGCAGGAGCGCATTACTTCGACCAAGCGCGGCTCCGTGACTTCGGTGCAGGCGGTTTACGTGCCTGCCGACGACTTGACCGACCCGGCTCCGGCGACGACGTTTGCTCACCTGGACGCGACGACCGTGCTTTCGCGGCCGCTGTCGGAGCTGGGCATCTATCCCGCGGTCGATCCGCTGGCTTCGACCTCGCGCATTTTGTCGCCGCGCATCGTCGGCCAGGAGCACTACGACGTGGCGCAGGGCGTGAAGAAGATTCTGCAGCGCTACAAGGACCTGCAGGACATCATCGCGATTCTGGGCATCGACGAACTGTCGGAAGAAGACAAGCTGACTGTTGCTCGTGCGCGGAAGGTGCAAAAATTCCTGTCGCAGCCGTTCCACGTGGCCGAACAGTTTACCGGCATCCCCGGAGCGTATGTGAAGGTGGCGGACACGGTGCGCAGCTTCAAGGAGATCATCGCCGGTAAGTACGACGATATTCCCGAGCAGGCTTTCTATATGAAGGGCGCGATCGAGGAAGTGCTGGCGACGGCGGAGAAGCTGAAGGCGAGTGTGTAGAAGCAGCTGACAGCGAACAGTTTTGAGTTGCCGTTTTTTGAACTGTCAGCTGTTTGCTGTTAGCTGGCGGCTGTGCTGAAGGGACGTATGGCTGACGAATCAAATCAAATGCGGGTTCGGCTGGTGACGCCGGAGCGGGTGCTGTTTGAGGCTGCGGCCTCGGCGGTGGAGTTGCCTGCGAAGAACGGCTACATGGAAGTGCTGTTCGGGGCAGCGCCGCTGCTGGCGGAACTGGGCGCGGGCGATGTGACCGTGCACGGCGGAGCAGATGGGAACTCCGGCGGGCCGGAGGGCGTGACACGCTACAACGTGAGCTGGGGATTTGTCGAGGTGCTGCCGGACCGGGTGACCATTCTGGCTTCGGACGCGCTGAAGCCGGAAGAGATCAACGTGCAGCGCGCCCAGGAGCAACTGGATCGCGGCCAGAAGATGTGGAACGAGGCCGGCGACAGCGAAGAGGCTTACACGGAAGCTCTGCACGTGATTGCCGAGGCTGAGGCCAAGCTGGCTACGGCGGCGGAGAAGCACTGAATCTCAGGCGTACTCTCATTGATCGACGCGGCGAGCACAAAGAGACCGAATGCGGTGCGATCGTTCATTGGATAGGATTCCACTCTGAGCCTATGCCTAAAGCGGTTCGCGCTGTACCTACCAAACCGTTCGTGGATAGTGCTTGCGCATCTGTTCGTCGGCGGAGATGAGACAGGCAAAGCCGTTGGCCTTGGCGTTGGCGACGATGAGACGGTCGAAGGGATCGCGGGTCCACCTTTCGTCGAGGGCGGCGCTGGCGACGGTTGGGAAGGGCAGATCGCAGAGGCGAAGCTTGGTCTCGTACTCGACCTTCTTCAACAGGTCTCCGGCGCGGAACTTCGTCTTGCCTAGTTCGTTGAGGTATTCGAGTTCGAGGTATGCCACGGCGGATAGCAGTAACTCCGACCTATTCAGCAGGCCTCTTGCTTTGGTGCTCAGACGATTGACTTTGCCCGCCGCAAGCCAAAGGACAATGTGAGTGTCAAGATAGGCAATCAAAGGTCGGCCCAGTCTTTCTCCCACTCTTTTTCCATCTCCGCCAGCCACTCGGCCTTGAATGCGGGATCATCCATATCGAAATTCGGATCGACCATGACCTCCAGGGGTGTAATGCGGCTCAGGCGGCTCACAGGCGGGCCTTCGGGAACGATTTTGAGCCGGCGGCCTTTGTGGGTGACCCAGACTTCGCGGCCCTCGAGAGCCTGATTGATCAGGGAGAAGAGGTCGCGCCGGAACTGGGTGATGGGGACTTCCATTGCTTCAATGTACCACGGTGTACACCTATGAGCGTACGGTATGTACACCCTCCGATAGAGCGACAGCTGACCAGCTTTACTCACATCTGTGCAACGCCTGCCGGAAGAGCTTACAATTCCGAATTGAAATGGCTAAGACAAAGGAACAGATTTTCGAGGTGGCGTGCCCGGATTGCGGGGCCATGCTAAGGATCGATGCAGCGACGGGGCTGGTGGTGAGCCACACCCCGGCGCCGCGCAAGCGGATGTTTGAGGACCTGGAGACAGCGGCGCAGGCCATGCGGGCGCATGACGAGCGCAAGGAGTCGATTTTCAGGCAGTCGGTGGAGGCGGAGAAGAACAAGGAAGACCTGTTTGAAAAGAAGTTTGCCGAGGCGCTGCGCAAGGCCAAGGACGCGCCGGAAGGCAAGCCGCTGCGGGAGTTCGACCTGGACTGAGGGCTCCGGCGCAGGCGGGGAGATGACGGGACGGGCAGCGGATCATCCCGAAGGCAACAGGTGATAATTCAAGGGCATCCCATTGGCAGCTAGTTCAGCGATACTTGTTGTGCGCTTGCCTGGACCGGGCGTTGCGGTGCGGGACGAAAAGGAGAGAACGATGGTGGTTGTGCCTCTGAGTCGAATGGAGAACGAAGCAAAAAGCAACCGGCGTATTGTCGAATGCGAAGGCACGAACTGGGTGCGGATGGCGGCAGGCGGCAGCTTGCTGGCAGGCGGACTGATGCTTTTGACGAGTAATCGGAAGGCCGGCATGGTAACTGCGGCGGCCGGAACTGCCCTGGCGCTGCTGGACCAGCAGGAGACGGTCAAGTTGTGGTGGGATGCTCTGCCTGGGTACATCGACAAAGTGCAGGACCTGCTGGGGCGGGTAGAAGCGACGGTGTCAGAGCTAGACGGCCAGCGCGCACGGCTGGAGAAGATTTTGAGCAGGTAAGGCGACCTTGGGGGACCCTCAAATCCCCAACTGCTGTCGCCCGGCTTCGTTGATGCGGTGTGGGGTCCATTTGGGCTCCCAAACCAGATCGACCTCGACTTTGCTGATGGCTGGAATGCCGGCGAGGCGGTTGTGGACCTGCTCGAAGATGAGACCGCTGGCGGGGCATTGCGGCGTGGTCAGAGTCATGGTCACCTTAACCCACTGACGCGGCCAGGCTTTGGTTGAGTCCGGGTCGGGGCCGGTTGTTATTCCGTAAATCAAGCCTAAATCGACGAGGTTCAGCTTCACTTCCGGGTCGTAGCAGTCGCGGAGGGCGGTGAGGATTTCGGCTTCGGTGAGCATGGACTTCGGCTGTGCCTCGGTTTGGGCTTGTGGCTTCCCAGGCCTCAAAATCGAGACCTGGGGCACCCAGCTTGGATGGTTGAGAAAGAACCTATCAGTTTTTGCGCTCGACCAGGTAGCGGGCTACGGCTTTCAGGTTTTCGGCGCGGTCACCGTAGGGTGCGAGGGCGGCGAAGGCTTCTTCGATGAGCTGAGCGGCGTGGCGCTGGCTCTGCTCGATGCCGAAGACGGCAGGCCACGTGACTTTTTCGGTGGCCTGATCCTTGCCGGCGGTCTTGCCCAGGCGGGCTGAGTCCTCGGTCATGTCCAGCACATCATCCGCAATTTGGAAGGCGAGGCCGGCTTTGCGGCCGAAGAGGTCCAGGCGGGCCACGTCGTCTGCTGTGGCTCTGGCGTAGACGCCGCCAGTGACAACGCTGACGCGGATGAGAGCGCCGGTCTTGGCGCGGTGGATGGCGTCGACCAGCTCGGCGGTTGGCTTGAGGTGTTCGCTCTCGATGTCGAGAACCTGGCCGCCGATCATGCCTTCGACGGTGCCGACGGCGTTGGTGATGAGGCGGATGATCTGGACGGTGGCCGCGGCCGGGATGTCGAGGTTGGCGAGGACTTCAAAGGCGCGCGTCTGCAGCGCGTCGCCGGCCAGGATGGCGATGGCTTCGCCGAAGGCCACGTGGCAGGTGGGCTTGCCGCGGCGTAGGTCGTCGTTGTCGAGGGCGGGCAGATCGTCGTGGATGAGCGAGTAGGTGTGGAGCATCTCGATGGCTGCGCCGAGGCGCTCGATGCCTTTGGGGAGGCTGCCGGCAATGGTGACGGCGGCCTGGTAGGCGAGCAGCGGGCGCAGACGCTTGCCGCCGGCAAAGGTGGAATGGCGCATGGCTCCGTGGATGGACGCGGGCACGGTTTCCGAGCTGGGGATCAGCTCTTCCAGCGCGCGGTCGGTGAGGTCGGCGGCCTGCTTGTTCAGCGATTTCACATCGACGGACATCGCTCTCATGATAAATGAGGCTGGCTCGGTGATTTGATCCGGCGCTCCAGCAAAAACAGAGCAGTGAGCAGGAGCAGAGCCAGGGCGGTGATCCAGCGTCCGGCGAGGACGTCAGGGGTGGTGGTCCAATCGGCGTCCAGATCGACGCGGCCCTGCTGCACCTGGACGGCGGTGAGACCGTCGTCGCGAGAGACGAGCGGGGCGGCGGGTTGGCCATTGCCTGTGGGTTGGCCATTGACGGTGATGCGCCAGGCGGGGTAAGTGCGCAGGCGCAGGATCAGGTAGCCGGCATGTGGGACGTTGACGCTGAAGCGGAGATGCTCGGGGTTGGCTTGCGCGGCTGACGGGGTGGCGGAGTAAGTGGCATCGCAACTTTTCTGCTCGACCCACCAGTCGGGATTGGTGCCGGCATAACCGACGATGCCGAGGGTGATGCGAGGATTGCTGACCAGGCAGGCGTCGGGAAGCCCGGTGGCAACTTGGCCATCGTCTGCGCCCACGGGCTCGTACTCGTACACGCCCTCAAAGCCCGCGCCGCTTTTGTAGACGCTGACCATGGGGGCGACAGCGTCCTCGTCGTCGCAGGGTTGGAAGTAGTAAACGGCGGCGAGGGCTGTGGAGGCGAGAAACAGTGCAGCGCAGGCGGACAAGACAAGGATGCGCGGGCGGCGATAAGCGCAGGTGCGCGGCGACACCGCGGCGGCGAAGAAGATGGCCATGGGCGCCTCCAGTACGACCAGCCAGCGCCATGGAAACTGCAGGAAGCGCAGCTTGGGCAGCAGATTCCAGACGGGCAGTGAGATGGGGAATTGGAGAAATAGAACAGCGAGCGGGATGAGGGCGAGCGGAATCCACCAGCGGCGGCCCGAAATCGAGTTTGGAGGGAGGGTTTTGCGACGCCAGGCTACGGCCAGGCCGGTAAGGGCCACGGCGACCATGGCGAGAGCGATGAACGAGACGCGGGACAGCTCGATGTCGTGGAGACTGAGATCTGCTCCGGTAGCGTGGCCGAAGAGAAAGCTGTTTTCGACTTTGAGGCCGGGGTCGTCAATGGCCTGGCGAATGTCGACCCAGCGCTGCTCCCAGGCGGCGGGAAGGAGATAAAAAGCGGCGAGGGCGAGACCGAGTGTCGCGGCGACGGCAGCGCGCAGAATGGGCGCCCAGGACCGGTCGAGAACGGCGAGAGTGAGCGCAACGGCCGCGAGCAGGTAGCTGGCCATGACGCCGAGCGGGGCGTTCGAGAGCCATGCGCCGGCGAGGACAACGGCGAGCGGCGCTGCGGAGCCGTCGAAGGCGCGGCGGACCAGCGATCCCGATGGATTTTGGTTGCGAAGGATGAACAACAGAAGCAATGGAATCCAGAAGGCGGCCAGCTCCCCGAAGGCTGATCGTTCGTAGGCGGTGAAGAGGGCGTAGCCGGAGAAGATGGCGGCGCATCCGGCGAGCGTTGCGGCGGCTTCGCGTGAGACGGTTGCCGGGGAGTCGCGAAGGCCGAGAAGAGCGAGGGCGCGCGTGGCGAGTCCGGTGGCGGCGAGCAGAAGGAAGGTGAGCGCAATGGGGACTATTTGCCAGGGAAGGAAGAGGCCCAGCGCCGCACCGAGCATCCAGGTAAGGGGCGGGTAAAGGATGAAGCGGGGTTCGCCGGCGCCGTAGTTGGGGCTGGGTGTCCATTGTGGATAGACGATGCCGTGACGCCAACTATTGAGGCAATCGAACCAAGAGACAAGATGGATGTCGAAGTCGTGGCCGCAGGAGTTGCCGCGGAAGAGCTGGGGCGCGGTGGCTACGGCGGCGGCGACGAGGATGATGGCGGGACCGGCGAAACGGTTCCCATGGATCTGAGGGTCGCGGGTCGGGTTAGATGTGGAACTGAAAAGGACCATAACGTGCTTCTTTATGAATATCCCACGTGGGGTGTAATGCGGTCTTGAGGACGGTTGGCGGGCGGTCGAATCCGCGTCAGGCGTACTCAGGTCGAGAGAGCTTGTTTTCCTTGAGGCCCAGCGCGATGAGTCCCAACAGGGCCACGACGCTTACGCAGCGGCCGGTGATCACGTCGGAAGTGGTGGTCCAATCCGCCCTCAGGACGACCGGGCCCTGTGGGACTGGCACTGCCATCAGGCCGTCCAAGCGCGCGGGCAGGCCGGTGGCAAATTTGCCGTTGACCGTTATCCGCCAGGCGGGATAGGTGCGAAGACGCAGGATCAGGAAGCCTGCCTGGGGGGTGAAAGTGGCAAGGCGCATGTGCTCCGGCTGACGCCACTGCGCGGTTGCCGTTGCCATGCAACTGCCTTGATCCGGACGCCAGACGGGATTGTCCTCCAGGTTGGGGGCAATGCCCAGTTCGGTGTCGAATTTGCTGGTCAGGCAGGCGTCCGGCAGGCCGGTGGCGACGGAATAGTTATCGGCTCCGGGAGGCGCGTATTCGTCGGTTCCGATAAAACCCGCACCGGAAAGGTAAGTGGACAAAAAAGTTGTGATGTCGTCGGTTTCGGGGTCGTCGCGAAAAAAGTTCCTGGCCGCGAAGATCGTGGCGGCCATAAAGAAGAGCGCGCAGACGCCAGCCACGGCTGGGCGCGGCCAGCGCCGCGCGGACTTGCGGGGCCAGACGGCGGCGGCGAAGAAGATGGCCGTGGGCGCTTCAACAACCAGAAGCCAGCGCCAGGGAAATTGCAGGAAGCGAAGCTTGGGAAGCAGATTCCAGACCGGCAGCGAGACGGGGAGCAGCAGAAAAAGAACGGCGGCGGGAATGCAGGCCAGGGGAATCCAGCGGTGATGGCCGATGGGCTGGCCGTTGCCTGGGCCCTCCATCTGCGGCGAACCCGCCCGGCCCCCTGCCTGCAGCCTCTCGCGTAACCACAGGACGAACAGGCTCAGCAGAGCAACGGCGATCATGGAGACGGCGAGCAGCGAGACGAAGTGGAGTTCTGCGTCTCGCCGGTTCAGCGCCAGGTTGGAATGATGCGGGAAGAGCCAGTTGTTTTCGATCCTGAGGCCGGGATCGCCGCTGACTCCGGTGACCTGCAGAATATCGACCCAGCGCTGCTCCCAGGCGGCGGGGATGAGATAGAAGGCGGGCAGCGCTACTCCCAGCGCGAAGGCGATGGAGGCACGCAGTACCGGGAACCAGGACCGCGCCAGCAAAGCAGCGGCCAGGGCGACGGCGGCGAGCAGGTAACTGGCCATGACGCCGACCGGTGCGTCGGAAAGCCAGCAGCCGGCGAGGACGAGGGAAAGTGGAAGTGCGGACCCGTCGAGAGAGCGACGCCAAAGCGGGGCGGAAGGATTGCGGTCGCGCAGGGCGAAGAGCAGGAGCAGGGGAATCCAGAAGCCGCCGGCAAGCTCGGCAAAGGCGGTGCGGTGGTAGGCGGTGAACAGGGTGTAGCCAGAGAAGAGAACGGCGCAGCCGGCCAGGGTTGCAGGGACGTCGGGCAGCGCGTTGCGGGCCAGAGAGCGGGTGGCGAGGCCGGTGGCGGCCAGAAGCAGAAATGTGATGACTACAGGAACCAGGGTCCAGGGCAGGATCAGGCCGAGGGCGGCGCCGAGCATCCAGGTGAGGGGTGGATAGAAGACAAAACGGGGCTCGCCGGCTCCGAAGTTGGCGCTCGTGGCCCAGTGCGGATAAGGGACTCCATGCAGCCAGCTTTGCTGCGCATTGAGCCAGGAGACGAAGTGGAACTCAAAGTCGTCGCCCGCGACCGGCCCGTGGAACCAGATGGGGGCGGAGGCTATGGCTGCTGCGAGCAGGATCAGGGCAGGTCCGGCGAAGCGGGTCCAGCGGGCTGAGTGATTCCCAGGTCTCAAGGGCGAGACCTGGGGCACCCCGACTGTGTGGGGACCTCGGCTCGGTTTGGTAATGACACTGGAAGCGGACATTCGTGCCTTCTTTAGGAATATTCCATCGGAACCACGGCAAAGCGTCGGTCAAAATGGATCATTTGGCCCGCGCATTTGGGCTGGGGAGAATTTGATCTGGGGGAATCCCCACCATCATAACCGAGGCACGGGTTGCTTTACGCCACTGCGGACCGTTTTCGCTCCAGGAAACCGAGGCCAACCAGCAGCAGGAGGGCCACAGCGCTCACACAGCGGCCGGCAACCACGTCGGGGGTGGTGGTCCAATCCACGGCTACCTCGACCCGGCCTTCCGGGACGGGAACGGCGATGAGGCCGTCGTCGCGCGGGTCGGCGGGGCTGGTTGGCTGGCCGTTTACGGTGATCCGCCAGGCTGGATAGCTGAGGAGGCGGAGGATCAGGAAGCCGGGATGGGCGGTGACAGCGTCGATGCGCAAGTGCTCGGGCTGGCGGAACTTGGCAGTCGCCGTCGCTTCGCAACTACCCTGTTCCAGCCGCCAGGCGGGAATCGAGTCGGGCGCGACGGCGACGCCGAGCGTGGTATCGGAGTCGCTGGAAAAGCAGGCGTCGGGCAAGCCGGCGGCAATCTTCCAGTGGTCGGAGTCCGGGGGCTCGTACTCGTCGGTTCCTTCCAGGCCTCCGCCGCCGCGATACTGATCGTGCAAGTCGGCCACCGTGTCTCCTTCCTGGCAAACGCGCAGGAAGGTCTTGGCGGAAAAGAATGTGGTGGCGAGGAAGAATGCTGCGCACACGCTGGCGACGACTGCCCGCTGCCGGCGTCTAGCCCGCGCTGCGGGCCAGACGGCGGCGGCGGCCAAGATGGCCATGGGCGCCTCGACCACCAGCACCCAGCGCCAGGGATATTGCAGGAAGCGGAGCTTGGGGAGCAGATTCCAGACCGGCAGGGAGATGGGGAACTGGAGCAAGAGAACGGCTATGGGGATCAGCGTCAGTGGTATCCACCAGGGTCGGGCCAGCGGCGCTGACACGCTTTGAGCGGCATATTTCCGGCGCACAAGCAGGACCATCAGGCTCAGCAGAGCGACGCCAATGGTGAAGGCGGTCAGCATCGAGGCGCGATGGAGGAAGTACTGAAACGGAGCGAGCTGTGGGTCGGCGTGGCGGGCGAAGAGCCAGTTGTTTTCGATGTTGAAAACGGGATAGTCGACGGCGGCGCGTAGGTCGACCCAGCTTTGCTCCCGCGCCGCGGGAAGCAGGTAAAGGGCTGTCAACGCGATTCCCAGCACGGCGGCGATCGATGCGCGCAGCAGGGGCGCCCAGGAACGAGCAAGGGCAGAGGCGGTCAATGCAACGGCGGCGAGCAGATAACTGGCCATCACGCCCACCGGGCCGTCGGAGAGCCAGCAGCCGGCCAGGATGAGAGCAACTGGCAAAGTGGACCCGTCGAGCGCGCGACGCCAGAGTGCGGCAAACGGGTTGCGCTCGCGCAGGGCGAAAAGCAGCAGCAGCGGAATCCAGAAGCCACCGCTCAGTTCGGCGAAGGCGGTACGCTCGTAGGCGGTGAAGAGCGCGAAGCTGGAGAAGAGAGCGGCGCAGCCGGCCAGGGTTGCGGGCGCGTCGGGGAGCGCTTCAAGGGCCAGTGCGCACACGGCAAGGCCGGTGGCGGCGAGGAACAGAAAGACGATGGCGACCGGGACCAGCGGCCACGGAAGTACCAGGCCGAGCGCTGCGCCGAGCATCCAGGTCAGCGGGGGATAAAACATGAAGCGGGGCTCGCCGGCGTTGTAGTTGGCGCTGGGCATCCAGTGCGGGTAAGGGATTCCGTGCAGCCAGCTTTGCTGGGCATCGAACCAGGAGACGGCGTGGAACTCGAGGTCGTCGCCGCAGAAGGAGCGGTGCAGCAGAATGGGGGCCGTGGCGACGGCTGCGGCGAGGAGGATGAGGGCAGGGCCGAGGAGGCCATTTGAGCGAGGCGCATTCCCAGGTCTCAGAATCGAGACCTGGGGCACCCGCAGGATGAGAGCTGGTCCGAAGAAGCGACGCCAGCTGTTCTTGCCAGGCAGGCTCATGGCAGAAGGCGGAGGGTGTGCGTGGTCTGCGCGGCTACGGCTTGCGGGGTGAAGGGCAGCGGGAAGGTGGTTCCGCCGTAGTAGTCGTTCCACTGGTCGCGGTAGTAGGCGCTGTAGGGGTCGCCGCTTTCGCCGAGTGCGATGTTCTCCGTCGAGCCGTCGATGTTGCTCCAGTCCATGGTGAAGCGCTGCGAGGGTCCGAAGTCGCGGCCTACCTGCTTCACCGTGGTGGTGTCGCCGCTCAGCGGTTGCGGGCCGGTGCCCGCTATGCGGCTGACGACGGGCAGAAAGCCGGCCAGCGGGTGCTCGATGTCGACCACGTGCCAGCTTCCATAGCGCCACTGCGCCACGTCGCCGGGAGCCTTGCCGTCTTTCATGCCCTTGCGCACGGCGGCGGTGAGCAGCGCGTCCCAGTTCTTGTACTCGGGCGGAAGCCAGTCGGGATTGGCGTGCATGATGAGCTCTTCCTCGGCAAAGTTGGACTCGGCCCAGCGGTAGTCTTCGGCATCCTTGCCCACCTTGGCCGTAAGAATCATCTGCCACAACGCGTTGCGGGTTTTGGTGACGATGGAGGCGGCAACAGAGTCCGTGGTGAGGCGGCCGTCCCAGCTGCGCATCAGGTCGGCGGCCTTGCGCAGGCGCTCGTCGGAGGGGGTGTGATCGATGGCGTAAGCCAGGCGATGGCCGATCTCCTGATCGACTTCGCTGTAAATGTCGGTTTGAACGGCAAGCATGTCTTTGGGCGTGAGCTGATCGCGGCCCTGCAGCGCTTTGTAGATGCGCTCGACGCGGTAGGGTTCCGCCCAATCGAGCGTCAGCGGATAAGGGGACTTGTCAGTGGTGACGCGCGCGTTGGCTGTGGCCAGAAAGCCGGAGGGCGGATCGAACGCGTTGGGCATCTGGTCGAAGGGAATGTAGCCCTGCCACTCGTGCGTCGTGCCCTGAATGGGCACGCCCTGCAGACCGCCAGCGCGAATGGGCACGCGGCCCACGGCGTGGTAGGCAATGTGCCCCTGGTCATCGCTGTAGACCACATTTTGTGTGGGCCAGTCCCACTGGGCGAGCGCGGCAGAGAACTCCGTCCAGTTGGAGGCAGTGTTCATCTCGAAGAGCGGCAGCGAATTGAGCGACGTGTCGTAGAGCGTCCACTTCAGCGAGAACGGGTGTGTGGGCTTCGCGAAGAGTGGCATCAGCAGCGGGCCGTGCTCGGTGGACTGCACATCGAGTTCGACATCCTTGCCGCCGCGGACGTGGATGACTTCGTGGTTGATGGCGAGAGGCTTCCAGGAGCCGTCGGCCGCTTTGTAGTTGCCCTTGCCGTCGAGGGTTTCGTCGTAGAGGTCCTGTACGTCGGCGTAGAGAGCGGTAAAGCCCCAGGCGACGTGCTCGTTGTGTCCGGCAATGACGAAGGGAAACCCAGGCAAGGTGACGCCGGCGGCGTGAAAGCCGGGAGCGCTGAGGTCGGCCATGAACCAGATGTTGGGCTCGTTGAGCGGCAGATGCATGTCGTTCGAGAGCAGCGGCTTGCCGCTGGCGGTGTGCGTTCCGGCAATCACCCACTGGTTGGAGCCGAATGCGCAGTTTGCGCAGGCGGGCAGGCCCAGGATGGCGCGGAGCGTGGCCAGATACTCTCCCGTAGACATCGCCGTGGCTTTTCCCGAAGGCATCGCGGAGGCATTGAAAGGGCACGACTTCAGTCGTGCCGCAAGTGCCGCAAAATCAACGTGGGCTTTAGCCCCTGCGGGGATCTTCGCCGGGTTCGATGCATTCCCTCGGGGGCTAAAGCCCAGTGCCCTCTTTGGCGTCTCTGCGGCACGGCTGAAGCCGTGCCCTTTCAAAACGACAGTTTCTTCCGCGCCCGCTGCGGGAGCGACACTGGCCTGGGAGCGGTCATCGTCGTCATTGTCGGATGTGCCCGGCGGCGCGGGGTGGGGCTGGCTCCAGTCGATCACGGCGCCAGTGGGCGGGTGATCGCGCCAGGAGCCGACGGGGTAGAGATCGGCTTCAAGTTTGGGGTTGTGCAGGTCGGCGGAAAGCTCCTCGCGAACCAGCTTCACATCCCATTCCGTGTCCAGCATCTGCACCATTGCCATGCCGATGGAGAGCGAGTCGACGCCGCTCCAGGGCTGGGGGCGATAGTGGAGGAGGCGGAACTCGGCGGGCAGCGAATCCTGGTGCTGGGTGATGAAGAGATTGACGCCGCGGGCGTAGTCGTCGAGGCGGGCGCGGTCGGCGGCGGGCAGGTTCGAGTAGATGCGGCGGGCGGTAAGGCGAAACTGCTGCACGCGCTGCGCCTTGTCGTGCCGGACGAGCGAAGAGCCAAGCACCTCGGCCAACTCGCCGTTGGCGTTGCGGCGCGAAGCGTCCATCTGCCACAGGCGGTCCTGCGCAGTGACGTAGCCCTGCGCGATGAACAGATCGTCCTGCGCGGCGGCTTCAATGTGGGGCACGCCGTGGGCGTCGCGGCGGACTGTCACTGGCGCGGAAAGGCCTGCGACATGGAGATCGCCGTCGAGGACCGGCAGTGCCGCCTTCTCTGCCGAGCGCAGCCAGAGCACGCCGGCGATGGCGGCGACCACGATGAACAGCAGAAGACCGATGAAGCAGCGCAGCAGGATGCGCGGCCAGCGGCGTTTGCGGCTGAGCGTCGGGGAACCGAGAATGCCGGGGTAGGAAGGATTCATCAAGTCGGGGCGAACAACGGTCCACTTCAGGATAACGCCGCGACAGCGCGTGCCGCGTCCTTTCGGAGTAAATGCGCCGATCCGTAGGAAACTCGCTACCCGGTGGGAGGGGTATCCGCGTCGCCTGAGAGCGTGTCTTCCATTGCTCGCAGTGGCGCAACCGAGGCCGCATCGAGTAGGTAAAAGCGCATAGCGTTATCCGGCGGCCAACTCCGTGGCTGAGGCGGCAACGGCTGTCGGCTCTCTGCGTCCATACAGGACGACCAGCGCGATCAGCAAGAGCAAGATCGCGCCCAGGACCAGGACGCTCCCTTCAGGCCCGTCGGAGCCGCCGCTCCAGAAAGCGGGACCGGCCGGTGTGGTGGTGAGGTAGTGGCCGCTGGCCACGTTGCCGCTGTCGGCTGCGCCGTAGAAGTAGGTTTCGGCCCAGTCCCATGAGGCGTGGCAGCCAATGGCCCACCCGGCGGAGCCGGTAACCCGAACGCTGACCACGAAGGTAAAGCCGATGGCCGCGGCGGCAAAGATGCCGATCCAGTTTTCGCCGTTGTTGCTGGTGTGGATATAGCCGAAGAGGGTGGACGTTACCCAGGCGGCCTGCCAGAAGCTCGAACCCTCGGTCTTGTTCAGATGGAGCAGGAGGCACGGGACCAGGCCCAGTCCGGCAAGAATGTAGACTCCCCAGATGCCGTTGCCTTTGCCGGTGAGGAAAAGGACCAGGCAGATGGAGCCGACAATGCCCAGCGCCCACCAGAAGTTGATGCCGCGGGTCAGAGTGAATTGCAGGTAGCAGCGGAAAATGCCTTCCTCGACGCAGCCCACCAGCAGGAAGGCAATGGCCCAGAGCGCGGCGAATTTGAGGATTTGACTGCCGGAGAGCGCGATGGGGCCGAAGTGCAGCCAGCCGCCCCAGGCCAGCGCGCCGATGAGGACAGAAAGGGCTGCGAACCCAGCCACCAGGCCCTCAAGGAAATGGAGCAAGCTGCGCGGGCCGGTCAGGTTAAACGCCAGGAGGTTGCCGCGGCGGCGTTCGACAAGGGCGACAATGGCTGCTGCCGCGACCATACCCAAGAACGGGGCGAGTTCGCTGAATAGCGATGCGGAGGCCGTGAAACGGTCTTTCGGGTCAATGAGGTTGAGCCCGGCAAGAACCATTCCGGCAACACCGAAGAACAGGAAGAACAGGATAGTAAAGAGCAGCACCGACCAGCCAGCGCGCAATCCCTGCGGGCCGAGCAGGATCTCGAGCAAGATGCGCGTTTCCCATGGCTCCGTCTCCGTGCTGCTGGCGACCGGTGTTGCAGACGCTTCCTGGGCCGCCAATGATCGCGGCGTTTGCGGCGGCGCCGGCTCGGTCTCAGGGTCCGGATAATTCATTGAGCCTCTTTCACCGGAACGCAAATTTCCAGTGCGCCGATTCTACAGGGTGCAAAGGCTCTGCGGAAACAACCCGCCGGAACTCTCGCGGCTGGATGGAATCGGAGCGGCGGTGGCCGGCAGGCTACATCTCCGAAAGGGAGCCCAGGCCTCAAGGAAAACTGCCTCCGCCTTGACACAAGCGGCCAAGCCCTTGATGCTTAACAGTTCCGGATATTCATTTTTTGAGGGCTGAGGAGTGCCGATTTTGCGGGTTCGCGTTTTCTATCACGACAGATGTTTTGACGGGGCCTGCTCTGCGTCGCTGTTCACGCGGTTCCACCGGGAGTGTGTAGCCAAGGGGGCCAGCTATGAGTTTCACGGGCTGGTACACCGGGCTGGAGCTCTGTTTGACGAGAGTGAATTCACGGGCGATGAAAACGCCATTGTGGATTTCAAATACTCGTCGTCGCCCAGGATCACCTGGTGGTTCGATCATCATCTGTCGGCTTTTCTTACGCCCGGGGACCAGCAGAACTTTCTCGCCTGCAAGCAGGACCCGGAGTGCAGCCGGAGGAAGTTCTTCGATCCCCAGTACACCTCGTGCACCAGTTTTCTGGCGCACATTGCCGCAACGCAGTTCGGGTTCGACACGGCGCCGGTTGCGGAGCTGGTTCACTGGGCCGACATCGTGGACGGCGCGCAGTATGAGAGTCCGGAGGCGGCGGTGGAGATGGCCGCGCCGGCCATGAAGCTGACGCTGATCATCGAGTCCACACAGGACCCGGCGTTCATTCCAAAGCTGATTCCGCTGTTGACCGAGATGCCGCTGGCCGAAGTGCTGAGCCAGCCGTTTGTGGCGAACCTGCTGCCGCCGCTGCTGGAGCGCCACAAGGAAGCTATCGCGCTGATCCGCAGCCGCGCCGAGGAGCGCGACGGAACCATCTTCTTCGACATAACCGATCATCCGCTGGAGGGGTTCAACAAGTTCATCCCCTACTACCTCTACCCCAACGCGACCTACTCCATTGGGTTGTCGAAGTCCAGTTTCCGGACCAAGGTTGCGGTGGGGTCGAATCCGTGGACCAAGGCCGACCCCGCCAAGATGGTTAACCTGGCCGCGGTGTGCGAGCGCTACGGCGGCGGCGGCCACGCGCGTGTGGGAGCCATCAGCTTTCCGCCCGACCAGGCCGACAAGGCGCGCAAGGCCGCGGCGGAGATTGTGGCGGAACTCAGGGCGAACAAGCCATTCGGGTAAGTCTTCAGCGGCGATTGCCCTCCGGCCTACACCTTGACATGCATGCTGGGCCAGTCGGCGCGGCGGTGCTGTTGGAAGGCAAGAACGCCTTCCTTGAAGTCCTCGGTGGAGCGCTGCTGGGCGTTCATCTCGATGGCGTCTTCGATCTCTTCGTCGAGGCGGCGCTTGGCGTGCTTGGAGAGCAGGCGCTTGACGGCCTGCATGGCCTGGGGGCTGTTGAGCAGTAAACACTGCGCCAGGGCGCGGGCCGACGGCATCAGGTCATTCTGGTCGTGGATCTGGGTGACAAGGCCCAGTTGCAGCGCCTCGTGGGCCTTGAGGATCTTGCCGGAGAGCAGCAGCTCGCGGGTGCGCAGCTCGCCCACCTGGCGGATCAGGAACGAGGCCACAATTGCAGGTACAAAACCGACGCGGACCTCGGTGTAGCCGAACCTGGCTTCAGGCGCGGCGAGGGTGAAGTCGGGGATGGTGGCCAGGGCCATGCCGCCGGCGATTGCCGGACCGTTGACGGCCGCGATGATGGGCTTGGGAAAGTCGTAGAGGGTGCGCAGGACCAAGGCCATGTTTTCCGAGTCGCGGCGATGCTCGGCCGGAGTGCAGGCGGTCAGGATTTCCAGGTTCTCCATGTCCAGGCCGGAACAGAATGCGGGCCCGGCGCCGGTAAGGATGACTACGCCGCAGTCGCAGGTCTCCGCCTCGTGCAGCGCCTGGGTCAGCTCTTCGATGAGCAAGGGGCAAAGCGCGTTGCGCTTGTCCGGGCGGTTCATGGTAATGGTCTTTACGCCGTTTTCGGATTCGGTGAGGACGTGGTGGAAGCGGGCCATAAGAATCTCCATGTGCGCGAGCGCGCGTTCATTCGAGCCGCGAACAGCCCATAGTAGCGCAGTTCTGGGATGATTGGCAGGCGATGCAGATCACCTGGGGGACACTGAGGTCACAAGCTGTGCATTTTCGGCTTCGGTTTATTGAAAACGATGAGATACGCAAACCGGCGACACTAAAGCCCCAGTTCGGCCGCCCGTTTTCTCATCGCATCAATGCAGAACCCGATGTGCGCGTCGAGTTCGACTCCCAGCTCAGCCGCGCCTTGAATCACGTCCTCCCGATTGACTCCCCGCGCGAAGGCTTTGTCCTTCATCTTTTTGCGCACGCCGGCCACTTCGACATCTGCAATGGACTTGGTCGGCTTGACCAGGGCGCAGGCTGTGAGGAAGCCGGCCAGCTCGTCGCAGGCGAAGAGGGACTTGTCCAGATGCGTGACGCGCGGGACGCCGGAGTATTGCGCGTGACCGAGGATGGCGGTGCGCAGCTCGACGGGCCAGCCGAGCCGCTCGAGCTCGCGGACGCCGACGAAGGGATGCTCTTCAAGCGAGGGGTGGCGCTCGTAGTCGAAGTCGTGCAGCAGGGCGGTTGTCGAGTAGAGCCGGATCAGGTCGGCCCGGTCTATTGCCCGGTCTGGCCCGGTCAGGCTCAGGCGGTCGGCTTCCGCTTCGCCGCAGGCTGCGACGCAGGCTTCCACGGCCAATGCGTGCTTGCGCAGGCTTTCGCTCTGGGTCCACTCGGTGAGAAGCTGCCAGGCCTGGGCGCGTGAATACGGCTCGGAGTCAACGGACGCGGGGGTATTTTCAGACATGAAAAATAAATCTCCTTGTTGATCAATTTGGTACGTGATTCTTCGGGTTTTTCCGGGTATGATGGGGAAATCTTAGGCAGGGCCCTGTTTTGAGCCTAAGTTTCTACTTGACAATTATGGTTCGCCTCACCGAAAGTAGCAAACAACGCGGTGTAAAACGACACCACGGAGAGCCCGCTCTGGCACTCCGCACACAGCCGATGGCAACCACCCTAGTGAGCGTGGAGACGCGCGAGGTTGTGCGCTGCGATTCCTGCAGCCTGGTCCAATACAGAACCACCAACTCCCTGTGCAGAAAATGCCGCAAGCCCCTGGACGTGGAGGAGCCTGCGCATCCGGTTCTGCAGCTGGTGCCGCACCCCGCGTTTGCTCCCTCGGCGGAAGCCGGGTTGCAGGTGGCGGGGCAGGTGCGCGACATTCGCAAGGCGCGCCACCTAAGCCAGCGGCAACTGGCGGGGCGGATGCAGGTTCCCCGGACCTATATTTCCAAAATCGAAAATGGCAAGGCGATTCCGACTTTGGGCTCGCTGGAACGGCTGGCGAACGCCCTCAATGTGGACATCAGCCAGCTGGTGCGCGATGCGCGCAGCGTTCGCGACGAGGAAGTCGCGGCCATCTTCGCCGACCCGTTCCTGGCGGAGATTGCCGCCCTGATGCCGCACCTGGAACCGATGCACCGGACGTTGTTTGCCGGCGCGGTGCGCGATGCCGCCATGGGGCGCCGCCGGATCGCTTAGGGCTCGCGGCCTCGCCGGCCCCGGCCTCTTGGTTGGCTCGGGATACGCCCCCGGGCTGTGCCGATGCGTCCGGTCTCTGTGCGATAAACGGGGGCCATACGGGCGGCCGTCCCCTGGCGAAAACGGCGGCGCGATTGCGCTGCGGCGCATGATGTATCGCGGGCGATTGCGGCGCATGGTCGCTTGTGCTAGGGTCGATTGTGCTGCACCTTCGTTCGGCGGGCGACGCCCTCACCGGGCACGGAAACAGCTTTAGAGCTTCAAGGGCTCCTGAACAGGTTCAAGCCAACCCCCCTTTGGCGCCGGCATTCTGCATCTCATGGGTGCGGGCATGGAAGCCCTGGAAAGCAACGTAGAGGCGAGTTCTTTGTATTCTTCTGGCACGCTGCGCATCCATGAACTTTCGTCGGAAGAGCGCGCTGTTTATGCGACGTTGAAGCCGGAGCGCCTGCCCGAGCATGTGGCCATCATCATGGACGGCAACGGGCGCTGGGCGGGGCACCGCTCGCTGAAGCGCTTCCTGGGCCATCAACAGGGGGCCAAGAGCGTTCAACTGGTGACGGAGACGGCCTCGCGCATCGGGTTGCCATGGCTCACGCTCTATGCATTTTCTCTGGAAAACAACCTGCGCCGCCCGCGCGCGGAAGTGAACTTCCTGATGCGGCTGCTGAGGTCTTATCTTGAAAGCAACCTGCAGCGGATGATGGATAACAACGTGCGCATGCGCTACATTGGCCGCACCCATGAGCTGCCCCCCGAGGTGCAGGACAAGATGGCCTGGGCCGCGGAGGCCACGGCGCGCAACACTGGCACCACGCTTACGCTGGCGCTGAATTACGGCGGACGGTCAGAGCTGGTGGACGCCTTCCGCCGGCTGGCCGTCGAGATGAAACACAAGCACATCAACCCGGAACGCATCTCTGAAGAGGACATTCACCGCCATCTGTACACAGCGCACATGCCGGACCCGGACCTGCTGATCCGGACGTCAGGTGAGATGCGGTTGTCCAATTACTTATTGTGGCAGGTCGCCTATACAGAAATCTTTGTCACCGAGCGGCTTTGGCCGGACTTTCGCGGCATCCATCTGCTGGAGGCGATTGCGGACTTCCAGCGCCGGGAGCGCCGCTACGGCGGCCTTGGCGAGGGATCGCCGGAAGGCTCGGATGAAGTGGACGAAGAGGCCGAACGGCTCAAGATCGCGGCCGGCTGAAGCGGTTCTGCAGTTAATTTCAAGAGAAACCACGCTTGCAGAACGCTCTTTTCCCCAGCAACCTTTTTCAACAACAAAGGGACACCTTGCGCAAATCCGCACATGCCCCGGGAAGCGGCGTGCGGCTCTAACGCTTTTGAGGGATTCTCAAAATCCCTTGAAAAAAATTACCTTTGATGTTCCTGAGCGGCTTTTTTCGTATACAAGCCTGATCCTGCGGGCAGATTCTGACGATCTGGATGTGGAGGTCGATTCAATTGCTGAGCCAGATGAAGACGGTAAAAGAAGAAGATTCTGCGGCAAGGGTGCAACGCCTGACCGAAGAGATGCGCTTCCGGCTGAAGGAAGCGATGGCCCAGCGCGGTGGTTCCGAAGCGTTTCTGCATTGGCTGCGCTCGGATGGCTTGAAGAAGGCTTGAGGCAGTCGACCCTTTCCGCTTAGAGCCGAGTTAATTCCCAAGCGGGTCGGCGGCTGGGATGGCCGACCTCCTTCAAGAAAATCGCTTACAAGACAGGATTGTTGAAGTCTGCAATGAATTGAATGCCTGGAACATCCAGCCTTGCGAGTTGCTTGTCGCCTGTGAGAAACAGGTCAATTCCTGCCGAGGCTGCACAGGCAAGATGAATTGCATCCGCGACCTTCAGTTTCTCAAGGGATCGCAGCCGGGCAAACGGGCGAACGGCTCCCTCGTCAAAAGGCAGGCAAGTCAAGCCCATCTCCCGAAGCGTCTCCCGAACGATTCGTTCGCTTGGCACATTGGTCGATTTGCCGGCTCCGGCCACGATTTCGCCAACGGCCAGGTGGCTGGTAAACAGCGCGTCGCCCCGCTTGTTCGATCGTGCCAGTAGTTCACGCACCCGAGCTGAAAACTGCGGGTTCCCCTCAAGCAGATAGATGAAGAGCATAGTATCCCAGAAAACACGGCTCATCCCTCTTCCTCGTCGTACCCGCGAACCCATCGCATGTATCCCTCCGTGCCCCCGTGCGCCGAAATCTCTTCTTTCATCAATCCGCGAAGCCGCTCCGTCAATCGAAACGCCCAGGCTTCGGGGCTTTCCGCCTCCGCCTTTGCCTCGTCCTGCGTCAATTCCTCGTCTTCCGCAACTGCGGCCTTCCCCCGGCCTGCAACCCGATATCTCACCACCACGGTCGGGCTTTGCTTTTTCGGCGGCCCGTCCACGCCCTCAATCTCCAACCCGTTCTCCCGCAGGAACTTCCCCGCCTGGATGGCGGTGCAAACCTGCGGCCAATTCCTCTCTGGAAAACCATCGGCCTGCAGATGCCGCATCAAATCCCGCACCGCCACAGAGAACCGCACCTTCCCCGCCCGAACCGCCGGCATCACGAATTTGTCGAGTGCAACCGTCCGCACCTGATCGCTCAAACCATGATTCATAAACTCTCCTCTTGGGTCAGTCCCGGCTCGGCAGCGCAAATCGTCCAACGGTCTGCAATGAATTCCAGTATGGACCAAGATAGACAGTCTGTCTATAGCTAAAGTGTTTATTCCGCTTTCAGTCGCACCCCGGTCCATACCCTCGGTCATCTACCCGGGTCAGCGCCTCGGCGGTGTATCCTCACCTTTGGAATGAAACGAATCCTTACAGCCATTGTTCTTATTCCGCTGGTTCTTCTGGGGGTGTTTCTGGGGCCCCGGTGGCTGATTGCCTTGACTACGGCGGGGCTTGCAGCGCTGACGGCATGGGAATACCTGGGTCTGACCCAGCTGGGCGGCGCCCGTGCACCGCGGATCGCCGTGGTGGCGGCCATTGCGGCGCTGTTTGCCGTCAATTTTGAATATCCTGATCTGACCCTTTCCATGTTTGGCTTTGCCAGCCTTTTCCTGCTGGTTTATTGCGCCTTCCGTTCGCCGGTTGAGGAGATCATGCTGGATGCGGCGGTGTCGATTTTCTGCCTGGTCTACGTGGGGTTTACCTTGCTGGCGCTACCGGCGTTGCGCGAAGAACCCAACGGGCCATCGCTGGTTGCGTTTCTGCTGTGCGTGGTGTGGGCGGGGGACATTGCGGCTCTCTACGTGGGCCGGAGCCTGGGCCGGCACAAACTGGCGCCCCGGCTGAGTCCCAACAAGACCTGGGAGGGCGCGGCCGGCTCGCTTGCCGGCAGCCTGCTGGCGGCGGGGGGATTGCTGGCGCTGGCGAACTGGCTGACGCAGTGGAACTCCGCCAGGCTGTCTTATCCGGAAGAGATCTGGTACTGGCTGGCGCTGGCGGTGCTGGTCAACGTGGCGGCGCAGGTGGGAGATCTGGCGGAGTCGGCGCTGAAGCGGTCGGTGGGGGTGAAGGATTCCGGCACGCTGCTGCCCGGCCACGGCGGAGTCCTGGACCGCATCGACGCGTTGCTGCTGGCCGCTCCGGTGCTGTGGTACGCTCAGGTGATTCACCAGCGGTTCTAGACGGTTTAGCAGGATCGCGCAACCTGAATTGGCTCTCCAAGGAGCCATGGAATTCCAGAAAAAACCCCATGAAGCGACTCGCCATTCTCGGTTCCACAGGCTCCATCGGACAAAGCACCCTCTCCATCGTTGAGCAGTTTCCCGAGCGCTACCAGGTGGCCACGCTGGCTGCCGGACGAAACCTCGATGAGGCTTTCGCACAAACCGTCCGATGGCGGCCGAAGCTGGTTTCGCTGGCTACTGAGGTACTGGCTGGGTCCTTGTCCACGCGGCTGCGTGAGGCGAGGATCACCGGCGTGGAAGTGGTTCACGGCACGGAAGGAACCGTTGCTTGCGCGACATTGCCCGAGGTGGATTTCGTGGTTTCGGCCATTGTGGGCGTGGCGGGCCTGGAGGCCACGCACGCTGCCATTCTGGCCGGCAAGCCGGTGGGCCTGGCCAACAAGGAATGCATGGTAGCTGCCGGGGAGATTCTTACCGCGGCGGCGCGTGTGCGGAACGTGCCCATCCTGCCCATCGACAGCGAGCATAACGCCGTGCACCAGTGCATGAGAGTCGGCGAGCACAAGGAAGTGAAGACGATCTGGCTGACGGCTTCCGGTGGGCCGTTCCGGCAGCTTCCATTGGATCAGTTCGCTTCGATTACGCCGCAGCAGGCGCTCAAGCATCCTACCTGGGTGATGGGCCGGCGCATCACCATCGATTCGGCGACCATGCTGAACAAAGGGTTAGAGGTAATCGAGGCCTGCCGGCTTTTCGATGTGCCGCCCAGCAGGGTGCGGGTGATGGTGCATCCGCAGTCCACGGTTCACTCGCTCGTGGAGTATGTGGATGGCTCCATCCTGGCGCAGATTTCCGTGACCGATATGCGGCTGCCCATCCTGTATGCGCTGGCTTACCCGGAGCGGCCGGCTTCCACGCTCACCTTCGACCTGGCTGCGCTGCGCCACCTGGATTTCGAGGAGCCGGACTTCGAGCGGTTTCCCTGCTTGCGGCTGGCATTTGAGGCGGCGGAAAAGGGCGGAGCCCACTCCATTGCCCTGAATGCGGCGGACGAGGTTGCAGTGGATGCGTTTCTGGACTCCCGCATCCCATTTATTGGAATCCCGCGTACAATTGAAAGAGTCCTCGCTGCCACGCCGGAGGCGCATCCCGCCACCATTGGGGAGGTGCTCGCCAGCGACCGTGAGGCGCGTCAAACGGCTCGTACCTTCCTGAGGTAATGTTGCCGGCCGGGCGCTGTGCGTGATACGAAGGAATAGCCACTAATTTATGCATGAATTTCTAGTTTCAGTCGTCGCATTCATCGTCCTGGTGGGCTTGATGGTCGTCGTGCACGAGTTTGGCCACTTTGCCGTGGCCAAGCTTTGCGGCGTGCGCGTCGAATCGTTTTCCGTGGGCTTTGGGCCGCGGCTCGTCGGGGTCACCTACGGCGAAACGGAATATAAAATCTGCCTGCTGCCGCTGGGCGGCTACGTCAAGATGACCGGCGAGACGCCGGACCAGATCAGCGGCTCAACCCCCGGCACACCGGTGGCCCAACAACTGCTGGAGAAAATTCCCGGCGAGGAATTCGTCTCGGACTCGTTGGCGAACGATCCCGGCGCTTTCACTTCTCATCCGCGCTGGCAGCGGATGCTGATCGGCGTGGCGGGTCCGGTGGCTAACTTCATCCTGGCGTTTGGGCTGATGCTCTTCTACTTCGGGTGGATCAACGAGGTCCCCAGGCACGAAGTGAAGACAACGACTGTGGAGTGGGTGGTTCCGGGCTCGGCCGCTGCCCAGGCAGGTTTTGAACCGGGCGACGTGATCACGCATTTCGAGACCGTCGATAATCCCGATTGGGACCAGGTGAACCAGCACGCGGCGTTGAACCAGGGACAGACAGTGCCGGTTACGGTCGATCGAGGTGGCCGGACGGTGGAGCTTGCGATGCACGTGGCCGCGCCGCCAAAGGGGCAGGACGAGTTCGATATCAGCGATGCGGGCGCGATTCCTGAATTTGTCCCCGGCCCGATCGGGGTGCAGGAGGTTACCGCCGGTTGGCCCGCGGCACAAGCCGGCCTGCGCGATGGGGACCAGATTCAATCTGTCGATGGTTATGCTTTTCACACCGTGCAGGCGCTGCTGGCTTATATGCAATACGGCCAGGGCAAGCCCATTTCACTGGTTGTGATGCGTAACGGCGTGGTGCTGCCGCCGATTGTGGCGCATCCGGCCAAACTCGATGCCAATGGCTGGAAGCTCGGCTTCGTACCGGTGCCGATTCCTTTCGGTTCGTCCCCGCTGCCGTTGAAGGCCGCGGCCGTCAAGTCAGAGAAGTTCTGCGTCGAAAACTCAACCCTCATTGTCGAGGTACTGGGCCGGATCCTCACTCGCAAGTTCTCCGTGTCGCAAATGTCGGGTCCGGTGGGCATTGCCCGCATGGCCGGGGATGCGGCCGAGACCAAGGGCTGGCTTCCCAAGGTGGGTCTGGCCTCGGCCATCAGCCTCAACCTGGGCATCATCAACCTGCTGCCGTTCCCTATCCTCGACGGAGGCCTGATTCTACTGCTGCTGATCGAGAGCGTGATCCGGCGGGATATCGAGGTCAATATCAAGGAGCGCATCTACCAGGCGGCGTTTGTCATGATCATTGCTTTTTTTGCCTTCACCCTCTTCAACGATGTCACCAAGCTACCCTTCTTCACCCACCTCAAGCCGTAAAAGCAGGGATCAGGGAACAGGGATCAGGAATCAGCAATCCTGGTGATTACTGACCCTTGCCACTCGTTTCTGATCTCTGTTCTGGAGAGCTTTTTTTCATGCCCGTGACCACCGAAATCAGGGTGCGCTATGCCGAAACCGACCAGATGGGCATTGTGTACTATGCCAACTACCTGGTCTGGTTTGAGATTGGGCGCGTGGAACTGCTGCGCTCGCTGGGCCTCGCTTACAGCCAGTTGGAGATCGACCATCAATGCATTCTGCCGGTGATTGAGGCCACTTGCCGGTACAAGTCGCCGGCGCGCTACGACGACCGGATTGTGATTGAGACCTGGCCTTCATTGCTGCGCGGATCGGTGATCAAGTTTGCCTATCGCATTTTGCGTGAGGCGGGCGGTGAGGGAGAAGAGCGCAAGCTGCTGGCCGAGGGCGAAACAGTCCACGTAGTCTGCGACGACCAGTTGAACAAGAAGCCGCTGCCGCCTGAACACGAGGCGGCGCTGCGGGCGATGATGGTGGAGTAACAGGGGATTGCGACAGGGCGGGAGCTGATCAAGGATGTGGCCAGAATGAAGGCAAGAGCATGGGTACCTAGCGCGACCCGGCCTGCGCGGGTTACCGACGCGGAGAAGCATCGCATCGTCACGGCCTGCGATGCATTTATCCGCGACGTTCTGAAGCCGCGCTTTCTACCGCGAATTGTCCCGAACAAGTTCAACTACCCAATCGACATCCACGGCGTCTGGGCGGGAGGGCGTTATCGCTTCGTGCAGCGCTACCGGTCGGGCCATGAGGACAATCGCGGGGAAGAGTTCGATGCGCCATTCGCTCGCATCGACTGCGTCGGACAGGACCTCTTCGACATTTACTGGATGCGGCATACAGGAAAATGGTGGCGGCTCTACACACGAGTGACGCTTGCCGTGGCGCTGCAGATTTTGGAAACCGATGGCGTATTGCACCCACTCTGATCGGACTGACCTTGAGCATCCAAATATACTGTCCGCATGAGTGCACTTGGACCGTGGCTTCCGTAGATGGAGCCTGCACAAACAACTGCTCCTGAATTAGAGGATGCGCTTGCGGAATTGTCCGCACGCGAGCCGATCTCCCAAATGCAGGTCCTTCGACTCCGCTGAAGTACGCTTCGCTCAGGATGACAGGCCATTTTTCGCCAGGAACCTGGCGGCAGTACGCTGGGGCGGGATTCCACGAAGTCCACGTTATCGGAACGGTAAAAATGATCAAGAGCTTTTCAGCTTAGAACGACAGCCAGCAGAAAGCCGTCGTAGCCTTTGACGCCGACAGTTTGAAGGACCGTCGCACTGAGGCGCGGTTCGGCGGCCACCAGCTCTGTGAACCGTCGGACGCCTTGCACATTTGGATCGTCGCTGTCCGGATCGACGACCTTCCCCTGGCGGACGACGTTGTCGGCGACGATGACCGTGCCGGGACGCGAGAGCTTCAGGGCCCAGCGCAGATACTCGGGATAGCTCTGCTTGTCGGCGTCGATGAAGATGACGTCGAAGGGCGCGGCTGGCGAGTTTCTCAACGTTGGAAGCGTCTCGATGGCCGGGCCGACGATCAGGTCGACCGAATCCAGGACGCCGGCGTTTTCGAGGTTGGCGCGAGCCACCTCCGCGTGGTGCGGGTCCAGTTCGAGGGTCACGATGCGGCCGTCGCCGGGCAGCGCGCGGGCCAGCCAGAGGGTGCTGTAACCGCCCAGGGCGCCGATCTCGAGGATGCATCGCGCTCCGGAGACGCGGACCAGGAACTCAAGGAATTTGCCCTGCAGAGCGGTAACGTCGATCTGGGGCAGCCCGGCCTGTTGGTTGGCCTGGAGGGCTGCGTCGAATTTGTCGTCCGCAGGGGCGAGCAGTTTTGAGAAGTAGTCGTCTACCTGTGCCCAGATCGGCGGGTCGGCGGATTCCATGCGGGCAGCCTACTTGTCCCTGGCCACGACGAAGTCGGGCACCCAGAGCAGGGCGCGCTTGAACTCGGAGTCGGGCAGCGGCGCCAGGGCCTTGCGGCTCTGATCGGCGTAGCGGTCGGCGACGGACATGGCGTAGTCGACCGAGCCGTTGCGGACCAGGATCTGCTGAATCTGCTGGCGGCTGACGTTCTCGAAGCTGCGGTCGTCGAGCACCCGCTGAATGGTCTGGCGGTCGGAAGCGGTGCCGTGGTCGAAGGAATGAATGACCGAGAGCGTGGCCTTGCCTTCGCGCAGGTCGCTGGCCACGGGCTTGCCGAGAACCTCTTCGGTGGCGGTCAGGTCGAGCACGTCGTCAACGATCTGAAATGCGAGGCCGACTGCGCGGCCGTAGGCTGCCAGCTTTGTCTCGTCCGCTTCAGAGGCGTGGGCCAGCACGGCGCCCAGGCGCATGGAAACGGCAAACAGGCAGGCGGTCTTGCGGAAGATGAGGTCGTAGTATTCAGCCTCGGAGACGGCGTTGCCCAGCTTTTGAATCTGCAGCAACTCGCCTTCGACCATCTGCTGGGTGAGGCCGATGAGCAGATCCAGGACGCGCAGGTTCTTTTCTTCGAGCGCGACCTTGAAGGCCTGCATGTAAAGCCAGTCGCCGGCCAGGACGCATTTTTCGTTGCCCCAGGTGGTGTTGGCAGAGGGGCGGCCACGGCGGGTGTTGGCGCCGTCGATAATGTCGTCGTGGACCAGGGTTGCGGTGTGCACCATTTCAACCACCGCGCCCAGGCGGATGGAGCCCGGGCCGGAGTAGCCGAGCATGTGCGCGGAGAGCAGCAGCAGCGAAGGGCGAATGCGCTTGCCGCCGCCTTCGCGCAGGTACTCGGCGATCTCCGTGATGGTGCTGACGCTGGAGGCGGCATCGCGGCCCAGCTCCTGCTCGATGGCCACCAGGTCATCCCGCAGCAGATCGAAAACCTCTCTCGCCGTCGCTATCGCTAGTGTGCTCAATGCTCTCCGGTTCTCGTTCTGCTCGGATATCTGTGCTGCTGCTGTTCCCGATGCGCAACCCGCTTATACGGATGCGCAGATTGCGCCAAAGCTTCTTATCAATTGGTGCGGTAGTTGGTAAACTGCAATTCCACGCCCAGATCCTTGCCTCGCAGCAACGCGATGATGGCCTGGAGTTCGTCGCGGTCTTTACTGGATACTCTGACAGTATCGCCCTGGATGCTGGCCTGTGCCTTCTTTTTTGAGTCCTTGACCAGACGAACGATCTCCTTGGCTCGCTCAATCGGGATGCCGACCTGCAGCTTGATCTTCTGGCGGACGCTCTTGCCGGTCGCGGGTTCCACCTTCTCGTAGGTCAGATTTTTGAGTGAGACGCCGCGCTTGACCAGCTTCTGGCCGAGGATCTCCCTGACGGCCTCGAGGTGATATTCGCCATCGGAGGCGAGCTGAATCTCCTTGTCGGCCTCAACCAGGCTGACTTCGGAATGGGAGTCCTTCAGGTCGAAGCGCTGGCGAATCTCCTTGAGCGCCTGATCGATGGCGTTGCGGACTTCCTGAATGTCTACCTTGCTGACAATATCGAATGAGTTTTCCTGCGCCATTGGTTTTCCCTCAAACTTCAAAAGGCTGCCGCTTGCAAGGCCAGTACTATCAGTTTCCCACGTCAACCCCAAGACGAAACAGCCGGCGGAAGTTTTTCGTGGTGGCGGAGGCGATTTCTTCGTCTGAAACCTCCCGCAAACCGGCCAGCGTATGGGCGGTGCGGGTCACGAAGGCGGGTTCGTTGCGCTTGCCGCGATCAGGAGAGGGGGAGAGCCAGGGGGCGTCGGTCTCGACCAAAATCCCATCCAGTGGGATGCGAGCGGCCACATCGCGCAAGGGCTGGGCCTTGGGATAGGTGAGATTGCCGGCAAAGGAGACCAGGAAGCCCAGGTCGAGCGAGCGGCGGGCCTGCTCCCAGCCGCCGCCGAAGCAGTGCATCACGCCGCCGAGGCCGGTCGGACGCCAATGGGCTTCGAGGACTACGAGCAGATCGTCCCAGGCGTCGGTGGATTCGTTGGTTCCCCGGCAGTGGATGAGGATGGGCCGCTTGCGGGCGGCGGCGATTTCAAGCTGCTTGATGAGGCCTTGGCGCTGAACCGGGTGTGGCGCGCCCTCGTGATAGTAGTCGAGGCCGATCTCGCCGCAGGCAATGACTTCCGGCTCGGCGAGAAGGCTGTCCAGCTTGGCCATGGCGGCGTCGTCGGCTTCGGGCGTGTTGTGGGGGTAGACGCCGGCG
Organism: Occallatibacter sp.; assembly: GCA_035510955.1. Lineage (GTDB taxonomy): Bacteria > Acidobacteriota > Terriglobia > Terriglobales > Acidobacteriaceae > Telmatobacter. The sequence continues at coordinate 6,353 of DATKGE010000260.1, read as the reverse complement.
CTGGCGTAGAGACGCGGGAATTTCGCTCTGTGACTGGTATTTTGGTTTGATTTCGGATTGAACTCGCGGCATATTGCGAGGGCACCATCCATGCCGGCGGCCTGCTCGCCGATGCCGATTGCCAGCACCGTGCCGACGCCGGCTTCCCAGGCGCGGGTGAGCATGGCGGCGCGGTCTTCACTGTAGCGCTCGCTATCCAGGTGGGCGTGGGAATCGATCAGCAAACCGGTCCTCCGGCAGTCATGAAGTTCAATGCTGAGCAATGGCCGGCGGATGAACCACCCGCATTCCTAGGTGCTTCTCGAACGGCTCAAAGTCGCTGTCGCGGTGAAGCAACTGGTGACCTTCCTGAATGCAGAAGGTGGCGAGGATGCAATCGATTGTTTTGCGTATTGTGAAGCCGCGCTGTTGCAGGAACCGGAAGTTTTGAGCTGCGGCGGTGGCCAACTCGACCCTGAGACTCTCGAAGACGGGAAGCGTCGCCAATTGTTCTCGGGTTTCGCGAAACTGGCGATTGTGGCGAATTCCCTGCAACACTTCGCAAAGAATCAGGCTTGTGAGTCCGATTTCCCGTTGCCCGATTTCGCTCTCCAGCCAGGCTGTTTGGCTGTTTGCCTTGTCGTTCAGGTAGTCGATCCACACCGATGAGTCGACAATCACCATGCCGGGTTCGCTTTCTTCCTCTTCGATTCGTGATCGCTATGCCGCAGAATCCTTCTGCCTTTCTTTCCCGAATTCCTTGTCCCAATTGAGGAAACGGCCCTCGCGCATGGCGGCCAAATCACCCTCCCATTTGACCCTCCCGCGAAGCTTCTTAATGCCTTCCTGCGCCTTGAGGCGGACTAACAACTGAAGACCTTGCTCCACTGCGGCCTTCTTTGTGGGTGCGTTCGTTGCAGCCATTGCCTTCGCCATCAATTCATCGTCAATGTCGATATTCGTGCGCATAGAAGCGCCTCCCAGCCGATGTGTAAGTATGGCACGGTTTGTGTGTATGAGCAAATGCTCCAGCCTCGTTGGAGATACCGTGGCGAATCCTACTTCAGCCGCGCGCCGAGGGGAACCTCTTCCAGGAATCCGGCCAAAACGGGTGCGCCGTCGGGCAGAGAAGCGGCCAGCAACATGCCGTTCGATTCCAGGCCGCGCATCTTGCGTGGAGCGAGGTTGGCGACGATGACGATCTTGCGGCCCACAAGTTTTTCAGGCTCGTAATACTGCGCGATGCCGGCCAGGATCTGGCGCTTCTCGTAGCCCAGGTCGACTTCGAGGCGGAGCAGCTTGTCGGCCTTGGGCACGCGCTCGGCCACGAGAATCTGCGCCACGCGGAGGTCGACTTTGACGAAGTCGTCGATGGTCACCTGCGGTGAGGCAGACGGCTGCTGCGCAGCCAATTGCGATGGGGGTGGGGTCTCCGCAGGGTGCAACGGAGTGCCTTCCGGCGCGGCAGCAGGCGTGGTGCTGAGCCTGCCGCTGGCCAGTTCTGAGCCGATAGGAGCAACCGGAATCGACTCCACCTGTTTGGCGGAATCGACCGGCGCTGCGGTGGCCTGCGTGAGATTGTGGTCGCCGTGCTCGCCGGGACGTTTGGGCGCGGTTCCAGTTGACCCCGGCTGCACAGAAACGACAGAGGGCGAGGCTGCGGCGGGCGAAGGCTCGATGGACAGAGCGGACGCAGGAGCCGTGGGATCGGACCCGCCGGCTTCGCCCTGCTCGCTGGCGGCTTCAATCACGGTGCGGTTGTTTTCGTCTTCCAGGTTTTGCATACGTTGGACCGCGTCCTTTTCTGCTCGGGGAAAGAGCGGGGCAGGTTCGCCGAGTTGGGTTCCGGGTTTCAATCCGCCCCAGGCGAGATGGGTGAGGAAAGCGCCGCGCGCGGCAGCCCCGATGTCTCCCTGGCCAAGTTGGAGCCAGACTTTGGCGGCGGCGTCCGGCAAAATCGGGTAGACCAGTGCCGTGATGATGCGGATGGCTTCGGCGGCTGTTGCCAACACGCGGGCCTGCAGCGCGGCGTGGTCTTCGTCGCTGCGGTCGGCGGGTTTTTTCCAGGGCGCATTGGCGGTCAGGTAGCCGTCTATCGCGGCCACCACGACCCACATCAGCTTCAATGCCTCTGAGAAGTCCAGTTGATCGAATGCTTGCCCAAACGGGCCGACGAGGCCCTCAGCGAGCCCGCGCAAGCCTCTTTCCTGAGAAGCTTCGGCGCCTGCCTCCGGTACCACGCCGCCGAAGTACTTGTGCACCATGTTGACCACGCGGCTCACCAGGTTGCCGTAGCCGTTGGCGAGATCGCCGTTGTAGCGCTGGACTAATGCATCAAAAGAGAAACTTCCATCCTGGCCAAACGGAATCTCGCGCAGCAGGAAATAGCGCAGCGCGTCGGCGCCGAGGACCGCCTGAACAGTTTCAGCGCGGACAATGTTGCCGCGCGACTTGGACATCTTGCCCTGGTCAAAGAGCAGCCAGCCGTTGGCCTTCACTGAGCGCGGCGGTTCAATGCCGGCAGCCATGAGGAAGGCCGGCCAGTAGACGCAGTGGAAGCGGCTGATCTCCTTGCCGATGAGGTGCATGTCGGCCGGCCAGAATTTTTTGAAGCGCTCCTGGTCTATCGGATCGTCGGACCCGTAGCCGAGAGCAGTGATGTAGTTGGCGAGCGCGTCGAGCCAGACATAGACGACGTGCTTCTCATCGCCGGGGACAGGAATGCCCCAGGAAAAGCTGGTGCGACTGACGGAAAGATCTTTGAGGCCGGAGCGGACGAAGGAGATGACTTCGCGGCGTGTTGACTCGGGGCCCATGAAGCTGGGATTGGCCTCGTAGAACTCGAGCAGCTTGCGCTCGAAGGCTGACAATTTGAAGAAGTAATTCTCTTCGCTGACTGTCTCGGTAAGCCGTCCGCAATCGGGGCAGAACGTGCCGGGAGGACCGTCGACATAGGCCTCGTCGGAGACGCAATATTGGCCGGTGTAATATCCCTTGTAGATGAAGCCCTTGTCGCGCAGCGTGGCGAACAGGTGCTGCACGCCGCGCTTGTGCCGGTCTTCTGTAGTGCGGATGAAGTCGTCGTAGGTGAGGCCGAGCTGGTCCCACAGGCCGCGGAATTCGGCTGAAATCTTTGTCGCAAACTCTTGCGGCGTGCACCCGGCCGCCTGCGCCGACCGCTCGATCTTTTGGCCGTGCTCGTCGGTGCCGGTGAGGAACCAGGTGTCGATGCCCAGCGCCCGCTTGCGCCGCGCAATGGCGTCGCAGACGATGGTCGAGTATGCGTGGCCCAGATGCGGGCGCGCATTCACGTAGTAGATGGGCGTGGTGAGGTAATAGCGGGCTGGGCTTGAGCGGGCTGGGCTTGATTCTTGGGTCATGGGCGAATATGCCTTCAATCCCCGCCCGAAATGCAAGCTATAGGTCAGAAGACAGTCTGGTTACCATCTTACGGCATGGCCAGAGCGGCGGCCTGGGAAGGTCTGGCCCGCCCGGGACAGCCTCATTGCAGGTGGTAGAATCGGCCTTGAAAATCAAAGATTTCTGAGGATCAATTGACGTGTATCTGGAATTGCAGAAGAGGCTCGGCGCGCATCTCCGCGCAGTCTTGAAAGAAAAGTACGACCTTCAGATGGAAACGATTCCGCTGGAGATTCCGCCGGAGTTGAAGTTCGGCGAGTTGTCCACGCCGCTTGCGTTCGAACTGGCGCGCAAGCTGCGCAAGGCGCCCAAGGTAATTGCGCAGGAGATCGTGGCGGCGCTGGGTGCGGTGGAGGGTTTTTCTTCTTTTGAAGTTGCCGGAGCAGGGTACATCAATGCGCGGCTGGATCGTGCAGCGGGTGTGCGCACGATTGCTGCGACGGCAACCGGGCCGCTGGCTTCATCGGGCATTCACTCGCTGGTCGAGCACACCAGCATCAATCCCAACAAGGCCGCGCATGTCGGGCATTTGCGCAATGCGATTCTGGGAGACACGTTTGTGCGCCTGCTGCGCGCGGCTGGGCAAAAAGTCGACGTGCAGAACTACATCGACAACACCGGAGTGCAGGTGGCGGATGTGGTGGTGGGGTTTCTGCATCTCGAAGGTATGTCGGCCACCCAGGTAAGGGAACTGCTTGAGAAGTTGAAGAGCAAGGGCGGGCGGATCGACTACTACTGCTGGGACCTCTATGCGAAGACATCGCAATGGTACGAGCAGGGCGCCGAAGAGGAGAATGCGGCGCGGAAGAAGCTGCGCTATGAGACGCTGCACGAGATTGAACAGGGCGGCAATGAGACGGCCGAGATTGCCGAACTGATTTCTACGGCGGTGCTGCGGCGGCATCTGGAGACGATGCTGAGGCTGGATGTCGAGTACGATTTTCTGCCCCGCGAGAGCGAGATTCTGCACTTGAAGTTCTGGGATGCGGCGTTTGAGCAGTTGAAGCAGACGGGTGTGCTTTACTTTGAGACCGAGGGCAAAAACAAAGGGTGCTGGGTGATGACTCGGCCGGGCGCCGAGACCGCCGATGGCGAGACAGACGAAGATGCAAAGGTTATAGTGCGCTCGAATGGGACTGTAACTTATGTGGGCAAGGATATTGCTTACCACTTATGGAAGTTTGGCTTGCTGGGCAAGGACTTTGGTTATAAGCAATTCTTCAGTTATCCGGACCGTGAGTGCTGGATTTCTGCGGAGCATGGAGAAGTAACTCATCCGCAATTTGGCGGGGCGCAGGCGATTTACAACGTCATCGATGTGCGGCAAAACGATCCGCAGGCGAATCTGGTCCAGGCACTGCGAGGGATGGGATTCGTCGATCAGGCGAATCACTGCATCCATTTCGGGTACGAGAAAGTGGCGCTTACTCCGCGCTGCGCCCTCGACCTCGGCTTTGAGGTGGCAGAGGAAGATCGTGACAGTCCTTATATCTTGGTCAGCGGGCGCAAAGGGTTCGGCGTGAAGGCCGACGATCTCATCGACAAGCTGCTCGAGGCCACGCGAGCCGAGGTGGACGCGCGGCAGACGGGACGCGACGAGGCTGAACGGCAGTTGATTGCGGAACAGATTGCCATTGGCGCGCTGCGCTACTTCATGCTGAAGTTCACTCGCAATTCGGTAATTGCTTTCGACTTCAAGGATGCATTGAGCTTTGAGGGCGAGACGGGGCCGTATATTCAATACGCCGTGGTGCGGGCGCGGAATATTTTCCGCAAGGGTGAGACGACGCCCGAAGCGGTGTTAACTGCGTTCGCTGAGTCAGGCGGAGTCTCGCACTATCTCGCCGGCGATGAGAATGAGGATATCTGGGCGCTGTGGCTCCGGGCCGGGCGGCGAACACTGGTGCTGGAGCAATGCATTGCTGCGTCGGAGCCCGCTTACCTGGCAAAACAAGCATTCCAGTTAGCCCAGGAATTCAATAACTTCTACCACAAGCACCATATTCTTACCGAGGGAGATCCCGCGCGCAAGACGTTTCTGCTGGCAACGGCGGCGGTGGCGCTGCGGGAGTTGATGGAAGTGCTGAGCTGGCTGGGGATTGAGAGCCCGGAGGCAATGTAGGGTCCGCATCGATGCTGGCAGGCCGAAAATTGCCCGAGTGTGCACCCAAATCGGGGAAGACGCCGAAAGGGTATTTTGAAATGAACATCTTACGTTTCATCCGGCTCCCTTTCAAAGGCTTACATTCCGTTCTGATATACAATCCGAACATGAGTCGCGCAACTGGCCATGAAGCCGGAGTCAAGTTTCGCGCGTCAAATCTCCAGGGGGCACAATGACCGCATCCCGCGATAAGAACGAGCCGCGCAAGCTGCCCATGATGCCCATTCGGGACATGGTCATCTTTCCATACATGATGACGCCCTTCGTGGTGGGCCGCGAGTCCAGCGTGCGGGCCCTTGAAGAAGCGCTCACCGGCGACCGCAAGATTTTTCTTGCCACGCAGCACGACGCCTCGATCGACGAGCCCAAGGCCAAGGACATCTACCAGGTCGGCTCCATCTGCAGCATTGTGCAGAGCGTCAAGATGCCCGACGGCAACATCAAGGTGCTGGTGGAGGGGGTGGAGCGGGCCAAGTCAATTGAAGTGAACGACCGCGACGGGTTCTTTGTGGCCACCGTGCGCGTCGGCAAATCGCAGTTCGAGATGACCCCGGCCGCGGAGCAGTTGATGCAGCGCGTGACCGGGCTGTTCGAGCAATACGTGAAGCTGCAGCAGTCTTTGAACTACGAGACAATTATCGCCACGGTTCGCATGGACGAGCCGGCCAAGCTGAGCGACACCATTGCCGCCAACCTACAACTGGGCATCGAGGAGAAGCAGGAACTGCTGGCCATCTTCGACCCCGCGGCGCGGCTGGCGCGGATTGCCGACGTGCTCGATATCGAAATT
>DATKGE010000259.1:0-3012 GCA_035510955.1 Occallatibacter sp. | reverse complement strand
CCGCGTCAAACTCCGGCCACATGCGGTCAGTAAACACAAGTTCGGCATAGGCCGACTCCCACAACAGAAAATCGGAAAGCCGCTTCTCGCCGCCAGTTCGAATCAGCAAATCCACTTCTCCGCTCTCCGCAGTCAACGCCTGCGCGAGCATGCGCCCTACCAGTTCAACGGAATGAGTTGCATCAATGGAGAGCGCGGTGGTCACGCCCGCCGCGGCGCGTGTAATTGCGTCGCGCGAAGAGTAATCGATGGCAACGCGCAAATGAAGACGGCTGCCCTCAACGGTAGCGTACTCCGCACGGACGATCTCGTGCAGCAGCCGGGCCGGCAAACGGTCGCGCCTTCCGATAACTTCCAGCCGTGCGCCGCGCTCCTTGAGCCCTTGCGTCTCCAGGCGCAGGAACGCGCGCAGCAGCCAGAAGATGCTCATCACCTCGTCGGCGGGTCGGCTCCAGTTGTCTGATGAAAATGCATAGAGCGTCAGCCAGCGAATGCCCACATCCGGCGCATGTTCCACGACGCTGCGGGCTGCGGCCACACCGGCTCGATGTCCTGCGACGCGCGGCAAGCCACGGCGCGTTGCCCAGCGGCCGTTGCCGTCCATGATTATGGCTACATGCAATCCCTTGTCACCGTTACTTTGCATTGCAAAGTTACCTCGCAAAAAAAGGGTTCAGACCCGCGAAGGGGTCAGGCTGTGTGCAGTGGTAGACGCCGACGCTTCTTTCGTGCCTCTTGCCGCATCGCGGACCACCTGTTCAAGCGTGGACAGATACTCGACGTAGCGCGCACGGCCTGAAGCTGTGATGCGGCACAGCGTGAGCGAACGATTGCGATCCTGCTTCTTCACAATCTCCACCATTTTTCCTTCTTCAAGCACGCGCAGATGGCGGCTCAAATTGCCGTCGGTAAGAGAGCAGAGCTGCTTCAGATCGCCAAACGCCAATCCCTTTGGATTTGTTACCAAGGACGTGAGCACGCTGAGGCGCGCCCGCTCGTGAATGACGCGATCCAGGCCCTCGTATGCAAAGCGGCCTTCGTTGCGAACAGATTTAGATTTCATCTTTGTCCTCCTTCGCGTTGAAGAGGAGAATCGTCGCCACCAGCATCTGTCCAATTCCATACGGAATGCCCATGGACCATGGCGAGAGTGCTCGCGTGTCCGCGAGGGCAAGCGAGGTGAGGCCGGTGAGCAGGTACCAAATGCCCACGGCGCCCACTGCACGCGGCAGAAAGCGGCACGAGGAAAACACGCCGAGACTGAAGATAACCTGCCAGAGTCCCGGCAGCATCCACAGAGCCCCGGGATCAAAGCGCACGAGCACGAGGGTGAGCAGTCCGCCCACGCCCACCGATGGCAGAAATTGTTCCACAGCCATGCGGATCATTTCATCTGCCAGGCCGGAATGAATGCGGCGCGTGCGCGCGTACATCTCGATTGCAATTACGGCGGCGGAGAGGGCGGCGGTCCAGATCCAGACGCTCAGGTAGGCGGCGATATGATTTGCCGGATCCGGAACCCAGAACGCCTGCGCCGCGGCTGCCGCGACCGCCAGAAACCCCGTGCAGGCAAGGGTGGCAGGGCCGTAGCCGCGAAACTCGGTGGCATGTGCCATCTGCCTGCGAATGCTGCTGATGTCGCCTAACGCCTTGTTCAGGTCGTTCAAGGTGTTCTCACTTTGTATTGCAAAGTATACGAATTGGGGGAAACTTGTCAACCGCGCAGGAAACCAGCGTTGCGGCCCGGTTGGCCTCGCGTTGCTGGCCGACAAGCCGCAGAATAGGCTTGCGAGATTGTTTGGGCTGCGGCCGCTGGGAATCTCCAGGGAATCCGACACACGCCGAATTACATTCCGGAAGACTTCAGACCGTGATAAGGCAAATCACGGATGGATTTCCCCGAGGCCGGCCTGGCGCTCCAGTCTTCCGGCCTTGGACTCACGCTGTCATGGAATCGTTTCCGGCTGGTTCTTCTGCTGCGATGAGGAAGTTCGTATCTACCGCTGGCGCCAGACAGACCAGAAAAGTTGCCGCCATCATCCGCACGTCGGTCCAAAGCGTTGCCTGGCTCATGTAGTGCAAATCCAAGTGCGTTTTGAGTGGCTTGATCTGGTTATCGTAGAAATGGTCGAGCTGATTGGCGTGAACGCCGCTCAGAATATGCTCTTCATGACGAAAGGCCAGGGAAGCGGCGCCGGTGATTCCGGGACGGTAAGGCATGTCGGGAATCGGCTCATGGTGCGGCAGCTTGGGGCGCGGCCCGACGAGGCTCATATCTCCGCGCAACACATTATAGAACTGCGGTAGCTCATCGAGCTTGAACTTGCGGAGCAGACGGCCGAACGCTGTGATGCGCTGATCGCCGCCTCGGGTGTGACCGGGGCCGGCGCCGGAGCCCGGGGTCATGCTGCGGAATTTATAAATGCGAAAAAGATGCCCTCCACGGCCAACTCGTTTCTGAAGAAAGAAAGCCGAGCCTTTCGAGGTCAGGCATACGCAGATGGCAATGACCAGCATTGGAAATGCCAACAGAGCAAGAACAGCTAACGCGATCAAGAGATCGACAGCACGTTTGGAGCGGGACAAGCACCACCGGCTGGCAGGGGGAATTTCAGCCGGAAGGGATTGAATTGGCACGGTTTGACCCGGAGGTTGAAACGATTGAATGATCCATGGCTGAATGGCCATAGTGTTCGTATCAAACCTTCGTACGGGAGGTTCCACTGGGTGCGATTTCTCCTGTCTGGTTGGATCCCGAAGCTCTTGCAAACTTTGACGGGTCTTTCGATGATGCAGTTATGGGCGAATGGGGAGGAAAGAGCAGACGCCAGCGAATTCGTTGCAGCGGAGACCCTTCATACATCTTGGACACATCCGGTGTGGAAAAGTGGCGCGGAAAAACAAAGGGATGGTCAAAGGTGCAGAAAGGGGACGATTCCTGAAAGAGGTCTTTGATGAATCTTTGCCGATTCAGGTCTCCATCCCAGCATGGCCAGTAGAAGTGGATTGGCC
>DATKGE010000258.1:0-10761 GCA_035510955.1 Occallatibacter sp. | reverse complement strand
AGGCGGACCTTCTCCGCGTTGATGACGATCACGTGGTCGCCCATATCGATGTACGGCACATACTGGGGGTTCAGCTTGCCGCTCAGCAAATCGGCGGCCTTCGTCGCCAGACGCCCCAGCGTTTTACCGCTGGCATCCACTACATACCACTTGCGGGGAATGTCTTTCCCGCTCGGAACAAAGGTGCCCATCTCTCTCCTGCCCTCTAAAAAAGAACCTGCCCGGCCGCTTGGAAACCGCCAACCGTCTCAACAAAAACCTCACGCAATACGCTGGTGCCCACGCTAAACGCGCACGGGCCCGATTTCTACCCACGTCCAAACAAATCTGTTCGGGTGAGAACTGCCGGGGCTGGCCCTTACAAGGGCTCTGACGCAGCCGAATCCGCACGCCTTACTGCGTACTCAGCCGCCGGTGGCCTGCTCCAGCCGATCCCATAAAGGGGCATCAACCAGCCGGTCCGGGTGTGCAAAAATCACCCAATCGACAGAAACGAGTCGATGGGGACCACGACACACAGACCCCAGGCGCAACACCGCGCAAGGTCTTCAGAATACCCGAATCCCGCCCCAGAGTCAACGAAAAGCCGGCACGATTGGCGCGTCGGCCGCCAGGACTTAGGAATGCGCCCCTGCGGCCCGGCGGTGCCGGCCGCCGTTCGCGCGCTGCTGGGAATGAGGCGCTCGAACCGTCGGTCTCGGACCATCGGGCCCGACCCGCCTTACTCCTCGCGCAGCAGAATCAGCGGATTGACAGACAGCGCCCGCTGCGCCGGGATCCACGTCGCCACCAGGCCCAGCAGCGCCATGGCAAATACCACCCCGGCCAGCACCAGCGGATCGCGCGGCGTGGCCTGATACACGATGAATGCCAGCACCCGGCTGGCCAGAATTCCCAGCAGCAGTCCCGCGGCCGAGCCGAAAGCCAGCAACTTGACCGCGCGTCCCAGCGCCGCCTGCAGCACTTCCCTCCGCTGCGCGCCGAGAGCAATGCGGATTCCCAATTCGCGCAGCCGCTTGCTCACCGAGTAAGCCGCCATGCCGAACACCCCGGTAATGGACAGCATCGCTCCCATCAGTCCCAGCACGCCCAGCGAAATGGTCGCCATGCGCGGCCCAAACAGAGTTGAATCCAGCAGCTTGTCCCGCGCTTCGATGGTAACCGGCAGCCCCGCATCCAATCGCTGCAACGCGGTCCTCATGGCTGCTCCGATCGGTTGCGGGTTGCGGTCCGATCCGGGGCGTGACCGCACGACGAGGATTGTGGATGTGGAGGGCGACTGCAGGATGGGAAAAAACATGGCCGGCACGGGATCTTCTGTGAGGGTGCTGTATTTCCCGTCTTGCGCGATACCCACCACTTGAATGCGCGTTCCGTTCTTCAGCTTGTACCAACCCCCAATCGCGTTTGCTGCGGAACCGAACAGCTTGCGCGCAAACTCCTGGTTCACGATTGCGACCCGGGGAGAACCCTGGTCGTCGTGACCAGTGAATAATCTTCCGGAAAGCAACGCTGTGCCCGAGGCTTGAAAGTACTCGGGAGAGACGTTGTAAGTCCTGATTTTGCCTGCGGCGTTGGATGGACGCAAATCGGACAATTGGTTGGCGAAGACGAGTTGATCGTCGCCGCCGTTCACGGACAACGGCAATGCGTCGGCCAATCCAACCGACTCCACACCCGGCAGCCCTTGCACCGCTTCGACCATCCGTTTCTGCATGGCTGGGACGCGATCCGCGCTGTAGCCGGCAGTGCTCAGGTCCGTTTCGGCCAGCATGGTGTTCTCTATATCGAAGCCCAAATGGGCGTGCAGCGAGCGCACCAGCCCCCGCACGGCAACCAGCGACGATGTTACCAGCACGCCGCAGATGGCGATCTGCACCACCAGCAGCACCTCGCGCGCGCTCATCCGCTTGCCGGCGATGCTGCCGCTTCCCGCCTTCACCACCTCGTACGGGTTGGTCCGCAGCACCTGCCTTACCGGCACCGCGCCAAACAGGATTCCGCTGGCCAGCGCCAGCAGCACCGCGACTACGTAAACCTTGGCGTCCGGATTCACCGCTAAATGGATGGGGTAACTGGGAATTGGCTGCCAGGCGCTGAGAGCGCGCAACAGCACCACGCTGCCTAGAAGCCCAACTCCGCCCCCTGCCAGCGAAATCATGATGGCTTCGGTAAACAGTCCGCGCAGAATGCGCTTGCGGGTCGAACCGAGCGCGAGCCGAAGGGCCACTTCCCGCGACCGGTCGGCAGCGCGCGCTGCGAACAGACTGCCCAGGTTGGCGCAAGCGGCCAGCAGAATCAACCCCGTCAGCAGCATCAGTCCCGCCATGAACGCACGAACCGGCCGGCCGAGAAAGTCGCCATACAGATTCGGACGCCTCAGCACGAACGTCATTTTGCTCACGTCTTTGGGATAAACCTTTTCGAGATACACCCCAATGGAGTTCAAATCGGCAACCGCCTGCGCCGGCGTGACGCCCGGCTTGAGATGGCCCATCGACTCAAAGACCGAACTACCTCCGCGCGCGTTCAGGTCCTCCCCTGCCAGCAGGCTTTCCACCATTGGCACAAAGAAAGCCGGATTGAAAAACAGGAGCGTTCCGTTGAACTCCGGCGGCCCGACACCGATGACGGTGAAGGGATGCCCGTTCAGCCGCACAACCCGGCCCACCACACTCCGATCGTCTTGAAAGCGGGTGTGCCAAAAGGCGTGGCTGAGCACGATATACGGAGCGCTGTTGACGCCATGCTCATCGCTGGCGTGGAAGAAATGGCCGAGATACGGCTGAAGGCCCAGGGCGTCGAAGTAGTTCCCACTCACATCCTCGCCCCACTCGCTGGATGGGTTTTCCCCGCTGTCGAACCCCACCATCAGAAGGTTAAACGCCGCCAGGTCATCGAAGCTATGGTTGTGGTCGCGCAAATCGACATAGTTCGGATACGACAGGTATCCCGACGCAGCATCCCCATGCTGCAGCGCATAGAGGCTTTCCGGCTCAGGCACGTTCAACGGGCGCAGAATGAACGCATTCATCACGCTGAACACCACGGCGTTGGCGCCAATGGCCAGCGCCAGCGTTAATATCGCGGCAATTGTAAATCCAGGAGACTTGCGCAGCACCCGCAGGCTGTACCGCGCATCCTGCAGAACTGTCTCGAAGAAATGACCACCAGCCGCCTGGTGGATTTCCTCTTTGTATTTCTCGCGCCCACCGAACTCGATGCGCGCGCGCCGTTCCGATTCGGCGCGGCCCAGGCCTGAGCGCTCCAGATCGTCGGCACGGTGCTGGATGTGCGAGCGAAGTTCCTCTTCCATCTCGTCGCGCATCTGCTCACGCTGGAACAGAGTGGCGATACGGAAGCGAATCGAATCGATGAGTTTCATACGACCTCCGGTTGTCGAGAGCGCGCAAACTCACTCAGAAAGCCGATCTACTCCTCGCGCAGCAGGATCATGGGATTAACTCCGAGTGCGCGTTGCGCCGGAATCCACGTCGCAAAGAGGCCAAGCAACAGCATAGCTAGAACAACTCCGCCCAATACCAGCGGATCGCGGGGCGTAGCCTGGTACACGATGTATGCCAGCACCCTGGTGGCGAGAATCCCGACAAGCAATCCTGTGACTGAACCAAAAGCCAGTAACTTGAGCGGACGCCCCAACGCTGCCAGCAGCACATCCTTTCGCTGCGCGCCGAGTGCCATACGAATTCCCAACTCCCGCAGACGCTTGCTGACCGAGTAAGCGGCCATTCCAAAGATTCCTGTTATTGATAGCATGGCTCCCATTGCGCCCAGTACACCCAGCGACATCGTTGCCATACGCGAAGCAAACAGCGCTCCGTTCATTTCTTCGTCCCATGTCTGGATGAAGGCAGGCAGCCCCGCATCCAGGCCGCGCAGCTTGCTTCGAATGGCTGCAACTAGGTGCTCCGGATCGCGGCCAATTTCGCGATTTGCCCGAATCACCAGCACCGCATCGCTCCGTGGGCTTTGCAGGATGGGCGTAAACATAGCCGGCTGCGGATCTTCGGCAAGGTTCGCGGTGTATTTCCCGTCTTCGACAATACCCACAACTTCGATGCGTGTTCCGTCCTTCAGCTTGTAATGTTTGCCGATCGCGCCCGTTACCGAGCCGAGGATCTTGCCTGCAAACTCCCGATTGACCAATGCTACCTTCGGTGCATTCTTGTCATCCTGCCAGGTGAAAGCTCTACCCGCAAGCAAGGCCGTCTCCGCCGCGTGCAGGTATTCGGGAGATATGCTGTAAGTGATAGCTTCAGCGACGGCATTCGATGGCTTCAGATCGGTAGTTTGGTCGGTAAACACCGGTGCGATACCCCAACCCATATGTAATGGTGGAGTATCCACCAATCCCACGGAAGTTACTCCGGGAATTGCCTGCATGGCATCGATCATGCGCCTTTGCATTGCGGGCACATGGTCTTCGCTATAGCCGGCCATAGTTAGATCCGTATCTACCAGCATCACGTTGTGCGGATCGAAACCGAAGTTGCTATGCGCCGAGCGCATCAGTCCCCGCACGGCAACCATCGATGAAGTTACCAGCACCGCGCAGATCGCAATCTGCACCACAAGCAATACGTCCCTGACCGTAAGCCGCCGCCCGAACCTGGCGCTCGATCCCGCCTTGACGATCTCGTATGGATTGGTGCGCAGTACTTGTTTTACCGGGACCGCGCCAAAGAGGAATCCACTCGCCAATGCCAACAGCAAAGCGACCAGATAAACATTCGCGTCCGGGGTCACCGGCATATTCATTGGGAATTGCGGAAACGGCTGCCACCCGCTCAGCCGATGCAACAGCACAACGCTCCCGGCAAGGCCTGCGGCGCCTCCCGCGAGTGAAATCAGAGTGGCTTCGGTCATGAGTTGCCGCAGGATGCGCATGCGGCTCGAACCAAGCGCGAGGCGCAGTGCAACTTCGCGCCCACGGTCGGCAGCTCGAGCGGCAAACAGGCTGCCCAGGTTGGCACAGGCGCCCAGCAGAATCGTTCCCGCCAGCAGCATCAACCCCGCCAGAAATGCGCGCATCGCCGGTGCAAAAAAGTCCCCGTGCAGTCCTGGGCGCACCAGGCTGAAGCTGCTTTGGTCATCTTCTTTGGGATAGGTCTTTTCGAGATAGGAACCGATCGAACTCAGATCGGCAGCCGCCTGCGCCGTTGTAACTCCCGGCTTCAGATGTCCCAGCACCTCAAACACCCATCGTCTTCCGCGATCCTTCATGTTAGCCGATCCATCCAGCTGATCTTCGTTCACCATCGGCACAAAGAAATCGGGAGAGAAGAATAACAACGTCCCCAGGAACTCAGGCGGTGCTACGCCGATGATGGTATAGGGATGCTTGTTCAGTTGAACGGTACGGCCGACGACGCCGCGGTCATCTTGAAAATGGCTGTGCCAATACCTGTAAGTAAGCACGATATAGGGAGCGCTGCTGGGGCCATGCTCATCGGAGGTTTGAATGAACCGGCCAAGATATGGATGAATTCCTAACACATCGAAATAATTCCCGCTAACTGCATAGAGCCATACATGGGATGGATCTTTGCCGGTGTCGAGGCCCGCCTGCACGATGTTATAAGCCGCCAGCCCATCGAAGCTGCGGTTGCGATCGCGTAGATCTTGATAGTCGGGATAGGATTGCACAATGTACTTGTCGTTCCCGCGCTGGATCGCGTAAAGGCTGTGACCATCCGGTACATTCAGGGGGCGAAGGAACAGGCCGTTCATTACCGCAAACACCAACGCGTTGGCGCCAATCGCCAGAGCCAGCGTGAGTACGGCGACGAAGGTAAACCCGGGAGACTTGCGCAACTGGCGCAGGCTGAAACGAATATCCTGAGCACAGGTCTCTGTAAAATTTCCGCCCATCGACACGTGGATTGCTTCCTTGTACTTCTCCCGCCCGCCGAACTCGATGCGCGCCCGCCGTTCTGCCTCGGCCCGGCCTACGCCGGAACGCTCGAGATCGTCGGCGCAGTGCTGGATATGGGAGCGAAGTTCTTCTTCCATTTCGTCGCGCAACTGCTCGCGCTGGAAGAGAGTAGACATACGGAAGCGAAGCCAATCGAGGATTTTCATATTTCCTCCGGCTGTGGTGACAATGCGGCAGCAATGGCCCCGGCGAGCCGGTTCCAACTGTCCGTTTCTTCGCGCAGTCGGTTGCTCCCCGCGGCGGTCAGCTCGTAAAACTTGGCCTTGCGGTTATTTTCCGATGTGCCCCAGTTCGCCTGGAGCAGCCCCTTGCGAACCAGGCGAAACAAGCCGGGATAGAGCGCGCCTTGTTCAATCAGCAACGCATTGGCGGAGATCTGCCCGATGCGCAGCAGGATGCCGTACCCATGTAAGGGCCCCAGCGAGACCGCCCTGAGGATGAGAAGGTCGAGCGTTCCGGGAAGAATCTGAGCCTGATCGTTCAATGAAACACCCCTAAGCTGATTAGGAAACTATGCCTTCTCTCCTAAGCTGTCAAGGAGAAAACGATACAGCCATCAAAAAAGTTCCCGCAGCTCAGAGCGAATTACGAGTTTTTTGATCCCTTCCGCCATTCCATCTCCCCAAAAGAGTCTGAAAAATAGTACTTGACACCATACACTGTATATAATACAGTAGTTGATGTACAGTGTATAAGGTACAGCATGGCCCTCGCAGAAAACCTCTTCGAGAACCTTCGACTCGAACTCCGCCGCGGATGCCTGACCCTCGCAGTCCTGGCGCAGCTACGCCAGGAGCGCTATGGCTACACCCTGCGCAAGGCCCTGGCCGGTGACGGACTGGTGATCGAGGAAAGCACGCTCTACCCGCTACTCCGCCGCCTGGAAACCCAGGGCCTGCTGGCCAGCGAGTGGCGTGAAGAAGAGAAACGCAACAAGCGCTTTTACCGCCTCACTCCGGATGGCGAGCAGATCTTCGCCCAGTTGCTTGAAGAGTGGCACGCCATCAACGTCTCCATTCAGCAAACCATCAACACCACCGTCAACAGCACTCACTAAAAGCAAGGAACACACCATGGACCTTCTCGATCGTTACCTTCTGGCCATAAAAAAGCACCTACCCTTCGAGCGGCAGGGCGACATCGTCGCCGAACTCCGCGCCAACCTCGAAGCCCAGCTCGAAGAAAAGGAAGCCGCGCTGAGCCGCCCGCTCACTCAGGCCGAAGCCGAAGCCTGGATCAAGCAACTCGGCTCACCCCTGCAGATGGCCGCGCACTACCGGCCGCAGCAATACCTGATCGGGCCGGCGATCTTTCCCATTTATCGCCATGTGCTGAAGCTGGCGTTGTCCTGGGCCACGATCATTTACGCCATCGGCACGGTGGTCAAATTCATCGCCAGCGCCGAGCCCGATGGCACGGCCCTGCTCGAGGCGATACTGCGCGTTCCATTGGTGGTTTTGTACACCGCCGCCTGGTGCACCCTGGTTTTTGCGGCCATCGAATACGCGGTCGCGCGCGGCTGCATCAAATTGCCGCAGGTCGAACATTTCTCCACGCTCTGGTCGCCCGGCGTACTTCCCTCGATCGACCAGCAAGCTCCCGGCAAGAAGCCGCGCAGCTTCGCCCAGGCCGTTACCGAGGTCGTCTTCGGATTCTTCCTGGTGGATTGGCTGCTGCTGATTCCGCATCATCCATGGCTGCTGATGGGCCCCGGCGCAGTCATATTGGATATTTCGCCCTACCAGCTCGCGCCGGTCTGGTGGCAATTCTACTGGTGCATCGTCGCGCTCAATATTGTCCAGGTGGGATGGAATCTCGAGAGTCTCCTGGGCGGGAAATGGCGGCGACCGCAACCCCTGAAGCCCATAATCTTCAAGGCCCTCAGCGTGCTTTCCTGCCTGATCCTATTGAACGCGCGAGACCATGCACTCCTCGTGCTCAAGCATTCGGCGCTCGATCAGGCCCACTCCGGCCCCAGCATCGACGTCATCAACCTGTATGTCTATCGGAGTTTCATGATCATCACAGCGATCGCCGTCCTGCAACTGGCATGGGATCTGGGCCGCATGAGCCTGAACGCCTATCGCAGGCACGCCGCGGCGATGCAATAGCTGCGCGGCGCCGGGCTGAACACAAGTCCTATTTCAGCCCGGCGCTCCGCTGCATCCGGTGCGCCTCGGTTTTGAAGGTCACCGCATCGAACTCCGGCGTAGACTTCGGCGCATACAAGAGGTAGAGATATTTCAGCGTCCCGGCAAAGAAGAAGCTTTCCATCGAGTCTTTCTTCTTTTTGCAGCGCAGGTGTGTCAACGCCGAATACCCACCATCCGTCCGGCAATATGTCACCAGCGCGTCGAAGGTTAAGAGCGACTTCTTACGCCGCCGTCATCTCCGCCGACCGCACTCGGAAGCGCTTCATCGTGATCGAAAGCGTGCGCTCGATCTTGCGCAAATCGCCGCGCTCGCTCGGTCCGGCAAAGGTCGAAGCGACTCCATGCGCCGAAGCCCGCCCCGTGCGGCCAACGCGATGGACAAAGTCTTCAGCAACCTTGGGCATATCGAAGTTGATCACATGCGCCACGTTGGCCACATCGATGCCGCGCGCGGCAACGTCGGTCGCCACCAGCACGCGATGATGCCCTTCGGAAAAGCTACGCAGCGCCTGGTTCCGCTGCGCCTGCGAGCGGTCGCCGTGAATCTGCGTCGCCGAATGGCCCGAGCGAACCAGCCTCCGCGCTACACGGTCAGCTCCATGCTTGGTGCGCACAAACACCAGAAAGCTGCCCGTCTCCGCGTCCAGCAGGTGTTCGAGCAGTTCCTGCTTCTTGTCCGGCTCCACTTCAAAGGTGCGCAGCTCCACATTTTCGGCCGGCTTCAACACCGAGCCAATTTCGACACGTGCCGGGTTGTTGAGATACTTGCGCGCCACTTCCTTTACCGCGCCCTCGAGCGTAGCTGAGTAGCACAGCGTCTGCCGCGTCGCCGGCAACATGCCCGCGATCCGCGCTATAGCCGGCTGGAAGCCCATGTCCAGCATGCGGTCTACTTCGTCCAGCACCAGGATCTTCACGCCGTCCAGCCGTACCAGCTTGCGCTTGAGAAAATCCTCAAGCCGTCCCGGCGTAGCCACAATCAGTCGTGCTCCGCGGCGAATGGCTTCAAGCTGCGAGCCTTCAGCCAAACCGCCCACCACCAGCGCGACCGTCTGCGAAGGGCTGGTGCGAATGGCGCGAAACGCCTTCTCCACCTGCATGGCCAGCTCGCGCGTCGGCAGCAAGATCAGCGCTTGCGCACCGCGCGTGTCCGTCTTCTGCATCTGCTCCACAATCGGGATGAGAAAGCCCAGCGTCTTGCCGGTTCCGGTTTGAGCCGTGGCCAACACGTCCCGGCCTTCGATTGCTGGAGGAATGCAGCCCGCCTGCACCGGCGTCGGGGTTACAAAATTGTTCATGTCAAGCCGCGCCATCAGGGCGGGCGAAAGAGAAAACTGTGAAAAATGAGTCGTCAAAATATTCTTATCTTCCTGTTCAAGTTCCGCGAGCGGCGGGTTCAGCCGCGGCCTGCAATCGGAACCGGTCATGAGGCGCGCACAAGTACACTTCAGGCGCGAGCCTGCTTTTAAAATCTATGCGTAAGGGAGAACCGAAAACGTCCCTGGGACTGACCTCAAACGGCATTCAACTGAAGAACGCCAGAGGCCCGGAGCTGCCACACGCTACCAGTACGCCAATCGGCACACTGCCGAAGGGCTACCCCGCTCCGATTCACTCCCCGGTTGCATTCGAACCATTCAGTGGGCCAGTCCAATCCAAAAAACGAACGGAGGAGGCCGGAATGCTCAAACCCTCGCTACGGACCATTGTTTACAGTCCAATGCGAAATCTCCGGGTGGGAGACTTATAGGTATACGCTGTAGGGGCTTGGGGGAATTCTGTGCCAGGCAAACTTGCCGAAACGAAGGGCAAACCGCTGCTCACGGCCAAATCACTGAGCGCAAACCCAGTGTACCACATCTTCGCTTTTCTTTTCTCTCCCACGAAGGTGGTGACTGCTCATGACCGCGCTTTCATCCGCCCCGTTTCCCGCTTCACCAGCTCCACAATTTCTGCCGCATTTTTCGGGTCGCCGCCGCGCGGATCGCCGCCAATCCGCGCCATGCGCGCATCCGGCAAGCCCATCCACTGCTTGCGGCGGAGAATATCGTCGATCTTTTCGTCCGGAATCACTCCCAGCGGCTCGCCGATCTGCTTCGCAATGAGATAGGTCTTGCAATAGGTGTCCATGATCTCGCAAAGCCACTCGGCGTGCGTCACAGTATCCGACCAGCAAACCACGCCGTGATTCTTGAGCAGGATGGTGTTGTGCTCATGCACAAACGGCAGAATCGTCTCCGCAAAGGCTTGCGTGCCCGGCGTCTCATACGGCGCAACCGCCGCCGGCCCGATAAATACTTCGTACTCCGGAATCAGCCCCATCGGCGGCAGCGTTCCAGTCACCGCAAATGCCGTCGCATACGGCGGATGGCAATGCACAACCGCCTTGGCCCTCGGATTGGCTTTGTAAATCTCCAAATGCAGAAGCAACTCGCTGGTCAACGTCCGGTCTCCGGCAAGAATCTTTCCGCTCAGGTCGGAGAGGCAAATGTCCGCAACCTCCAGGTCCGCCTTGCTCAGCATGGTCGGCGTGCACAGCACAAACTCCGCGCCCAGCCTGACGGAAATATTGCCGCCGTTGCCGTCCACATACTGCCGGTCCCACAGCTTGCGCCCGGTGCGAATGATCTCCGCCCGCAGCGCATTGGCCTC
>DATKGE010000257.1:0-10681 GCA_035510955.1 Occallatibacter sp. | reverse complement strand
TGGTCACGTCCATGTCGCGCTTGTAGATTTTGGTGGCCCAGGGCATGGCGTCCAGGTCTTCGATCTGCGGGCGGTCAGGGTTGTGAACCACCTTCCCTTCGACTTTGTAGCTGATGCCGAGGATCTCGTTGAGGGGCTTGCCCTGGGCAAACTCGACCACTGAGTAGTCGAACTCGCGGCGGCAGATGAAGTCGAGGGCGGAACACTCGTTGAGGGCACGATCCGGGTCGGTGGTCACGGGCGGGCCGACGAAGGCGATTTTGATGGAAGGATTGGCGGCCTTGATGGCCTCGGCGAGGCGCTGGTCGCCCTCCCAGCCTACGGTCGAAGTGAACAGGACCAGGAACTCGTAGTCCTTGCAGATCTTGATGGTCTCGTCGGCGGAGACGTGGTGGGGGTTGGCATCGAGCAGGCGCGAGCCTTCCAACAGGCCGGCGGGGTAAGCCAGCCAGACGGGGTACCAGTAGGACTCAATCTCGCGCGTGGCGGGCCAGCGCGAGCTCGCGCCACCGTCAAAGTTCTCGAACGAGGGCGGATTCAGTAAAAGTGTTTTCAGGGGCATTGGCATCTCCTCAATTCTAACATCGCAGCGATTTGCACACAGGGTTTTCAGGGCGATTTTGTCAAGGTAACTCCCGCGCCTGCTGGGCCGCTGAGGGTTAGATTGCAGGGGAGCGGGCCGGGCTGCTGAAAATATGGTCCGATTTAGCTGTGGAAATGGCGGAAGGCCGCGCAATGGATTGGGGTTCCGCGGGCTGTCGAGCGGGTGAAGCAGGCTGGATCTTCTTACTTTTGTATTAAATTCAGCAAGTTAGCGCCGCTTCGCGGCATCAGCGAGTTAGCAAGTCAGCGGGTGGTTGGGCGGAATGTCCGTGCACCTCGTTCAGCCAGTCTTGCATGTGGCCGAGGGCGCGGAGCAGGCTGAGGCGAGCCTTTGCCAGTCCCAGAGAGGCGTCCAGGGCGTCCTGGTATTTTTGGCGCTCGTCGATGCGGGCTAGCTGTTCGGCTTTGGGGGTGGTCTGGGGCTGGGCGTTGGGACCGGCGGCAGCGCCGTTGCCGGATTCGAGCTGGGCGAGAACGGCCTTGAGCTGGGCATCGCTAATCTGCTGCTTCAGGCTGGCCACTTCAGCCTGGGCATCCAACTCGCGCAAGCTGCCGGTGAGCGTGGCGATCTGGACGTCGTTCTGGTGTTGGGCTTCTTCGGCTTCTATGGTGGCGCGCAGGGCTTCGGCGGCGGTCTCCTTGGCCTTGGCGCGCAGGCTGAAATCGAAAAAGGGGACGTTGATCTGGAGGCCGAAGCTCACGTTGTTGGGCGTGAAGTTGTTGTAGTAAGTGCTGTAGCTGTTCAACTCGTTGGAATCGTAGTTGTATACGGCCCCAAAGCCAATTGAGGGGCGCTTCCACGCGAGGTCATCCCCCTTGGCCTGGAATTGCTTGGAGCGCGCCAGGGCGGTGGCGGAGCCGATGCCGGGCAGACTATGAACGCCGTCGCCGGCGGTGACGGCGGGAATCTCGGGGATGCTGGCGTGGTCGGGAAGCATAGAGCCGACCGGCATGCCGGTGAGAACGGCAAGCTGCTTGGACAGTGTGGTGGCGCGGGTTTCCAGATGGAGACGCTGCAGCTTGAGGGTTGCGGCGGTCAGGTGGGCCTGCAGCAGGTCCAGATCGGAATCTACGCCAGCCTCTTCGCGCTGCTGCTCGATCCGAACCAGATCCCCGGTGAAAGCCTCTTGCTGCTGCGCAGCCGCCAGTTCGCGGTTGACCGTGTCCAGCTCGATGTAAGTGGTGGAAGCGTCGAGAGCCACCTGCTCGCGAGCATCTTTGAGGCTCAGGTCGGCGGCGTCAATTCCGGCACGGGCAGCTTTGACGTACTGGCGCTGCGAGTAGCTAAAGACCAGCGATTGCATTGAGGCGCTGCCCACGGACGGCTGACCGGTTGGGAAGCCGTGAGAGTACCCGACATTGGAGCCGATCTGGAAGTTGGGGATATATGCGTCCTGGGTCTGGGCCAGGGCGGCTTGGGCCTTCATCAAATCGGCATGGGCGAGCCTGACGGCGGTGGAGTTGCGCTGGGCGAGATCGACGACGGTGGCCAGAGAAACCTGCGCCACTGCCGCCGCAGGCGCGAGCAGGCAGGCGGCAAGAATTGGCCCGATGAGCCGGACCTGGCGCGGGTTGTAAGCGAGTTTGACGAGCATCCGTTTGGTCAATTGCTTGCCTGTTGAGAGTCTCGATTTTGCGGCTTGAAATCCTGGGCGGGTTTGTACTCATGCGCCAGGGCCAGGGCTGCTGTGCGCTCGCGCTCGGCGGCTGCCGCGTCACCGAGTTGCGCTTTGAGGCGGGCCAGACGCAGATGTGCGACGAACGCTGGAGCCTCCTCAGTTTTGGACGAGCCGGCCAGATAGTCGTCGAGCATGGTTGCGGCCAGCGCCGGGTCGCGATGCGCTTTGGTCAGCAGGCCGGCGCCGTCATAAAGCGCAACTCCTGCCTGCTTTTCGTGGAGCGCTGCGCTGAGCACGCTGTGCAGTGCCGACTCCATCTCGTCGAAGCGCTGGCGGCGGGCGTAGAAAGCGGCCAGGGCGGACCATCCCAACGCGGGGTGCGTTCCTGCTGTGACCATTTTCTTGTATTCACTCTCGGCGGCGGGGAAGTCCTTCTTCTGCTCGGCGATGCGGCCGCGCAGCTCGTCGGCGCGAGCCTGGTCGACTTTTTCGAGCTGGGCAACAATTCCCTCGGCTTTGTCGATCCCTCCGCCCACCACGGCGGGGGCCTGGCGATAAAAGTCACCCAGATCGGACAAGGCCTGGACGTTGCGCGGATTGAGGCGGACTGCGTCTTCGAACTCGGCGCGGGTGCGCTTGGCCAGCGAATAGGCGGTGAGGAACGAGGCGCGGCTGGCCTTCTCGCCCAGGGCGCGGCCGAGCCACAGGTGGTCGTCGGAGTTTTCTGCGTCCAGATGCACGGCCTGTTCGCACGCGGCGGCTGCGGCGTCCCACTGCTCCAGGGTCAGGCGCACGCGGCAGAGAAGATTCTGCGCCTCGGCCGCGCCGGTTCCCGATTGGGGAAAGGTTGCAAGCAGGGCCAGCGCCTTGTCTGCTTCGCCGGCCTGCAACGCTGCGTTGGCTTCGGAGAGCGACGGGGCTTGGGTGGGCGCGGAACTCCCGGCCATTGGCGCATTGGCGCTGAGCATTGGAGCCACGATGGCGATCACTGCCGCCAGCAATGCCGGGGATGGGCTGGCTCCCGCAATCCGCGACCGGCTCACTGCATGTCCTTGATGGGAATGCCTTCCTGCAAGGGCAGTCCGCTGGTTGAACCTGTGGCGACGACATCGCCCTCCTGCAATCCGGAGACGATCGGCACGAGGGTGAGACTGGGCGTTCCCACGACGACGGGCGTGCGGACGAGCTCGTCTCCCAAAACTTTGAAGACGAAGGTCTTGCCGTTCTCGAAGTGCAGGGCCTCGCGCGGAACAGTCAACGCGTTGGCCTGGCTGGAGGTGGTTACCGTTACCGTCACGTTGGTGTCCGGCAGCAGGCCGCCATCGCCGCTGTCAATGGCGACAATGGTTTCGCCGACGGTGCGGGTGCTATTGCTGTATTGGACGACGGTGCTGGGGGTGCGCTCGATATGGCCAAACCAGAAGTGGCCGACTTTGGCGTCCCCGTCCCACTTGATCTGCACTTTCTCGCCGACAGCCAGCAGGCCGATCTCCGGCTCGTCGAAGTAGGCGCGGACGCGCAGGTTGCGCAGGTCGGTCAACTGCAGCAGGAGCCTGCCCTCCTCGACAAATTCGGAACGGCCGACACTGAGGCTATAAACGGTTCCGGTTACCGGCGCGCGGGGCGCGGTTTTGGCCAGCACGTCCTGCGCCGCGGCCAGATTGGTCTCTGCATCGGCAACTGCGGCCTGGGCGCGGGCCACGTCGGGGGGCGCGTAGCGGCTGTGAGCGCTCTCTTCGGCTGCATGCAGTGCGGCTTCGGTTGAATCCAGGCGCTGCTGGGCCGCGGCTACCTCGCTTGCCGAGGCTGCTCCTGTGGCCTTGAGTTTGGTCAAGGCATCGAGATCGCGCCGAGCCTGGTCGCGGTCGATGCCCGCGCGCGCAATTTCCGCCGCCGCCGCCTGGCGTTCCTGCGAATTTCCGTTTTGGGAAGCCGCATCGAGAGCAGCCTGAGCGGTCCTGACCGCGCTGCGGGCAGCGGCCACGCGGGCTCGCGCCTCGGTGTCGTCCAGTTCCATCAGCAGCTTGCCGGCAGGCGCCTGGTCGCCTTGCTGCACATAAATCGCCTTGACGGTGGTGGCGATGGGGCTGTAGATGGGATAATTCACAACCGGCTCCACGCGGCCATTGGTGTTGATGTTGTTCACCAACTCCTGGCGGCTCACGCGGGCTTCGCGCACCGGGAGCCGACCGCGCGTGAAGGACCGCGCCGCGAAGAACACGATAACCACAAGAACTGCCGCGCCCAGCCATAGCCAGAGGCGGCTCGATTGCTTTCTCTCTTCAGACATTCAACCAACCAAAGTCAGTATATAGGACTCAAAAACAGGTGCTTAGGATCAGAAAATTGCATTCTGAACGGGGCTGGGAAGTTTCAGCGCAGGGATCTGCCGCAGCGCCGGGCAGGGATCGGCCGCGGGAATAACGGGCCCCGGTACAATGGGAGCATGGCTCTGGAACCGCGCTACACCGACGAACACGCCAAGGCTGGGCTGGACTTTGCCTTTCCGGCCATTGAAACCTGGCAGAACCAGTTTCCCGGCTACGAGATCCTGATCGACGATCCCGAGCTCACTTCCGTCTGCCCCAAGACCGGCCTGCCGGATTTCGGCCTGCTCACCATCCGCTACATGCCGCGCGACACGTGTCTTGAACTCAAATCGCTGAAAGAGTACCTGTTCAGCTACCGCAACCTCGGAATCTTCCAGGAAAATATCGTGAACCAGGTGCTGGTAGATGTGGTGAAGGCCTGCGATCCGGTGTGGGCGGAGGTGAAGGGCGTGTTTCGGCCGCGGGGCGGGATTGGGACCACCGTGGAAGCGCGCTGGCCGCGCCCAGCCACCTACGGTGGGGCAGACGCCGCATCGCGGCCATAGGCTGACGGAAGCGCTTCGGAGCAGGCGCTTGCAGCGATTGTGTAAACTCGCTGCAAGCAGATTTGCTCGACTGAGGGCACTTGTCGACTTCAACCCCGTCCAGGCGCATGAATTGGAGCCCAGCGGTTGCAACGCTGGTGCTGCTCATCGGGCTGAATCTGCTCAATTACATCGACCGCTATATTCTGCCCGGCGAGGTCTCGCTCATCCAGCGGGAGTTCCACTCGACCGACCAGCAGATGGGCCTGCTGACGACGGCGTTGTTTATCGTCTACATGCTGGCCGCGCCCCTTACCGGCTGGCTGGGAGACCACTTCGATCGCAAGCCGCTGATCATTGGCGGAGCGGTGCTGTGGAGCCTGGCCACGCTGGGCACGGCGTGGGTGCACACCTATTGGGAGCTGTTCATCCGCCATGCGGTGGTCGGCGTGGGCGAGGCAACGTTTGGGATTTTTGCGCCGGCGGTGCTGGCCGATTTTTATCCGGAGCGCGACCGCAATCGCATTCTCTCCATCTTCTATCTGGCCATTCCTGTGGGCGCGGCGCTGGGCTACCTGGCCGGCGGGGAGATGGGCTCGCTGTGGGGCTGGCGGGCGCCGTTCTTCATCTGCGCCATCCCGGGGCTGGCGATCGCGGCGCTATACGGATGGTGGGGCGCCGAACCGAAGCGCGGAGCCAGCGACCACGTGCGCGCCACGGCAGACCGCAGCACGGTGGTGGGACTGTTCAGGAATCCGGCATTTCTGACGGCGACGTTTGGGCTGGCGACATTGACGTTTGCCATGGGTGGAATTTCGGCGTGGATGCCGACGTTTTTACACCGGTTCGCCGGGCTGTCGGTGGGCAATGCGGGTCTGGCCGTGGGCGCAATTACTGTAGTCGACGGCATCGCCGGCACGCTGGTGGGAGGGTGGGTTGCGCAGCGCTGGTTAAGGACGAATTACCGGGCGCTCTATCTGGTTTCGTTCTGGAGCGTGGCGCTGACGCTGCCCTGCGGGATCATGGTGTTCTTTGGGCCGAAGGCGTGGGCCATTCCGGCTTTGTTCGTGACCGAGTTTTTTCTTTTTCTGAACACCGGCCCGCTGAACACGGCGATTGTCAACTCGGTCTCCGCGCCGGTGCGGGCCACTGCAATATCCTTCAACCTGTTTTGCATTCATGCCTTCGGCGATACGTTTTCGCCGACCATCATCGGCGCCATCTCCGACCGGTCGAATCTGAGCATCGGACTGGGCGTGACGCTGATCTTCCTGGTTATCTCCGCGGTGATTTTGTGGACCGGGGCTCGGTTTGCGCCGCCGCTGGACGAGGACCCGGTGGAGGCGGCTTGATTCGGGCTTGTGGTCTCCCATGTCTCAGGAGCGAGACCCTTCGACGTTGCTCAGGGCTGGCTGTGGGGCACCCTCAGTTTATGGCCGACGAATCGATAAGTCCGGCAGTTCTGCGAAACTATCCCCATGAGCTCGGCGCACCTAACGGTACAGATCATCACTGCGCTGAGTTCCATGCTGGCGCTTGGCTGGCTGTGGCAGGCGGTCGCGGCTTTGCGCGGAGTGCCCACTCTGCCCGACCTTACGCGCGCGGGCGCGGCATGGGCTGACCCGGCGGAGAGCGCCGCGCCGGATGTGACTGTCCCGGATGTGACCGTCATTGTTCCCGCCTGCAATGAACAGGAATCGATTCAAGCCACGCTGCGTTGCCTATTGGCCTCGACAGGCGTGCGGCTGCAGATTGTGGCTGTGAACGATCGCTCGACGGACGGCACGGGCGAGCTGATGGATGCTGTTGCCGCGGAGGCGCAAGCAGTCGGCGGGCCACACTCGCTGGAGGTGATTCACAATCGCGAACTGCCACCCGGCTGGCTGGGCAAAGCGCACGCGCTGACGCTGGCCGATGAGCGGGCGACTGCGCCCTGGCTGCTGTTTACCGATGGCGACGTCACCTTCGCCCCCCGCTTGATCGCCCTTGCGCTCGGTTATGCCCGCGCCGAAAGAGCCGATCATGTGGTGCTCATCCTCACCATGCAGTTGAAGAACGTTGCCGAGGCAGCTGTGCTTGCCGCGTTTCAGGCACTTGCTTCGTGGAACACCCGCCTGTGGAAGGTAGCCGACCCCAAGGCGCGCGACTTCTTCGGTACCGGGGGCTTCAACCTGGTTCGGCGCGAGATCTACGAACGCCTGGGCGGCTTTGCGGCGATGCGCATGGAAGTGGTGGAAGACCTGCGCCTGGGCTGGAAGATCAAGCGCGCCGGGTACGCGCAGCGGATCGTTCTCGGGCCCGGCCTGGCGCGCATCCGCTGGATCAATGGGGCGCTGAGTTTCGTGGGACTTGTGGAAAAGAACGGCTATGCGGGATTGAGGTATCGCGCCGGAATTTCGCTGCTGGCGTTTCTGGGTTTCGCGGTGCAGATCGTGTTGCCTCTGGCGGCGATGGCATGCGGAGGATGGGCGGCTCTGGCTGGGCTTCTGACTTATGTCCTCATCGCAGTTGCATACGCCGCCAACCGATCGGTGACACAGGTGTCTCCGTGGGTTGCAGTCTTCTTTGCTCCGGCTACGGCCATTCTTCTGTTTGCTTTTGCGCGGTCGATGTTTCTCACCATTAAGAGGAATGGCGTGGTGTGGCGTGGAACGCACTATCCACTGGATGAACTGCGACGCAATGCCGGTCGCGGTTGGGGAGACTCGTCTCTCGGGGGCTAAAGCCCACGCTGCTTTTGCTGGCCTTTTGCGGGGGTTAAAACTCCCGCCTCCCTCCGGATCGACTTTTTCCGCAAGCTGTAAAGCCCAGGATTATTTTGTGGTCCTGATCGTACGGGCTGAAGCCCGTACCCTTCAAGTCTGAAATCCGCACCCTTCAAACGAGCTTGCAGTTGGAGATTATTTTGCGGGACGGGTCTCCTGATCGCGCGTATTCATAAAGGCGCGCCGAGCGCCCTGCGCGCGCAGGTTGGGGTCATTGACCGGCGGCTTGCCCTGGTCTGCCGAAAAGCCGTGTGCCAGCGCGGGGTTGGGCTTGAACTTCGGCGGCCCTCCGTAAAACTGACGCGCATGGCTCAACACCATTCCGGCGCGCCCGTGCATGGGCTGGACAACGCCGCGCAGTTCGACATCCATGTCGCGGTACTTGCGCAGTTCACCCACATCCTCATGGTCCTGCCACAAACTGATGATGGTGAAGCGGCAGGCGTCGTCCGGCGTTTGCGGCGTGCAGACATCGAGGAAGCGGGTTCCATCGGGAAGCTGGACCACGTCGTAAACATGCGCCGAGACGCACACATCTTTCTTGAGCATTTTGGAAGCCTGGTCCGCCGGAACGCATGGCTTGTTCGTCCCGGCCTTGACTGCGATGGGCGCGGCCAGGGCAAACAGGACGAGCCAGTGCTGCGGGCGCAGACGCATGAATACATCTCCCGAAGGCTGCGAGAATGCTAGCGCGAATGGGGCGAGAATGGAAGGCCGGAATACAGTTTCGAGCGAGTTCTCTTCCGGGGGCCCGAATTTGCTGTAGGCAGGTCACGGACTTTCCAACTATGATTCGTTGAACGTGATTCGTTGAATGAGGGGGTGATGCCATGAGGGGTTCCTTCTGTCGTTTGTCGACGCTGCCGGGGCTTCTGCCTTTGGTTTTTGGTGCGGCCGTGCTGGGTACGCCGCAAAACGGGTTTCTGGCGCAGTACAAGGGGACGCCGTACCAGGACAGCCGCTACCAGGGGGGAGCGCAGAAGATTCCGGGGACGGTGATGTGCGCCTACTACGACCTCGGCGGCGAGGGCGTCGCTTATCACGATTCCGACCCGGAGAACCACGGCAGCGGCGAACTCAACAAGGCGGACGGGAGCTATCTGAACGAGTTCCGCATGCATGAGGGCGTGGATATTTCGTATACCAAGTTCGGACGAACGCCGCCGATTGACGATAACGCATTCAGCAAGGTTATGCCGCCTGCGGACCTGCTCTACGTGGGTTGGACGGAGGCCGGGGAATGGTTCAACATCACCGTGGATGTTGCCAAGGCGGGGGAGTACACGGCGGACCTGCTTTACACGTCGAACCGCGGGGGCGCGCTGCTGCTGGACTTGAACGGGGAAGCGGCGACAGGACCGCTGGCAATCCGAAGCACGTTTGACGAGACCGATCCGCTGGAATGGCGGCAGTACCACCACTGGCGCCTGGCAAGGAATTTTGTCACGCTACGGTTGCCGAAGGGGAAGTCTGTGCTGACGGTGCATATTCTGGCGGAAGGGCATATGAATCTGGCCACATTCGAGCTCAAGAAGACTGAGTGATGCTGGCCGAATTTCTCTACTTGTGATTTCGGCTAACGCAACTAGCGCGCGCCGACCAGCTCTTCACTTTTCGCGGATTGCCCGTAGTGGCTCTCGACGTACTTGTCGAGGATCTCTTTGAACTCCGCAACAATCGTGTCGCCCTTCAGCGTAATCGAGAGTTTGCCGTCGATGTAGACGGGGGCTTTGGGCTCTTCAAACGTGCCGGGGAGGCTGATGCCGAGGTTGGCGTGCTTCGATTCGCCGGGTCCGTTGACCACGCAGCCCATGACGGCGAGCTTGAGATCTTCGACGCCGGGATACTTCTTTCGCCACTCCGGCATGGAGGTGCGCAGGTAGCTCTGGATTTGCTCGGCCAGTTCCTGGAAGTATGTGCTGGTGGTGCGCCCGCAGCCGGGGCAGCTCGTTACTTGCGGCATGAAGCTGCGGATCCCGAGGGACTGCAGAATCTGCTGCGCGGCCTGTACTTCCTCCGTGCGGTCGCCGTTGGGCTTGGGGGTGAGGCTCACGCGAATGGTGTCGCCGATGCCGGTCAGAAGCAACGGCGCAAGGCCGGCGGTCGAGGCGATCAGCCCTTTTGAGCCCATGCCTGCTTCGGTCAGTCCGAGGTGCAGAGCGTAGTTGCAGCGCGCGGCTAACGAGGTATAGACGTCGATGAGGTCGCGCACGCCGCTGACCTTAGCGGAGAGGATGATCTGGTCCGGGCGCAGGCCGTAGCGCTCCGCGGCCTTGGCCGATTCAAGCGCGCTCACCACCATGGCTTCCATCATCACGTCACGCGCGGGAAGCGGATCGGCGAGCTTGGAGTTGGCGTCCATCATGCGCGTGAGCAGAGCTTGGTCCAGCGAGCCCCAGTTGACGCCGATGCGCACCGGCTTCTGATTTTCGACGGCGCACTCCACCATCACCTGAAAATTGTCGTTGTCCTTTTTGCCGATGGAAGCGTTGCCGGGATTGATGCGGTACTTGGCCAGCGCTCTTGCGGCAGCGGGAAACTTCTTCAGCAGCAGGTGGCCGTTGTAGTGGAAGTCGCCGACGATGGGGACGCGAATTCCGCGCTTGTCCAGGCCTTCGACGATGTAGGGAACTGCAGCGGCGGCATCCTCGTTGTTCACGGTGACGCGAACAATCTCGGAGCCGGCCACGGCCAGGGCAGCGACCTGCTCGATGGTGCCGGGAATGTCGGCCGTGTCGGTGTTGGTCATGGACTGCACGACGACCGGGACCTCCCAGCCGACGCGCACGTTGCCGATTTTGACCGTAGGTGTTTTCCTGCGCTGAATCTCCGCCATACAT
>DATKGE010000256.1:0-5932 GCA_035510955.1 Occallatibacter sp. | reverse complement strand
TCGCTGCACGGGCCTTCGCCGTCGACGTTGCCGCGGATTGCTGTGACGGGGGCGATCTTTTCAAGCGCATGGAGGATGGAGATTTTGCCTACGTCGCCGATGTGGAGGATGTGATCGACACGGGCCAAAGCGGGGGCGACTTCGGGCCGGAGCAGGCCGTGGGTGTCGCTGATTACGCCGATTCTCATGCTGTTTCCCAAACCCCAAACCCCAAGCTCCTGGTGTCATGTCTCCGAAGTTCATAGCATTCGCTCAGGATTGACTGGATTGTCGTGAGCTTACCAAATGCAGGTCCTTCGACTCCGCTGAAGTACGCTCCGCTCAGGATGACAGATCGATGGTTATAGGCCCAGTTCCAGGCGCGTGCGCGGGTCGAGGCGGTCGCGCAGCGCGTCGCCTAGGAAGTTGAAGCCAAGCACCGCTCCCGCCACAGCCGCAGCAGGGAACAGCACCAGGTGCGGCGAATCGAACAGATGCGAGCGGGCGTCGTTGAGCATCGATCCCCAACTGGGCGCAGGCGACGGAATCCCCAATCCCAAAAACGACAACGTAGCCTCCGCCAGAATCACTCCCGCCATGCCGATTGCGGCCTGGACCAGGATGGGCTGGGCGATGTTGGGCAGGATGTGGCGGAAGAAAATGCGCAAGCCGCCAGCCCCCAGCGCGCGGGCCGCATCCACATATTCCCGTTCGCGCACGGCCATCACCTGGGCGCGGACCAGGCGGGCGTAACCGGCCCAGCCACCGATGGCCAGAGCCAGCACCAGGTTGGAAAATCCCGGCCCCAGGAATGCGGCAAACGCAATGGCCAGCAGAATGCCGGGAAGCGCCAGGAAGGTGTTCATGGCGAAGGTGGTGAGCGCGGTGTCGACCCAGCCGCCCAGGTAGCCGGCCAGGCCTCCAATGCCGAGGCCCAGGGCCAGGGATACGGCAACCACCGTGACGGATACAGCAAGCGATAGGCGCGCGCCCCACAACAGACGCGAGAGCGTGTCGCGGCCCAACTCGTCCGTTCCCGCCCAATGTAAAGTTGACGGGCCTTCCAGCCGATGAAGTAGGTCAATGCTCGCCGGTGGGTGGGGCGCAAGCCACGGGGCACACACGCCGCCGACGAAAAAGCCGGCGAGCAGCAGGATTCCAAGCGCCGCCAGGGGCTGGCGACTCACCCGACTGGCCGCCCGGCGTAACCCGAAAGTGGAAGTTACTTCTTGGGGCACGATGAAAGAATACAGCCTCAGGTACTCGGAAAGAAGGACAGGTTATTTATGGCTATGTCATTCAAGAGTGTCCTACTCCCTCTCATACTGGCGGCGATTTCGCTTCCCGCACAGGTCCCATTGCCCGTTTCAGCGGCTGTGCTGGCGACGGATGTGCCGGTGGGCAATAACCAGGCGCTGCGCAGCCAGGCCGAGCAGTTGTTTGTCCTTGGCAATCAGGCGCGCGCGGCCCAGGGGCTGCGCCCGCTACAGTGGGACCCGGCCTTGGCCGCTGCTGCGCTGAACCATTGCGCGCGCATGGCTGCCGAAGGTCCCATCTCCCACCAGTATGCCGGCGAGCCGGACCTGAGCCAACGCGCGGGCCGGGCCGGAGCGCACTTCAGCCTGATTGAAGAGAATGTGGCCGTGGGTGCCTATCCGGCTCAGATCCATCAGGCGTGGATGAATTCGCACGGACACCGGGAGAACCTGCTCAATCCGGAAGTGAATCGTGTGGGCGTGGCAGTGGTGGCGCGTGGCGACGATCTGTATGCGGTGGTCGACTTTGGGCGTGCAGTTTCGGTATTGACGCCGGAACAGGTGGAAGCGACGGTGGCCAGCCTCATGCGGACCAACGGCGTCGCGGCTCACGGAAATTCGGCCGGCGCGCGGCTGGCTTGCGCTCAGGACCATGGAATGCCGGTATCGCTCGACCACATGCGTCCGGAGTTCATCATGCGCTGGCAGGATGCGGCGCTGGATCGGTTGCCGGAGGCGCTGCTCGAACGCATGGCGACGGGGAAGTACCATGAAGCGGCGGTGGGCAGTTGCCCTTCGCAAAGCGCGGACGGCACCTTTACGGTGTACCGCGTGGCGGTGCTGTTGTTAAAGCCGGTATCGGGCAGTTCGCGGGCTTATCTCTCGTCGAAATAGCCCTGCGCAGTTGCGTCCTTCAAGAGGAGTAACTTTGCTCCCTTGTAAATCCGAGCACTTTTCCCCGATAACAAAAGAGAATCCGTCTCAGGCGCAGCGACTCCTGCTGCGAAGCCGTGTCTATAGAGGCATGGGCCTGGCGCGACATGGGATGGTTGTGTGTCTGGGGTTGTTTATGGCTGCGTTTGTGTCTCAAGCAGTCGCAGCCCCTCATTCGCCTGATGGCGGCCCGCAGTCGCTGCCCAGCGGTGCGGAACAGTTGTTTGCCCTGGCCAACCAGACTCGCGCCACGCACGGACTCGGCTCGCTGAAATGGGACCCGGCACTGGCGGAGGGCGCACTGCAACACTGCTTGCTGATGGCGCACGAGGGGTCGATCTCTCACCGCTACCAGGGCGAGCCGGACTTGACGGTGCGCGCCGGCCAGGCGGGAGCGCATTTCAGCCTGATCGAGGAGAACGTGGCCGTCGGCCCCTACGTTGACGGCATTCATCGCGGATGGATGAATTCGCCCGGCCATCGCGAAAACCTGCTCAACCCGCAAATCGACCGGGTAGGTATCGCGGTGGTGACGCGTGGCGGGTCGATTTACGCAGTCGCCGATTACGCGCGCGCCGTGCCGGTGCTGACGCGGAACCAGATTGAGGCCGCGGTTGCCGGCTTGCTGCATGACCGAGGGCTTTCCATTGTCAGCAATGCCCGACAAGCGCGCGACTATTGCGCATCCTCCGCGCAGTTCAAAGGATCCGGAGCCCGCAGCGCGCTGATCCGCTTTGAGAGCTCGGATGTAACGCAACTGCCTGCTTATTTGGCTCAGCGTGTCGCATCCGGCGAATATCGTGCGGCTGCCGTGGGCAGCTGCCCGGCGCAGAGTGCGGACGGCACATTCACCGTCTATCGCGTCGCCGTGCTCCTGTATGGCGCAGACACGGCCGCATTGCCGTGAGCGCTCTCATCCGTCATTGAGATTGGGGCGCCCATTCGTGGGTGCGCGTGCGGATGAGCCTTCTCACCCAAAGTCCTTGTGCTCTTTCCACACTTCGGCCCATGGTTTGCGCGGAGGCCGGCAAACAAAGATGAATGGGTGATCGTCGAACTCCTCGTTGTGGATGCCCTCCGAGTTTCCGTTATGCCCGGCGAGACGGCAGCCCGTGAAGATCTCGTCCGCCTGCTCAGGCTGGAGTCCAAGCACGATAATCGTGGTTGGCGCTTGAGCAGGGTAGCCGCGCAGCCACTCGGAGTTCGTGGTGCCGATCGGCTCGGGAAGTCCATACGCGCGGCCGAGGATGTCGATGGCTCCATACTCGCCGTAGTTGCCCGTGGTGATGCCCAGATGCGCGCGCTCGTCGGGGGTGAGCGAGTCGCGAATGCCGGCGACGGTCTTGACCAGTTCCTGCCAGCCGAACTCCTCGCGCAGATCGCCGTTTCTATTCAGGGCAAAATCTCGAAGCGGACCGGACGAGGCAAGAGGGACGACGACGGCAATGATGTAGGCTCCGCAGACAGCGACTCCAGCAAAGTAGACGGACTCGACGGTACGCCGGCCCCAGCGGGGCAAAGTGGCTAGCCAGTGTTCGCCGCTAACCGCGCCCATGGCCAGCAGCATGGGATAGGCGGCGGCCGTGTAATAGCCGCGGCCCTTGGCGAAGAACAACAGCGCAACGGGAACCAGGTACATCCAGGCCATCATGCGATAGCGGCGACTGCGCAGGAATGCGATCAGGCCGGCGATCCAGACAGGCGTGGCGAAGAAGTTGACGCAGACGCGGACCTGGTCGTTCAGGAATCCGTCTGCGCGGCCCTGGCCCACGTCGCGCACGTGGATGTGCTGCAGGAAGTGGTAAGAGATGAACTCATGGCGCACTTGCCAGAGGAAGTTGGGCAGGCAGATGAGGAACGCGAGGCCGACGCCGGCATAGAACCAGGGGCTTTTCAGAAAGTGCCGCGCGCGCGAAAGCACAACGCCGGCAAGGATTCCAGCGATGTAAAAAACGATGGCGTATTTGGTGAGCAACCCCATACCGACCGCCGCGCCGATGGCGATCCACCAGCGCGGGTTCTCCGTGCGAAGCAGGCGAATCGCGAGGTACGCAATCAGCACCCACCATAAATAGTCGAAGGTGGTGTATTGAAATTCCGTGCCTTCAAACAGCGGCAGAGGCGAAAGCGCGACGGCCAGCGCCGCCGTGACCTGCGCCAAACGCCTGCCGCCAAGCTCGCGCGCCATGAGCCCGGTGATTAGGATGGCCGTTGCCTGAGCGAGGACGGAGAAGAGCCGCAGGCCAACCATCGACAGACCGAAGAGCGCCATACTGAAGCGCTCGACGACCGGCGTGAACGGCGGATAAGCGACAAAGCCCCAGTCGAGATGACGTGCGTCGGAAAGGAACTGCAACTCGTCGCGATGAAAGCCGTAGCGGCCGTTGGTGAGCAGGTGGAGAAGCGCAACTGCGGCGGCGATGAGCAGAAGGGCCGTCCAGTTGATGCGGGGCACGGTGTCGGCGCGATCTACGGTGGGGTTGATGCTGCTTGAGTTCATGGACGCAAGAAGGCCTTCCGGAGTTCCTGATGGATTCGTACGCCGCGGCGAAGTGTTTGGTTCCCGCGAGGCAGACATTTGTCAGCGTCGCTCGGTAGGCAACGGAACACGGACGGAGGCCATGCCCGCAGCCGTAGCGGCCTGAATGCCCAGATCGGTGTCCTCAAAAACGAGGCAATGCTCTGGCGCAACGCCCAGCCGCTCGGCCGCCAGCAGAAAGCAATCGGGCGCGGGCTTTGAGTTCGTGTAGTCTTCCGCGCCGACGATGGTTTGAAAGCGATCGAGAAGATGCACAGTGGTGAGTGAGCGGAAGACCGAGCTGCGCCGGCCGCCGGAGACGACGGCGAAACGAATCCGTCCGTACTGCGCCTCAATGTGCGCAACGACTTCAGGGATGGCCTTGAGATGCGGGAGCAGATCGTAATAGAGGCCTTCTTTCCTCGTTCCCACGGCTTCAACCGGCATGTGCAGCCCGTTCATCAGGTTGAGTGTAGAGATAATCTCGTCCACCGGCTTGCCGCCCCAGGTGTAGAAGAGTCTCTCAGGAAAGGGGCAGTTCCATTCGGCCAGCGCTGTCTTCCAGGCAATGTAGTGCAGCGGCATGGAGTCGACGATGGTGCCGTCGCAGTCGAAGAGATAGGCCCGGAAGTCGCCGGCGGGTAGAAGCAATTTCATGTAAAGAGGGAACTCCTGTGGGATTGGTCGGGATAAGTGGAGGGTAACAATTTGTTTCAGGCGTGAACTTCTGTGGCTTCGGTCGCCGGCGCATCGCATCCCCCTTCGCCCGGCCTGGTCGGTTCCATCTGCAGAGCGTTGTTGAAGCGGTTGAAGTAGTTGAAGAGGCCAATGGCGCAGAGCAACTCGACAATCTCGCCTTCCGAATAGAAACTGCGCAACTCCGCGAACTGCTCGTCGCTGACGGCATGCGCGTCGCGGGTGACGGTCTCGGCAAGGCGCAGGGCGGCCTTTTCGGCGGGAGTGAAATCGTCGCGCTGCGGCCAGTCTGCCAGATGCGCGAGCTGATCGTCGTTCCAACCCAGGTTGCGGGCGAGAATGGTGTGGCTGGCCAGGCAGTACGGTGTGATGTTGATCTGGCTGGTGCGAACGATGATCAGTTCCTTGAGTTTGGTGGAAACGGTTCCCGTATTGAGCACGGCGCCGAAATGGGCCTGCATGGTGGCAAAGATCTCCGGCCGGTGCGCCATGACGCGGAACATGTTGGGCACGTTGCCGCGATGGGCAAACGCCTTGTCGTAGAGTGCAG
>DATKGE010000255.1:0-2982 GCA_035510955.1 Occallatibacter sp. | reverse complement strand
GGCGGATGGAGCCATCGGCGCCCACCTGCAATCCGCGGAAGACGCGCGCAAAGACTTCGAGGCCTTGGCCAAGGCCATCGTGGCCAAAGCCAACCTGTCCAGCGTTT
This sequence comes from Occallatibacter sp., assembly GCA_035510955.1. Taxonomy (GTDB): domain Bacteria; phylum Acidobacteriota; class Terriglobia; order Terriglobales; family Acidobacteriaceae; genus Telmatobacter. Next base: position 2,875 of record DATKGE010000255.1, on the reverse strand, counting down.
TCGCTCGCTAGCCTCCATGCGGTTCTCCGAAGGGCCCGAGCGGCAGAGGTCCGGGACGGCGACGATGCGGCAAAATGGCCTGCCACCGGACGGACACCGCCCATTTTCAGGGAACGGCGTTTCACGGGAGCAATCCTGCTGAACCAAGACTCCCGGCGGGATGCCGACTTGCGGGTACTAATCGACATTGCCTGGACTTTCAGCATACTCCGCTGCCGTTTAGAGGACTACGAAGGCAGATCGTTCCCGCCTTGGGGCGTTTATTCGACGCGGCAGTTCGTCATAGGTCCGGCCGTTCAGTTCGCGGCCGCTACGCTTCTTGTTGACTCCGCCCCATTGCTTGAAAAAGAACGGCACCATCGCCGCCGCACACTGCCGCTGGATCTCGATCACCCATTCCGGCTGGATAGGGCGGGCTCCCTTGCCGGACTCACCGCCGACGATGACCCAGTCGATGCCTTGGAGGTCCAAGGTGCCCAGATCGCCGATCAGGGGCTCCAAAGAGAGGAAGCGGACCTTCGCCGGGATCATCTGCAGATCAGCGATTCTTGCCTTGTACTTCGAAGTCTCTACGCTCACACCCATCCACACGTTCGTTGGCCAATCGATCCGGCCACTGATTTCGCGCAGTCTCTTTGAGCGCTTTGTCAATACCTGGAACTGATGCCACCCGGCGCGCCGCATTGTCGCGAAGACCTGCTGGATGTACGACTCGGGAACGCGCTCGTGGAAAAGATCGCTCATGGAGTTCACGAAAATCATCTGAGGCTGCTTCCAGCCGAGCGGCAATTCAAGCGCGTGCGGGTGCAAGGTCAGCGTAAATTCGTTCCTGTAGTTGTTTTGCCCCATGGCCTTGAGCCGCTTAGCCATGCGCTCGGCATAGCAGTGCTTGCAGCCCGGGCTAATCTTGTCGCAGCCCGTGAGCGGGTTCCAAGTTGATTCGGTCCATTCGATGCTCGACTTTGTGGCCATTCTCGTTCCTACTCAGTCTGGAAATCTCAGGGACGATTCACCGGGCAGGGTACGCTTAACGCCGCCGCCCTGCATCCGGCGTGCCCTCGCAGGTGGATCGACTTCGATTCGAAACTCTGTTTCGAGCTGCAGCACTGCGTCCCGATAATTCGTGTCGGTAAACCGCGTTTCGGCCGCCTCCTTCTGCACCAGGTCGTCAAAAGTGAGCGTCTGCCCATCGAAGACTTCTAGCAATCGGTCTACGAGGTCGGTAATTGGCGAAAACAGAAGGAGATTTGAGGAATCCGGCACTTTTGGATCGAACTCGAACGAACCGACACCGTCGAAGACCTGAGAACCGCAGCCATTCATGATCCGCTTCATTATGTTCGCTCCCTTGGGACTCTTCGATGCAAAAACTAGGTGATGGCTCGTGCCGCCGCCCTCGCAGCTCTTGAAGCGAAAAACCACGGGATGCCGCCAGCGCCTCGGATCGCCTCGCGGATCGCGTCCAAGACGGCGTCTTTTCTCGTCCTCGGCTTCAGGCTGGCGATCTGCCGTCGCAGATCAGCCGCCAATTCGTCTGAGAAGAAGCCGTTGATCGACTCGTCCATAACCGGAAAACTGAGCTTCATGTTGACGCGCCGGTAGTTGAAGAAGAACAGGCAGTCGTTGCCGAAGCCCCTAACTAAGGGCGGCGGCGATCATGCGCAGGGACAGACCCTTGTAGCCGCAAGGGTCGGCGAAGACGAGCGTCGGGATGCTGTACTGCTTGTCCCGAAGGTCGGCCCCGACGACCTTATTCGCCACGGCTGGCCGATGAGCCAGCAGGTTGACGTCCGGCACGGCGAACCCGTTTTCCCTCAAGTGCGCTGGGAAGTCTCGTTGGATCAATGAGATACGGGCGGATCTGGTCTTTCGCGGTGCGGATCATTAGTGCTCCCATAACCCCAATGAAATGAGCCCGTTGCACGCCGAACTGGTCTTTCGCGACATTCCAGGGAAGTTGGTTCCATGGAGCCGGTAAACGGAGCGGTTCCGGCGGTTGGGCCGCGCCGCGCGCTGGTCCAACCTCCAGGCAATGCCATAGCCCGGGTTACGGTCGCGCCAACTCGCCTGCGTCTTCTGCCGGCGGGCGGTCTGACAGTCCGGCTGGCTGCACGCGTGTTGCCGGCCTCCCACTCGCGGATCCGGCTGGAACCACCGGCGGCAGATTCTGCATGGTTTCATCCGGGCCTCTGGCATCGTGATGATCCATCGTGGTCATCACGCCCGAGGATCCGCGCGGGTGGGTCGGGTCAGAATGCCTGGGTCACTTTTGGAGAGTACGGGTGGATCAGTCTTGGCGAGCGCCGAAGCCCCATTGGCAAAGAGCGGTCGACCGAAGGCATCGGCACCACGGGCTAGACTAGAAGGGCGGGGTCAAACCAAATTGAATGAGTGAAACAGCCGGTGGAAACGCCGGGGGCCTTTCTGTCAACAACGGTTCCGTGAGGGTGAGCGTCAGCTCCACATAGTAGGCATTGTCAAGAAAATCGAGTTCCAGCCCCTTCGGGTCGGAGGTCCCAATTTGAAAATCATTGCTGACCGGGTTGTTAAACCCGCTATCGAACTGGAACTGGGTAAGCTCCGTTCCGAATTCGAGGTTCACTTGAATAAGCTTGGCTGAGACGTGCCCGGCACCGTCGCGATAGCGAAGCCGCAAGACTTGTACAAAAGGCGGAGCGGATGGATCGTGTACAAGATAAACGCCATCGACCGCAACGACGCCGTAACGGATGACTGCGGTGGTGGTTTGTGTTCTCAGCAATTTTGCGTCGGCTGCCGATTCGGCAGGCGGGCCAACGACGACCGAACTTGCCGGGCCGAGCTGGGCGATCGAATTGTTGAAGATTATTTTGCCGATATCGGGCAGATTGACGAC
>DATKGE010000254.1:0-6970 GCA_035510955.1 Occallatibacter sp. | reverse complement strand
TTTCCCATTGATTCGCCGGCCCACAAGCGCCTACAGTTCTTGGTATGATTTCGAGCGACCGCCGCACCTTCCTCCGCAGCGCAGCCACCCTGGCCGGCGCGTTCTCCGTGAACAGTCTCTTCCACCAGGCCCACGCCGAGGACTTCAACGCCGCCGCCCGCGCCGTTGCCCATCTCGGCCCCGCCGAGGTGGCGCAGAACGAAGACTTCTGGGCCGTGATCCAGCGCTCTTACTCGGTCAACCCCGACATCATCAACCTCAACAACGGCGGCGTTTCGCCCGCGCCCATCGTGGTGCAGCAGGCCGTCGAGCGCTATAACCAGCTCTCCAACGAGGGGCCGTCGTATTACATGTGGGGCATCCTCGACCAGGGCCGCGAGCCGCTGCGCGAAAAGCTTGCCCACCTGGCCGGCGCGCAACCGGGCGAGATCGCCGTCGACCGCAACTCGACCGAAGCGTTGAACACCATCATCTACGGGCTGCCTCTCAAAGCCGGCGACGAAGTCATCGGCACCAAGCAGGACTACCCGCATATGATCGAGGCCTATCGCCAGCGCGCCGAGCGCGACGGAATCATTTACAAACAAATCAGCTTCGACTTCCCCATCGAAGACGACGCCGCTATTGTCAAAGCCTACGAAGAAGCCATAACGGATCGCACCCGGCTTATCCATGTAACTCACATGGTCAACTGGGTGGGCCAGACCATGCCGGTGGCAAAGATAGCCGACATGGCCCACGCGCATAACATCGAAGTTATCGCGGATGGCGCGCATTCTTTTGGCTTGATGGATTTCAAAATCCCCGACCTGCACTGCGATTACTTCGGCACCAGCTTGCACAAGTTTCTAAGTGCGCCCATCGGCACCGGCATGATGTGGGTTCAGGCCGACAAGATCGAGAAGCTCTGGCCGTTGACCTGCGCCTCCAATCCGCACTCCGCCGATATACGCAAGTTCGAAGACCTTGGCACGCGGAGCTTTCCTCTCGAACAGGGCATTGGAGAAGCGATCAACTTCCATGAAGGTATCGGCAGCAAGCGCAAGGAGCAGCGCATCGGCTACCTCAAGAACTACTGGGCAACGCGCGTGCAATCCATCCCCAAGGTCAAGCTGCACACCTCGCTCAATCTCAATTACTCCTGCGCCATCTGCGGTGTCTCCATCGACGGCATGACGCCTGGCCAGGTAGCTTCCGCCCTCTTCGATCGTTACAAGATTCACACCGTCGGCATCGTCTGGGCAAATATCAGCTGCGTGCGTATAACTCCCCACGTTTACACGCCCATCCCGGACTTAGACAAGTTAGTAACTGCCATCGGCGAGATAGCTGCCAAAGGCTAGAACTGGTTGCATAAAATGGGATCTTGAAAGGGCACGACTTCAGTCGTGCCGCAGAAGTTGCGTAAAACCCACGGCTTTAGCCACTGAGGGATGCTCTTCGCTGGTCGGGCAGCATTTATGCAACCAGTTGTAGGGATTAGTGGTTAGTGGTCAGTGGTCAGTGGGTAGGGATTATGGATTAGAGATTAACTCGCTTTACCATCCGAGTTGCAAAGAGGAGTTGCGTGATGCGATTTTTGATGGCGGCGCTATTCGCCGCGATGCTGGTTCCGCCGCCAACACCGGACTATTCAATTCAAGCAATCCGCTACGCCACTTCACCCGGCGTGCCCATCTCTGCGCTGGTTGTCGGCGGTCCCAACGATAAAATCGACATCGCCATGGTGGTCTGGCTCATCCGCGGCGGCGGCCACACCATTCTATTCGACAGCGGCTTTCATCGCGACACATTCCTGAAGGATTTTCCGATGAAGAATTATTTGCGCCCCGACGAAGCCGTAAAAACCGCCGGCGTCGACCCCGCCAATGTAACCGACATCGTCATCAGCCATGCGCACTGGGATCACATGGGCGGGATCGACCTTTTTCCCAAGGCGCAAGTGTGGATTCAGAAGGATGAGTATCGCTACTACACCATGGATGCCTGGCAGCCCGGCGGGAATCACGGCGGCATCGATCCCGAAGATGTGAAGGAACTGGCGAAGCTGAACACCGAAGGGCGCGTCCACCTCGTCGATGGCGACAACGTTGAAATCTTTCCCGGCATCCGTGCATACACCGGCTCTCGTCACACTTATGCCTCGCAGTATCTCCGCGTAGAGGGAAATCCGTCCTACGTCCTGGCTTCGGATAACGTGTATCTCTATTACAACCTGACGGCACATCTGGCCAGCGCCACCTTCAGCGCCGCCGATCACGCCGCCAACATTGCCCAACAGGCGCGCATGATCCAGTTAGCCGGCTCAGTCGATCGCGTAGTCCCCGGCCACGACATCCTTCAGTTCCAGAAATTTCCCACCACAGGCCGCGTAGCAACAATCAAATAGCCTCCAATAACCTCGCCGGCAGAATCGCCTCATACCCCGCGTATACCCCTTCAAACACGGCATCCCAGCTCATGGTCAGCGCATGAGCACGGGCAGCAAGCCGCATCTCGGCGTGTCGTGCGGGATTGCCAAGCACACTCGCAACCGCAGTTGCAAACTCCGCGTCCTCCGCAATGCGCCCCGTCACGCCGTCGCGCACAATGGTCTTCGGGCCGCCGTCCGGCGTCACGATCGCTGGAACGCCGCTGGCCATGGCCTCAAGCACTACGTTGCCAAAGGTATCGGTGTGCGAGGGGAACACCAGCAGATCCATATTGGCGTAGGCGGTTGAGAGCGCTTCTCCACGCAGGACGCCGGTGAACTCCGCCCGCGGCATTCGTTCGCGCAGCCAGGCTTCGTCGCCGCCATGGCCGACGATTAAAAATCGGAAGCTCCTGTGGCCCATCGCCTCAAGCTCTTCCTGCACCTGCGGCAGCAGCGCCACATTCTTCTCGACGGACAGGCGGCCCACAAAACCAAGCACGTGATCGCGGTCTTGCGGCGCGCGCTGGCGTTTGGCGGGATGAAACAGCTGCGCATCGACACCGCGCGGCATCATGCGGCACGGCCGGCGCGTGGTTCGCTCCAGCAGCGAGCACAGCTCGGCGTTGGGTGCGTAGAGCACCTGCGCCATCGAATAAAATTTGGCGGCCGCAGACAGGGTCAGATCCTCAATGGTCTGCTCCGTCACGACCGATTGCCTGGGCAGCAGCTTGAGAAACCAGTCTGACCGCCGCGCCAGGTACTCATGGACGTTGGTGTGCCAGCTTGCGGCCAGCGGCAGTCCCATCTCTTTGGCCAGCATCGAACCCAGCATGCCCACCTCGCTGGGGCCTGTGATGTGAATCAGGTCCGGCTTGAAGCGGTCAAGGACTTCGCCGATGAGCGGAATGTGGCGCAGAAACGCAGGATCGAAGCGCAGGTCCTTTTCCAGAGCAAAGGAGAGAAAGCCGCGCGGCAGTTCCAGGGTAGCCACGTTGCCGTCTTCCAGCATGGCCTGCGCGCGGTGGCCGGCGCGCACGCAGAGAAAGGGCAGGTTGCAGCGGCGCGCGAAAGCCTCGAAGTGGCGGCTGGTATGGGCCACTCCGTTGACCTCATGGAAGGAATCGGGGAAGTAGGCCACGCGCGGTGGGTGTGCGCGGGTCGCTTTGTTGAAAATCGGATTGAGGGTTTCTGTCAGCACATGGACCTGAACGTAACTTCTGCCGATCAATCCTGCGATACAGATTTGAGAGAAGAAGAACAAGAGCAACTGCAGGTCCTTCGACTCTGCTGAAGTACGCTTCGCTCAGGATGACAAGCCATTTTGCAGTGGAAACTGATAGCAAGGCATTTTGCGGTAAAAACTAATGACAGGCCATTTTGCGGTAGAAACCTTGGAGACAGCACCCTAGCCGTCGTGCTCGCCCAGGGCCAGCCGCAACTGGTGCGCCTCACTCCAGGCCATGCGCAATCCGCCTGAGACCAGGCCGCGCCCCATCAGCTGCACGGCGCCGATGATCGCCCGCATTGCCCGGGGAGCCTTGCCGGCGGGCCACACTTCGCTCAGTGGCCGCACCACGCCGTTGCAGTCGGGGTGATACACGCGCTCGTCCCAATTGCGCGAGCCTTGCGGAAACTCCGGATAGTTGCGCACCGCGTCAATGGTCGATTGCAGAAGCCGGTGCTTCCACGGCTCCGCATACTGCGGCATGAAGAGCATGTCGCTCTTCTTCTCGCGCCGGATCTGGTGCACAAACTCGGTAAAGCTGGTGGCGTTGGTCAGGTTGATGGTGGCGTTGGGTTCCACGCCGTGACGGTCTCCGCCGGAGATCAGCAGCATGTGCCACTTCTCCGCCAAATGCCGCACCGCCCGATTCTCCTCCCAATGCCGCAGCCCGTTCAGCTCCAGCGCATGAAGAAACGCGCCGTTCTTCTGCAGGAATTCGTTCACCAGAAACTGGTGCTTCTCTTTGCCCACCAGGTAAAGGTCCCACATGGGGTGGTTGAAGACGACCAGCACATTGGGCTCTGCGTTCAGCGCTGCCAAAATCGCGGTCAGCCGCGCGTTGCTGGGGTGCGCTGTAAAGTCGGCCAGGGTGGCCATCCACTCCTGCGCCCGCGCGCTGGGCAGGTTGTGTACGCCAAGGTGAAACGACTGGTCTCCATAAGGCACGCTCCATTCCACCGAAACCGGAATTTGCCGGGCGCTGGGGATGGTGCGCAGCAGCATGGGCGCGCTGATGGTGTCGTGGTCGGTGATGGAGACCATGGCGGCCAGGTCCAGCTTCTCAATCTGGCCGCGTTCCAGGTCGAAGGCCAGGCGGGGCGTCATGGGAGGCGTCCAATAGGCAGCCGCGTAGTTGATGCGAATCCCGTACACCTCCTCTGACCGCCGCTCCAGGCGCGACAGAAATGGCCGCAGAACGGAAAACTGGTTACCGAGGTGGGCCAGAAAATCCAGCGTCTCCGAGGACTGATTGGTATGGCCGTGGAGGGAAACACCGGTGCGGAATCCGCGCGGTGCGTTGTGGTCGCGCCAAAGATACGAGATGGTCGATTGGGCCATTTCAGCTCCTTCTCCGCGTATGTTCCCGGCTTTCTGCACCCAGTATCCTCTCCCGTTCATAAAAGGCAAGTTAAGAAGCCGCGAATTGCACAACAATCGATGCAGGAACCAAAGCAGTTACCGAAACGGCCCCATAAAACCAACCCAAATGCCAGGAAAAACCAAAGATTCATAGACATTCCCGCCGGTTCTTAACCCCCGCGCGAAGCAGGCTAGCAGAGCCAAACCACCGATCCACTCCTACATAAGCCTAGCAGAATCCTATCTTTATGCTGGGGAATTCTCGGACTGCGCTACCCGCACTCGACGCCCAACTTTGTGGGGTTGTTGGCGCACTCCTTACTTGCTGGTTTTGGCCATCTCCGGGCCAAGAAAGTCCTCCAGCGTCCATCCCCCCATCAGCTCCTTGCTTCCCGTTGCAGAGGCCACCGCGGCCGTCGCCTGCCTGCCGGCCTCCGCCTCGACTGCCAAATGGTTCTCCGTCAGCCCGGCGCGCAACATCTCGAAGGCCTGTTCGGGCGTGTCGGCATACTCGAACAGTTCAATGTCCTTGGGGCTGATGGTCCCGGTATCCACCAGGGCGTCGAGATTGAAAACCTTCTTCCAATAGTCCGAGCCGTAAATGACGACCGTGATCTTCTTGGCCAGCTTGTTCGTCTGGGCCAGGGTGAGAATCTCGAACATCTCGTCGAGGGTTCCAAACCCCCCCGGAAACACCACCAGCGCCTTCGACAGGTAGGCAAACCACAGCTTGCGCATGAAGAAGTAGTGAAACTCGAAGTTGAGGCTGGGAGTAATGTAAGGGTTCGGCGCCTGTTCAAACGGCAGCCTGATGTTCAGTCCGATGGTCTTGCCGCCCGCCTCATGCGCCCCGCGGTTGGCTGCTTCCATGATTCCCGGGCCGCCCCCCGAAGTGACCACAAACCGGTGCCGCCGCGAAGGAATCTTCTTTGCCCAGCCGGTAAGCATTTGCGAAAGCCTTCGCGCGTCCTCGTAGTAGCGCGCCATCTCTACCGCCGCCACCGCCCGCTTGCGCTGCAGAACCGAGGCCGTGCCCTCCACAATCTGCGGAACGCTGGCCGGCTGCTCCTGGCTGGGCGCCGGCTGGCTCGATCCGGTATTGTCCAGCAGCTCCAACTCATGGTCGGCTTCGGCCTTGGGGCGAAAGCGCGCCGAGCCGAAAAACACCACCGTGTCCTGAATCTGCTCGCGCCGGAACCGCGCCAGCGGCTCCAGGTACTCCGCCATGACGCGGATCAGCCGCCCGTCGGCGCCGTTCAAAAACGCCGGGTTCTCATACGCCAGCGGAGCCTTCTCCAGTGCCGGCGGCGGGACACTGGCCGACCCCGCGTCCCCGGCTCCTGATCCCTGACCCCTGACCCCTGACCCCTCATTTTCGTCGCTCATGGCTTTTCCGTCCCGTGCCGGATTGCATCCGAGAAGGCAATCCACAAATTCAGCAGCCCCAGCCCCGACACAAGGCCCCGCACTGCACCGTTGGCCGCGTAGATTGAAAGCGTGGGAAATTGCAGAAAAATCGGGTTCTGGTCCCAGAACAGCCGCGACCACGGCGCATAACAAACCGCCAGGCCAATATACATCCGCAACAGCACGCGCAGGAAGAGTTCAGCCCGCTCCAGCCAGCGCGGAATCCGCTGCGGTCCATGCTTGCCGGGGTTTGCCCCTGATTCAGTCCCGGCCTCGCCCGCAGGCTCCATTGGAGAGGCCGTTTCCGCACCAGGCATTTGGGCCGGGCTCGCGGGCAACGGGGGCGATATCAGTTCCGGCTGTTGAGACATTCTCTCTTGTTTCGCTCAGCAAATCCCCGCTTCCCGGACGTTCACAGGCGCACAGCACGAGCCCTAAAGTCAGGCCCGTTTCGGGGTCGCCGTATTGCAACGGTATCACAGCACCCGGCCCGGCGACTGCTGCTCACGCGCGCTTCAAGCGCAATCCCCTTGCGGGAGCCGCGCGGCTGGCGTAGCCTGTTACCG
>DATKGE010000253.1:0-14624 GCA_035510955.1 Occallatibacter sp. | reverse complement strand
GGGGTACCTGTGCGAGAAACGGACGGACGATGCGAGCAAAGACCGCGGTAGTGCTGGGCGCCCAGTGGGGCGATGAGGGCAAGGGAAAGATTGTGGACGTGCTGAGCGAGCGGTTTGCCGCCGTGGCGCGCTACGCGGGCGGACATAACGCCGGGCACACGGTCATTATCGGCGGGAAGCGGTTTGTGCTGCAGCTGATTCCCTGCGGGGTGCTGCGCCCAGGATGCAAGGGCATCATTGGCAACGGGGTGGTGCTGGACCCGATCGCCTTCCTGAAGGAGGTTGCCAAGCTGCGCGAGTTGGGCGTGGCCGTCGACGAGCAGCTTTTTGTTTCCAATCGCGCTCAGGTGATTCTGCCCTATCACCGCATGATCGAGCTGGCGGCGGAAAGCGCGCCGGGGCGGCAGAAGATCGGCACAACCAGCCGGGGGATTGGTCCGGCATACGAAGACAAGATGGCGCGCAGCGGATTGCGCGTAGTGGACCTGCTCAGGCCGGAGCTCTTGAAGACGCATATTGAAGCGGCGTGCGCGGAGAAGAACGCGATTGTGCGGGCGCTCTTCGGAACCGGGACGGCGGCTTTGGACCCGGAGAAGATGTTCGACGAGTACGCGGCGGCGGCGGAGCAGGTGCGGCCGTTTGTGGTGGATACCGGGCGGCTGCTGAACAAAATCCTGGCACGGGGTGGCAGCGTGATGTTCGAGGGCGCGCAGGGAACGATGCTCGACATCGACCACGGAACCTATCCCTTTGTGACTTCGTCGTCGGCCACGGCGGGCGGCGCGGCCACGGGAACGGGGGTGGGGCCGACGGCGATCGGGACGGTGATATCGGTGACCAAGGCGTATGTGACGCGCGTGGGCGGCGGACCGTTTCCCACCGAGATTCACGACGCTGCGGGCGAGGAGCTGCGGGCGCGAGGGAACGAGTACGGAGCCGTGACCGGGCGGCCACGGCGCTGCGGATGGCTGGATATTCCGCTGCTGCGCTACTCCAACCAGGTGAACGGTGCGGAGTGGCTGGTGATCACCAAGCTGGATGTTCTTGACACGCTGGCCGAGATTCCGGTGTGCGTGGGCTACGAGATCGGCGGCAAGACCACCGATGAGATTCCCGCCGATGTGGACGGCCTGGAGCGCATCAGGCCGGTCTATACAACACTGAAGGGTTGGAAGGCATCCACTGAAGGGATTACGGAGTTCGACAAGCTGCCACAGGCGGCCAAGGAGTACCTGCGCTTCCAGGAGCAGGAAAGCGGGGCGCGGATCGGGATGGTTTCAACCGGGCCGGACCGCGACCAGACCATGGTGCTGCCGGAATTTTCCGCGGCTCTCGACAGCATTCACGGATAGACTAGAGCCAGCCGCCTGAGAGGGGGCCATGGTGAGACTGCTCGGGCGAGAAAGAAAACAACTTCTATGGTGAGTTTCATTGTGCGTCTCAGCTTCAACCCGGATGATCGCGCCGATGTGGCGGAAACCCTGCGTTTGCTTGCCGCTGCCTCGCGCAAAGAGCCGGGTTGCGTGAGCTACGTTCCGCACCAGTCGGAAGACGACCCGAACACCGTAGTGATCTACGAGCAGTATCAGGATCAGAAGGCACTGGCGGCGCACCGTGAGTCGGAACACTTCAAGAAACACGCCGTGGGCGGGCTCTACCAGAAGATGCGGGAGCGGAGCGTGGAGAATCTGCTTGCTCTCGTTTGAGGCGGGCGGCCAGTCCAAGCAAGAGATGAGCCATGAATGAATGCGGCGCGATGGGTTTCGGGTTAGAGTGAAATGCAACCGGAAAGGCAGCGATGCAAGCCCGATTGACCGGCGCGCCTGTTCGAGTCTAGTATCCGATACGCCAATGCCTGGTGCCACGACCAACCTCTGGAAGCCGATTTGCCGCCGGACCGCGCATGGGCTGACGCTGGCCATATGTCCTGCTCTGGCGCTTGCGCTGGCGGTGAGCGCCGCGGCAGTGGTTGGACAGGCGGGGATGCCCAGGGGGCAGAAGCACGAGAGCCGCCACGAGATTGACCAGCTCGAGGAAACCTGGCGTGAGGCCGTGATGAAGGGCAATACGGCGGCGATGGGCAATCTGCTGGCGGATGACTACATGGCCATTACCGCGTCCGGCACGCTGCAGACCAAGGATCAGACGCTGGAAAGCCTGCGCGCTGGACGTGTGCATTTCACTACGCTCGATATCTCAGATCGCAAGGTGCGCTTTTACGGGACCACTGCGCTGGTAACGTCGGTAGCCGACGTGCAGGGGACCACCAGCGACGGAGATGTTTCCGGAAGCTACCGCTACACGCGGGTCTATGTGCGGGATGCGACCGGGGCGTGGAAGGTTGTGAGCTTTGAGGTGAGCAAAATTCGCGAGGCCGGAGAGCGCAGCGAGCACAAATAGGCGTGCGTTGCGCGGGCGAGCGGAGTTGCGAAGTTTAGATTTATTTTTTTCAAAGTTACGGTGGGCTTGCGGAAATGGTTACTCTGACCTTCCCGACAGTTACTTAGGACGTTAGACTGTGCAGAACGCGATGCGGCTCCCGCTGTGCGTTCTGCTATAAACGCCGTACAGCTTGTTGGTTCGATCTCCCCCTTTTGAACTACCGAAACCCTGAAACTGACAAAGCAGTTGTGTGCGTGGCTAAGGGTTTTTCTGGTTCGTCCGACTTGGATTTTCTTCGAATTCGGCTGGAAACCTGGTCACAGGTTGAGGACTGCTGCCGAGTCTTTGCGGCGAGAGGTCGAGCGGTGAAACCCACGCGGCTGCGGACGCTAAAGACGATCTCCCTGGCGCTGATCCTGCCTGGATTGGCGGGCCTGATTGTCTCGGCAATGTTCTCCGTGCATTATCTGGACACCATGCCGCGCTGGCCGTCGCCCGAGGAACTGCGCACGGTGCCGCGGAGCATTCACGGGATTGTGGTTTACCAGACTGCCGCAGAGGACCGGAAGCTGGATCTGATGGAGTATTCCTCCGTGGGTGTGTTTGCGGCCGGCCTGATTTTGGGCCTCGTTTACCTACAGAAATGGGGCGCCCGGCAGGCGCGAGCGTCCGAGGAAGAAGATCGGCTGACCAGAAACTACCCGTGATGCTTCACTTTCCTATCGAAGCCGGTCGAAAACAGACGGGAGTTGTTTCTGGCCGCTTGAATCCGAACGGGAACCGTCTTCTAGAATGGTTCAATGCCGGAACTGCCCGAGGTAGAGACGATTGCGCGCGGGGTGGATGCGCGCGTGCGCGGCGAGCGGATCGTCGAGGCGTGGTTTGGTGGGCATCGCGAGCCGTTCAAGACTCCGCCGGCAACGCAGGCCAGAGGGCTTGAGGGGCGCGTAATTCTCGGCGTGCATCGCACCGGCAAGCACATCGTCTGCGATCTGAGCAGCCTTGGTCCTGCGGAGGGCAACCTTTCGAATCAGAGCGAAGCCGAGCCGAACGCACAGTGGATCGTACATCTGGGCATGACCGGGCGGTTGCTGGTAACAACGCCCGATGGTCCCGTGGCCAATCACACCCATGCGCGGCTGAGGCTGAAGAGCGGGCGCGAGATCCGCTTCGTGGACCCGCGGCGATTTGGGCGGTTGGAATTTCGTGACCTGGGGCGAACGACGGGCTTCCAGGGCGCGGGCAAAGAGCCCCTCACGATTCGCGATGAAGAGTTTGCGGGGCTGTTTCGGGGGCGGAAACTGGCCATCAAGGCGGCGCTGCTGAACCAGACTTTGCTGACCGGCGTGGGCAACATTTACGCGGACGAGAGCCTGTTTCTAGCGGGGATTCGTCCGCGGCGGCGGGCCGGTAGGCTGACGAGAGTCGAATTGGAAAGGCTGCGGCTGGATTTGTGCACGGTGCTGCAGCACGCGATCCGTCTCGGCGGGTCGTCGGTGTCGGACTATGTGGATGCGGATGGGGTGCGCGGCTTCTTCCAGCTGGAGCATTGCGTCTACATGCGGACGGGGCTGCCGTGCCGGCGGTGCGGGACGCCGATCCGGCGGATTATGGTGGCTGGAAGAGGAACCCACTACTGTCCGAAATGCCAGCGGTAGATTCGATTTACTGTTTTTTGTATTCTTCGTCTGTCCTGAATACCATAATGCAGACGGCGCCTGCGGTTTGCGATCCGCAAGTGATTGAAAACAAGTGATGGTAGGAACGGTCCGTGAATTGCTGTTTACAGGGTGCCAGTGATGTACCGGCTGCTGGAGGAAATCCCGGCCAGCCCAAAGAACAGCAGGACCCGGCAAGAGCAACCGCCAAAGAAGCGGTCCCTCAAAAAGGGAAAACCGGCCGGAAGAGCCTGTAGTAGGCGCGGTGGATATAACCACCGTCCTCAGCCGATTGGGAGGCCAGTGACCAGCGCAGGACGACGAAACGCCACTCCCATTGGAGTGGCGTTTCGTACGTTTGGGCCCATTTTGGGCCTAGGGCGAGAGACTGCGCGCGAGGTTGCCGGAAACGGTACTTGCCAGCCGGGACCCATGTATGTAGTATCAGACTTGCCTATCAAGCGGCTGACGCGAGCCACCCGAAAAGGGCTGAGCGCGCTCGCCGCCGAGCAAGGAAGTTTCGCAGCCCCGTTTAATCCGTTATCAGGCACCCGCGGCGGAAACTCCCATAGGAAGGGCATTACAGAGGAAAGCACCTGCCGCGCCGAATCGTTACAGAGACCCGGGGCAACTCCTGTGGAGTTCCTGTGTGGGGTTCGGGAAAGCAGCAGGGGCCATTCTTCCGTGGATCGTGGCAGATTGCGCGGAGCTGAATTCCGGTGCGGTTTGCTGGATGTCCTCAAGTGACCAGATCGCAGGCCGAGGGGTTCCCGTCCGAGTCCGGACAGGCGGCAGGCAAAGGAAGTTCAGCAGCGGGATGCACAGCGGCTGAGCGCAAGGAAGCAATGCACCAGACAGCACTTTCCCAGGAAGTACACGCATGACGACAGAATCGACGCAGCCCCAGACTGAACTGGGGCCAGCCCCGGCCAACGGCCAGGTGCAGTCGCAAGGGCATCGGCGCCGGCGGCGCCGCCGCAAGAATAAGAGCAGCCAACCAAATGCGCAGCAGGGGCAGCAGGGACAACCCCAGGCCCCGCCGCAGGCGCCGCCCGCTATGCAGGGCGCAGCGCCGCCTCAACCGAAAGCCATGCACCAAGGGCATCAAGGGCAGGGGCAGGGGCAGGGACGGAAGAAGAAGAAATTCTTCTCCAAGGGCTCTGCATCCGGCACGCAGCCGGGCAACAACGCGACCACCCACCAGCCCGGCAATACGCAGGGCGGTTCGCAGGGCAAGCGCAAGGGAAAGCAGCGCGGGCCGCGCGAGTTTGTCGGTCCCATGGACCACAGCTATCGCGCCGCGAACGGGAATGTGGCCGACGGTCCGCCGTCGACCATTCAAATCACCAGCAACAACGGCCATAACGGCGGCTACTACCAGGAAAACTATGCGCCGGCGGCCGCGGCGGCGATGGTGCGGGAAGACGCGCCCACGCGCATCTTCTGCTTCATCGACGATTTGTTCTTCCAGGCGAAGATCATCGAGACCTCGAAGAAGCTGGGCGTCAAGGTCGAGTTCGTCAAGGGCGACAAGGATTCCGTGGCCAAGCTAACGGACGTGGCAGAGGCCAACCGGCCCACGCTGGTGGTGTTTGACCTGAATAACCTGAACGCCAAACCGCTCACACTGATTCCCAAATTCAAAGCCAAACTGAAGAAGGCCACGTCGATCATCGGGTTCCTCAATCATCTGCAGGGTGACCTGAAGCTGAAAGCGATTGAGGCGGGCTGCGACACGGTAATGCCGCGCTCGGCTTTTTCGCAGAGCTTGCCGAATCTGCTCAGACGCTACGGCCTCGAAGAAGAAGAGGACAACTATCCGCAGCCGGTTTAGTCCAGACTGAGATGAACATGAAACAGAAAGGGCGATCGCTGCGGCGGTCGCCCTTTCTGATTGGTGCGGAGATTCGTCGGTTCAACGCAGCTATCCGGGTGGCCAGGTGAGGGATCGTCCGCCGAGAAGATGCAGGTGGAGGTGGTCGACCGTCTGACCGCCGTCACTGCCGGTGTTGACGACGACGCGATAACCGTTGGCCAGCCCCTTGTTGCGAGCGATCTCCGCCGCTGCCAGCATCAGGTGACCAAGAAGAGCGCGCTTGCTTTCATCCGCATCGATCATCGAGGAGATGTGTTCGCGCGGAATGATGAGAATGTGGACGGGAGCCTTGGGATTGATGTCGGCGAAGGCGTAGCTCAGTTCATCCTGGTAGAGGGTCGCGGAGGGAATTTCGCCGGCGATAATTTTGCAGAACAGGCAGCTCATGGCGAGACCAGTGTACATGGCTGTGAGGTGAAGTTTATAGTTCGCAGTTCTTAGTTCATAGTTCTTATTGATCTCTGCATAAATAGTGAAATATTAGATCGGCTGGTCTAAGTTAAATCGCCAGGCGCGCCAGGTGAAGCTGCGCGGACTGGATCGGGCGGACTGGTTCTGGAAGTCGAGCATCACGGCGCAAAACCCGATGCGCATGCGGAGACTGACTCCGATTGAATCGCTCGCCCAATAGGGCCGAAGTGTGCCTGGAGGCCGGTAAAACAGCTTCCAGACATAAAACGAAAAGAGGAAACCGCGGCAAAAACAGGCCGAAGAGCCCCAAAAATCCGCTCCAAGAGAAAAACCAGGCCGGAATCGAGGGTTTTTCCGCAGCTTGCAAAGCCCAAAACTCAATCTGCCATTGGGCGGCACGGTTAAAGCCGTGCCCTTTCAAAACGCAGGCTTCCTCAGAGGTTCCTAGGGGTGCTTGGTTCGAGGCGGTCCGGGCCGCTTGCCGTCCGGACGCGGGCCGCTGCGCTTGGCGCCGGAGCCGCCTGCCTTGCCCTTGGGACCGGACCCTTTTGAACCAGACTTGGAGAATGCGCCGGGCTTGGGCTTCCACCCCGAGCCGGTCCTGCGTTCTATCCCGGGGCCGTGGGAGCGTTCGGCTGGCTTGCCGGGTTTGCTGCTAGGGCGGGCGCCGCCGGCGCGCGGCTCGCCGCTGCTGGTGGTGAATGGCCGGGAAAGGCCGCCCTCGCCCCGGAAGGGACGCTCAGAGCTGGATCGGCCGGTTCCCGGGCGGGCTGGTGCGGAACGGCTAGGTGTTGAGCGGCCCGGTTCTGAGCGGTCCGGTCGTGAGCGCTCCGGCCCAGGGCGCCCTGGGCCGGAACGGCCTGAGGGCGGGCGGTTGAAGCTCGGACGGTCAGGTCTTGTCCTCTCCGTTTTGGACCGGTCAGGTCTGGATCGGTCAGGTCTGGATCGGTCAGGTCTGGCCCGGTCAGGGCGCTCGGAATCGTGGATAGGCTCGATTCGCAACCGGGAACGGTTCTTTGGGCCGGGATCGTCATTGGGTTCAGGAGCGGGGCGGCGGGTTGCTTCCGCAGTCGGCGCGGGTGGCCTCTTGTAAGGCGGCCATTGCTGGGCCTCCGGCTTCTTCCAGGCGGGCTTGGAAGGGAAGCCGCGGCCGGTGCTGGGCTTATCACCAAAGGGTTTGCCGCCGCCCGGCTTGGCTGGGTAGGGTCGGCCTGCCGGCTTATTCCCGAACGTGCGCCCTGCCGGGGGCTTTGCGCCGTAGGTCCTTCCAGCAGAAGGTCTTTCGCTGTGGCTCCTGCTTGCGGAGGGACGCTCTCCACCGCCTGAACCCTTGACAAAGCGAGCGGGGGGGCGCGTTGCGTGATCGTCCTTCTTCCATGCGGGCCGATCGGATGCGCTGTCCTGGGGCGGGCGGGGCTGGAACCTGGGCGGTCCGAATTTCCCCGGACCGGACTTTGCCGGGCCTGCTGCGAATTTTGACGGACCGAACTTTCCGGGTCCAGTCCCGCCGCGAACCGGCCTATCCGTGCCAAACAATCTCTTGGGCTTGTAGTCCTTTGGTCCGGCGGCAGGCTTGGCGCCGCGCGGCGTGAAGGCGGGTTTCTCGGGCGGCAGCGAGTCGATCATGTTTCGCCGCCGAATCTCTTTGGCCTTGGGGGTCTTGAGCTTGCCGTCGGCGGCTTTGCGCAACAGCTCAAGCTCCTGCGCATCCAGTTCGCGCAGATTGCCCGGCTCCTGGTCGAGAATCAGCGGGCCATAGCCTACGCGGCGAATCTTTTCGACGAAGTGGCCGACTTCTTCAAACATTTTGCGCAGCTCGCGGTTGCGGCCCTCGATCAGCACCACCTCGTACCAGGGATTGTCGCCCTGGCGGACCTGACGGATGCGGGCCGGCGAGGTGCGCACCTTGCCTGAACCGGGTTTGCCCTTCTCGATGGCTACGCCGGCGCGCAGGATGTCCAGCTCGTCCTCACTGGGGATGCCCGCGACCTTCACCAGGTAAGTCTTCTCCACTCCGGCGGAGGCGCGAGTGAGCTTGTTGGCCAATTCGCCGTCGTTGGTGACCAGCAGCAGGCCTTCGCTCATGTAGTCGAGGCGGCCAACGGGGTAGAGGCGCTCGCGCATTTTGTCGAAGAACTGCATTACGGTGGGGCGGCCTTCGGGATCCTTCACCGTGGTGACAAAGCCGCGGGGCTTGTTGAGGACGAAGTAGCGCAGGCGTTCGGCGCCCTGGAGCAGCTTGCCGTCGACGCGGATGTGATCGCGGCCGGCGTCGGCCTTGGTGCCCAGCTCGGTGACTACCTTGCCGTTCAGTTGCACCCGGCCCTGTTCGATCATCTCCTCGGCCTTGCGGCGGCTGGCTACGCCGGCGGCGGCGAGAATTTTTTGCAGGCGCTCGAGCTTGGCGGGCGGACGGGGCTTGGGCTTGAACTCAGGCTCGTCTTCGTCGTCGCCAGAGTCGTCTGCTTGCGCTCCCTCAACGACTTCAGGCTTGTCTAAGGCCCGTTCTTCGACGGCCGCAATCTCGGCCTCTTTCTCGGCTCCGATCGAGCTCTGAGGGTCAAGAGCGGTCCCGGCCTCGCCGTCGGTCACATCGCCGATGGGGTCTTCAATCCTGGCTTCCGGTGTGGTTCCGAGTGCGTCGATCAACTCGGGCTCATTCGCTTCGGGCCGCTGTTGGTTAGCCATTGCGGACAGTCTCGGTTTCTGCCTGCTCCAGGGTGGAAGGCGCAGCAGGCGCGGCCTCTGCGGGGATTGGTTCCGCCTCCGACGCCGTCGCGGCGGTCTGTTCTGAGGGTTCGTCAGGGTCTTCGTCGACCTCTGGAATCTCGATGACATCGTCTGTTGTTTCGCCCTCGGCAACCGGCTCCATGTCCTCGAATTCGAGCTGGGCCATCTTCTCGAACTCTTCCATGGACGGCAGCTCGTTCACGTCTTTCAATCCAAATCTCAGCAGGAACTCCTTGGTCGTCTTGTACAGAATCGGCCGGCCGATGACCTGCTTGCGGCCGGCTGTGGCGATGAGCTTGCGCGCCAGCAGCGAGCCGAAGACACCGGACGAATCGACGCCGCGAATCTCGTTTACTTCGGGCGCCGTGACTGGCTGCTTGTAGGCGACCACGGCCAATGTTTCCAGCGCAGGCAGCGAAAGCTTGAGCGCCGGCTTCAGGGTCTTTACAAACATGCGCGCGGCGTCGTGACATTCCGGCTTGGTCGCCATGCGGTAGCCGCCGGCAATCTCCTTGATCTCGATGCCGCGGTCGTCGCTGGCGTAGGTTGCAATCAACTCATCGAGCAGTCCGCGCAGGATGGTGCGCACCTCGCGGTCCTGCTGACGTGCGATGCGCTTAGCTTCTTCTTCGGAAGCGGCTTGGGCTTCGACTGCGTCGGCAGGGCTTTCGGAGACTGCTTCATTGGGGATCTCCGAACCCGCTTCGGCTGCGGCGTTCGGCTCGCTCCCGAACTCCTGAATCCCGCTTGATGCAGGCTCAGAAGGAGCCTCGTCCGCCAGCTCCTGTTCCGCGTACTCGAACTCGGCGTTCAACGGCAGCGCTTCGCCCCCCGGCGGAGGCTGTTCGGCGGCAGACGCAGCTTCCTGGGCTGCCTTCCACTCCAGGGCGTCGGCGGCAAACAATGCGGAGAGCTGGGCCAGTGTGACCGGCTCCTCCGCGGCGTAAATGACAGCTTCCAGTTTTGCTTTTAGGCTCATTCGGCAATAGGTACCTCAAGTATGGTACCGGAACCGGGGCCGTCCCGCGGGCCAATTGGGACCTCAATCCTTGTGCAAGCCGCGGAAAAAAGGGCGTTCGCGATTGCGGACGCCCTCAAATAGTGCAGAGGAGAGATTTAGACGGCACGACCTAACTGCTGATTTGGCGGAACAGCCAGAAGAGCGACCCGGAGAGCAGCGCCGCCGCCGGCAGGGTGAATACCCAGGCTGCCGCAATGTTGCGCAGCGTGGACCACTGCAGGCCGCTGCCGTTGGCCACCATGGTGCCGGCCACGCCGGAACTGAGCACGTGCGTGGTGCTGACGGGAAGTCCCAGGTTGTCCGCGGCGAAGATGGTAAACATGGCCACCAATTCCGCGCTTGCCCCCTGGGCATAGGTCAGGTGCTCCTTGCCGATCTTTTCGCCGACAGTCACGACGATTCGCTTCCAGCCCACCATGGTGCCCATGCCCAGCGCCAGGGCGACGGCTACTTTTACCCAGGTGGGAATGAATTTGGTGGCCTTGTCGACCTGGCCCTTGTAGGTTGTGAGGGTTGCGGTCTCCGCCGGAGTAAATGCGGGGTTGTGGTTCTTCTCCATCAGTCGGATGGCTTCGCTGGCCACGTACATGTCGTTGCGAACGTTGCTCTGCTGGCCGGCCGGAACCGACTTGAACTCCTTGTAGAGAGCCACTTCGTGATTCAGATCCTCCACCAGCTCGCGCAGCGCCAGGATCGTGTCCGGTTGCAGCTGCTTGGTGCGGATGTAGTCGGTGACCTCGGTGCGGGCATCGGCGCCGAGGATTCCGGTCTTGTCCACGTGCTGGTCCAGCACCTTCCCGGCCTGTTCCGACGCGGCAATGAACTGCTGGACGTCTTTCCCGGTCACCGCGTGGTTCAGGGCGTAGGCGGTGGGCACGGTGCCGATGAGAATGAGCATGATCAGGCCCATGCCCTTCTGGCCGTCGTTGGACCCATGACCGAAGCTGACACCGGTGCAGGTAAGAATGAGCAGCGCGCGGACAGGCCACGGTGGAGGCGTGTTGCCCTTGGGAGCTTCGTAAAGGGCGGGATACTTGATCGTCCACTTGGAGAGCAGGAAAAGCGCAGCCGCCAGCACAAACCCGAAGACCGGGGAGACGAGCAGGACTTTGAAGACCTTGGTGGCCTGCTCCCAGTCAACGCCTGAGGTGCCGTTGTGACCGCTCATGAGCTGGTTTGCGAGCCCGACGCCGATGATGGAGCCCACCATGGTATGAGAGCTGGAGGCGGGAAGGCCGAACCACCAGGTGCTCAGGTTCCACAGGATGGCAGCAATCAGAAGCGCGAAGACCATCGCGAAACCCGCTCCCGCGCTGACTTGCAGAATCAGTTCGACAGGCAGCAGCGTAATCACGGTGTAGGCCACAGTGCCGCTCGACAGCAGCACCCCGGTCAGGTTGCAGAGCCCTGACCAGACCACGGCGATGTTGGGGTCCAGCGAGTGGGTGTAGATGACGGTGGCCACGGCGTTGGCCGTATCGTGGAAACCGTTTACGAACTCGAAGCCAAGCGCGATCGCCAGCGCAAGAATCAGCAAGCCATAAGGCCAGATGCTGCCCAGCGTTACCCCGGTGAAGTCCTGCGCGATGTGGAAGCCGATGAAGCCGATGCCGACAACCAGCGCTGCCAGCACCACGCCAGTGCTGATCATGGCGTGGGATTTCTTCATTTTCTTGTCGAGTAGATCTGCGGCCGGTGGGCGGGCAGAGACGGCTGTTGCCATTTCAGACATGGTCTTGCTCCACGGGAAAGGATCGATTTCGGCCTGACGTCGCGCGGGGGAGCAAACGCCGGACCATCCATGGATATAGCAAGCGTATGAAAGGGCGATGAATTCGCAGGGATAAAGAGCGATTTTGGCGGTTTACGGATGAGCGCCGGCGAGCATCCGGCGTATCAGGCTCTGGTGCGGAGCGCAGCCTCCGACCAGACGACGCTTTCGGCATAGCACTGCATCAACTGCACGCGGCTCAATCCGTTGGCTTTCGCAATCAGGTCGCAGGTCTGCCAATCGCCCTGTTCGTGGCATTCGAGCCAGGCCAGCAGGCTGCGTTCGGGGTTCAGCGTGCCCTGCAACGCTTCGCAGATTTCGGCGCGCAGCGGCAGCGACGGCGTGAGCTCCTCCATGGGCAGCCGCAGCATGGCCGGCAAAAGGCTGAGCATGCCCAGCAGGTATTGTTCGGCAGCGTCCAGTGCGCAGGTTGCGGCGGCCAGTTCGCAGAAGCGGGCGCGCAGAAGCGCCATGTGCAGAAGCTCCGGCGGCTCCTCTCCGTTGAGTTCGCTCAGCACGGCAAGAGTGACGATGCGGCGAAAGGCATTCTCGCCCATGGCAAGGATGGCCGCTTCAATGCTGCGGACCTCCTGGTAGATGGCGTAGATCGGAGAATTCACGAGGCGCAGCAGCCGGTAGGTCAGCGAGGCGTCGCGCAGCACCAGCCGGCTCACCTGATGAATGTCGATGGGATCGTGGTAGAGCATGCGCACAATCTCGAAGTGCAGCATCCGGTTGGCCGGCACCTTGCGCTTCTTGAGCAGGACCGGGTGGCAGAAGTAGCTGCCCTGGAAGAGCGTGAAGCCCTCGGCGCAGGTTTGCTGGTAGTCCTCCTGCGTTTCGACCCGCTTGGCGACCATCGCCGGTGAGGCGCCGTCCAGGCTGCGCAGATACTGTCGCTCAGCCACGCCGAAGCGGGTGAAATCCAGGCGGATGTAGTCGGCAATTGCCGCCAGCGGGCGCAGATTCGGCTTCCAGGTAAAGTCGTCCAGCGCGAGGCGGAAACCGCGGGACTTCAACTTGCGGCAGCATTCCAGGAGCGGGGGCGTCAATTCCAGGTTCCCGGGAATCGTCAGGACCGACAGCTGCGGCGCGAGAACGAGCACCAGATCTTCGGCCAGCACCTCAGCCGTGCAATTCACGAAAGCCGGCAGCCCGTTGGTCATCCACTCCAGGCCAAAGATCACCGCGTTGTCCAGCATGGTGCGGGCGGCCGCATCCAGGCCCTGACAGGAGACCACGTCGGGTGCGTTACGGAAGAGCAATTCATATCCATGCACGTGGCCGCGCAAGTTCATGATTGGCTGGCGCGCGACATAGCGCATTTCGCCCGCCCATTTTGGCGAGACAGGCAGAGTGACCTTGACCGGAGCAGTTTCAGTCGACATGCGGACCTTCTTGAGGCGTATATCGGCAGGAAGTTGCGCGACCTTCAGGAATTACCGAGCGGCCGGGCTTTTTGGGGGCGGAAGGTAATGTGTGGCGGCGCCGCTACATGGAAGCTGTATGTTCGGCGAACCAGAGGGCCAGCTCCGGCTCTGAGATTTCACCTGAGGCCAAGGCAAGAATCGTGAGATATGCATCTTCCTGGCTGGCTGTTACTTCAAGGCCGTTCACATCGAGGAACGCAAATGAGACCACCAACGCCGTCCGCTTGTTGCCGTCCACGAACGCATGGTTCGAAGAAATACCAAAGGCATAAGCGGCGGCGAGTGTAGTGAGAGGCGGAGTCGACTCAGCGTATGCCCAGATGTTTTTCGGTCTGGCCAAAGCCGACTCAAGCAGTCCTGCGTCCCGAATACCCGCCGAGCCTCCATGCGCAGCAAGTTCGAGGTCGTGCGCAATGACCGCGTCGGCGGCGTTCATCCACAGGGGTTCCTGCATTACTCAGCCAGCTTCCGAAGCGCGTCGCGGTATTTCCGCATGACCCGCTCACTGGCTTCCAGCTTGCGCATGAACTCGTCGTCGTAGGGGGTCAGATGCGCGCCGAACGGGGTCTCGGAGAGGCAGATCGTGTCGCCTTTTCCGACATTCAAGCGTGCCAGTGTTTCCTTGGGCAGAATGATGCCGGCGGAGTTGCCGATCGCAATGATCTTGGTAGTCGTGGCCATGAGGGTCCTCCTCGATGGCTGAAGTATAACATAAGTTATAACAGTAGACTCCCTACCGCCAGTCGTCGCGCGCGCCGGCCAGGCCCTCGTTCATCACCGCGTCGAAGCCGGTGTGCTTCTTGATGAAGATGTCGCTGAATGCTCGGTCCTGGCGGAGCAGGATGGCCTGCAGGCGGACCAGTTCCAGCAGCGCCAGAAAGGTGGCGATCAGGGCGCGCTGCGAATGAGTGTGGCTCAATAGACGGCTGAGCGAGACGGGCTTGTCCTCCATGGTCAGGCGCCGGCCCAGGAAGCGGATCATCTGGCCCACGGTGACTGCGTCCTCTTCCACGTCCAGGACCGGGCGGTTGCGGGCGCGGTCCAGAATGTCGCGGAAGATGCGCACCAGGTCGACGGTGTCGGCGGCGATCTCCGGCTCGGCTTCCACATCGTCCTGGAACTCGCGAAAGCCGGGATTGGTCCAGGTGGCGGCTTCGAGCATCTGTTTCTGCTGCAGCATCTGCGCGGCGTTTTTGAAGCGCTCGTGTTCCAGGAGGCGCTCAACTAGCTCGCGGCGCGGGTCTTCGGCAGTTTCTTCCGGGCCGGCTCCGGCGCGGGGCAGCAGCATCCGGCTCTTGATGTGGATGAGCAGCGAGGCGGTGTAAATGAACTCGCCGGCCACGTC
>DATKGE010000252.1:0-8540 GCA_035510955.1 Occallatibacter sp. | reverse complement strand
GGGCGACCTGAGGGCCGTGGACCATGGAGACGGCTATGGCTCGGTTGAGCTCGATGACCGGGGATGGGGTCAGGTGGGCCAGTTCGGTGTAAAGGGATACGATGCGGGGCCAGTCGGTCTCTTCGGGGTTGCGGGCGCGGGCGTGGCAGGCGGCGATTTCGGCTTGCAGGAGATAGGGGCCGCGGATGGGGCTGATTTTATGAGCGCGTTCGATTGCGGTTAGTCCGCGATGGATCAGGAGTTGATCCCATTGGGTGCGGTTTTGATCGAAGAGTAAGACTGGTTCGCCGGTGGAGGTGACGCGGGCGCGGGTGCGGGAGGCCTGGATCTCCATGAGGGCGACCAGGGCGTGGACTTCTGGTTCGGTGGAAGTGAGTTCGGCGAGGATGCGGCCGAGGCGGAGGGCATCTTCGCAGAGAGTGGGGCGCATGAGGTCGTCACCGGCGGTGGCGGAGTAGCCCTCGTTGAAGATGAGGTAGATGACTTCGAGGACTGAGGAGAGGCGGGCGGCAAGCTCGGGGCCGCGGGGGACCTCGAAGGGGATGTGCTTGTCGGTGAGGGTGCGTTTGGCGCGGACGATGCGCTGGGCGATGGTGGATTCGGGGGTGAGGAAGGCGCGGGCGATCTCGTCGGTGGTGAGGCCGCCGAGGAGACGGAGGGTGAGGGCTGCGCGGGACTCGGTGGGGAGGATGGGATGGCAGGCGATGAAGACGAGGCGGAGGAGGTCGTCGCTGATGGCGTTGTCGAGAGTGGAGTCGAGGTCGGGCGAGGTTTGTTCGAGGGCTTCGAGTTCGCGGGCGAGCTCTTCGTGTTTGCGCTCGGCGACGGCGTTGCGGCGGAAGAGATCGATCCCTCGGCGTTTGGCGGTTGCGGTGAGCCATGCCGCGGGATTATCGGGGACTCCGGATTGCGGCCACTGTTCGAGTGCGGCGACGAGTGCCACTTGCGCGAGGTCTTCGGCGAGGCCGACGTCGCGGGTGAGGCGTGTGAGTCCGGCGATGACGCGCGCGGACTCGATGCGCCAGACGGCTTCGATGGTGCGGTGCAGGGCCTGATGTGGATCGGGAGCGGACACTGCTACCGATCACACCAGATTTCGATCCATGGATGCAAGTGCGGCTATTTGTTGGCGGTCTGATTCGGCAGCTCAGCCCGTTTCGCTATTTTGTGCTGGATCTGCTCATCGGACAGGATGGGTGCGAAGTCTTCCATCTCAAAGACCTGGCGAATTTCGACTTCGGAGTCGACGCCGGGGCTGCAGTTGGGGGCACGCTTGACCCACTCGATGGCCTCTTCGAGGGACTTGACCTGCAAGATCGAGAAGCCTGCTATGAGCTCCTTGGCCTCGGTGAAGGGGCCGTCGATGACGGTACGAGACTTGCCGGAGAATTTGACGCGCGCGCCTTTGGAGGTGGGCTGGAGGCCGTCGAGCGCGAGCAGGACGCCAGCCTTACTGAGCTCTTCGTTGTACTTGCCCATCTCGAGCAAGAGCTGTGGATTGGGGAGGGCGCATTCTTTTTCTGCCTCCGGGGTTGATTTGACGATGACCATGAATCGCATTGCGAAATCTCCTTTGGGTTGAGCGATGGTTGGGTGGCTTGTTTTCGGGTTTAGCTATTTGTTGGCTACGCTACTCGATTCCTTGAATACAGGACACGGCGGATCCACCCGCCATACGCGAAACCGCCACTTGTATCTTCCCCTGGCCCGCCTGGGGTCTCAATGACGCCATCAGGGAAGACAAATTCAGCCATATTGATTTTTCTCATACTCAAGTTCCTTTCGAGTTCTAATTGATCTTGCCTGTCAGGCCGGCATCGCCCGCAGTGTTGACCCTGCCGCTCAGTTGCTTGGGTTGGGGAGAAACGGGCGTCATGTCCGCGCAGCGAAAGCGCGACTAAGAGCCGAATTCCATCCTTCAGTAAAGGCAACGGATAGCGGGGCCTGCGGCACAAAAAGGTCGAACCCGTGATACCCGCCAGGGACAAGCTGCAGCTCCGTGGACACACCCGCCTGCAGAAGCCGGCGCCCATACTCCACGTCCTCGTTCGCGAATAGATCGACGGATCCCACACCAATCCATGCAGCAGGCAGCCCGGCAAGATTCTCGACCCGTGCCGGAACAGAACCAGCCGGCGGCTGCGTCGCCCCAGCCGGTTTGCCCAGAAGCGACGTCCAGGCGAATCGATTGGCTGCAGCAGTCCAAATGTAATGTCCGATATACGGCGGTACTGGCGTGGTCGAACCTGTGCGGTCATCCAGACTGGGATAGATCAATACCTGGAGGCAGAGCGGAACTTCTCCTCTGTCGCGCGCTGCGATGGCTAAGGCTGCGGCATGTGTTCCGCCGGCGCTCTCGCCCTTGATCGCGATCCGGCTACGGTCGATCCCCAGTTCCGCCGCATTGGAATACATCCAAAGCAGGGCCGCGTAGTTGTCTTCCAGCGAACCCGGGAAGGGGGTTTCCGGCGCAAGGCGGTAATCCACGGTGATGGCTACACAATCGTGATTCGCCGCCAACTCTTGAATGTCGCGCCGACTATCGGCCGCAGATCCTGCGATAAATCCGCCACCGTGGATATGCAGCACCACCGGCTTGGAAGCTCCGGCTGTAGCACCCGTCATATACAGCGGGACTTCGGGCGCGCCTTTTGGTCCAGGAATCATTCGTTTGACAACTGCCGGAGCGGGCAGAAGTGGCCGGGCAAGCGCCTTCGATCCCTCTCGGAACTGTGGCAGGATTGCGGTCGTCCACTCCATGGAGGGTAAATCTGGCATCGACTGCAAGGGGGCGCGAAATTGAGGGTTAACGAGCTGCATCGGGTCTACCGGAGATGCAACGAACCTGGCCTGCCCCACAACAGGCTGGGCCACGGACGAACGGGCGACGGCAGTTGCGGCCATCAGTCCGATGCCCTGGCCAATGCCCAGTCTGATCAGTTCACGTCGACTTGTCATATAACCCTCACTCTCGCTTTGCTCATCGTTGCCGGGTGCCCCATCCTTCGCGTTTTTTGCGAAGGCTGGGCGGCGATGCTGCGCGTGCCATTTGATTTTGTCGTAAACCCGTGATCAGACCCACTTGGCGCCGGCATTTCCGACTCCAGCCCTCCGCCAGGAACGCGAAGGAACGGAGCGCCCTCACACCAGATTTCGATTCATGGATGCAGGTGCGGCTATTTGTTGGCGGTCTGATTTGGCAGCTCGGCCCGTTTCGCTATTTTGTACTGGATTTGCTCTTCGCTCAGAATGGGTGCGAAGTCTTCCATCTCAAAGACCTGGCGGACTTCGACTTCGTAGTCGCCGGTGCCGCAGCTGGGGCCACGCTTGGCCCACTCGATGGCCTCTTCAAGGGACTTGACCTTCCAGAGCCAGAAGCCGGCGACCAGTTCCTTGGCCTCGGTGAAGGGGCCGTCGGTGACGGTGCGATTCTTGCCGGAGAATTTGACGCGTGCGCCTTTGGAACTGGGATGGAGGCCGTCCATGGCGAGCACGACGCCAGCCTTGATGAGCTCTTCGTTGTACTTGCCCATATCGGCCAAGAACTGTGGATCGCGGCCAGCGCCTTCTTTTTCTGACTCTGGGGTTGATTTGATGATGACCATGAATCGCATTGCGAAATCTCCTTTGGGTTGAGCGATGGTTAGGTGGCTTGTTTTCGGGTTTAGCTTTTTGTTGGCTAACCAGTGAACTCAGATGGAGAGCGCAGTTGGATCGCTGTTGCTCGCTATCGTACTGGCTCTCTGCTGATACGTCGAACGGGGTGTGGCCGAATCGACATGAGAACCGAATCTTATATTTGCCGCCCAAATACATAAAAGGTGAAGCTCGCATCGGCGCATAAGCCATCTGTAATCAGTTACATGGCCGTCTTCATTTTCAACGCTGACCCGCCGCCTGCCCAAAAAGTGGGAATGCGATGTAGTTCGGCTAATAACTCATTTATTTTGATCAAAATCTACTGAACACGTCGGAGAGTGGAAGCAAATGGTGTTCCGGAAACGAAGCACTATAGCCGCTAGGATCCTCTGAACCGCTTCAGATCTCCAAAACATCTGCCAATCGCCTTTATTGTCTGATTGTCTCGTATCTAAATTGAGAAGCTCCTGAAGCAACGCTCGGTCGCATTGAACGCCACGGGCGGCTAAGACGCAAAAAGCACGCCGGGAGGTTTAGGCCCCCGGCGCGGTTGCGGCTCAATATTCATGGACGGTCTGCGCTCGTTTCGAGGGCATCGTTATGGAGAATCGTCCAGTTGCCAAACGGTCTGTCGTAATGCCCGGCGGTAGTTAAGCCTGCGGAGCCTTTGCCGCCAGGATTTCCAGCATTTCCACCCGCGGAGGGGTAGCGAATAACTCCTCCGCTCTGGCAAACAACGCCTTGGCAATTTCCCCCGTCACATGAGCCGTCCTGCCTTCCTCCGTTTGGAAGGTATCGAAAATGCCGAATTTCGCCGGCCCCAGCTTGACTGCATACCAAGTGGTCGTTGCAGCCTCCTGCGCCGCCTGCGGCTGTGCCGATTTCAAGAAATGCTCGACCTCTTGCTCTTTCCCCGGACGGGCTTCGAGCAACGCCAATATTGCAAACTTATCCAATCAATCCTCCTATGACTACTTTTCAATGAGACGCGAGAACTGCCTGCGGGGTAACCGGCAACCGATGAATTCTTCCGGAAAAGACCCGACTGCACTCGAGCCAACAGTCTCTGGCCAGACTGGAAGCAAGAGCTAGGGCCTGTCATTCAATTCTCGGCGCTGCGCGCGGGGAATTAGATGACAGGCCACAGTCCTTAGGGTTTGGCGCAAATAGTTCAAAAGACCATTTGATGCGAAGGGTCTAATATGCCGGATGTACTTCTTAGACACGTTTTATCAACTGTCGCCCCATGGGTCCGAGCTTCGGTGCGAGCTCGCATAGAATTTCGGTTTAGGCGCCGTCTGGGATTGTCTTTACGATCCGTTCTTGGTTTCCGGGAGCGAACCTTTGCTCCCGGAAACTCGAACGGGTTGCGGTTAGAAGCTGAATTTGATGAAGATGCGAACGTGGCGATGGCCGGTGACGGTCGGCGCCAGGTTGGCAAAGTTGTTGACACCGTTGCTTTCGAATTGATCAGACACGATACCGGTGCCAAGCGTCGTGTTTTCGACTGCGCCTTCGCCGTGGTTGAAGATGTTGAAGAACTCACCCTTCAGGTCGAGGTTGAAGCCTTCGTGCAATGGAATGGTGCGCGAGATGTTCATATCCCATTGCTGGAAGCCGGGACCAATCAGGCTGTTGCGTCCTACTTGATTGAGAGCCTGGGTTCCGATCGCCGGGACAGCCCAGTGAACAGAGGAGGCTGCCACGGGTTGGCACGGATTGTTGGTGTAGAAGAATGACGGGCCGGAGCAGAGTGTCCCGGTCGAAGTACCGGGCCCGTTGAACCAGGAATCATCCACGGCGTAGGTGCTCAGCGGAGCCTTGCCATTGGAGACCACCGGGCGATCGTTGGTGATGCCGTCTCCATTCACGTCGAAGCCGACTTCTACATTCTCCGGGCTACCGGACTGAAACTGGGTGATGCCTGCAATTTGCCAGTGATTGACCACATCGCCGGCGAGCTTCATCGCGCCTTGGGCGTGCCAGACTGCAGGGCTATAGACATAGGTCAGCGCCAGACGCTGGCGATGGTCATAGGCGGAAAGACCGTATTCGGTCGCTTTGCGCGGAGCCGGATAGCGGACAGTGGACAAGCTGGACTCGCTGCCGCCGCTGAATACCTCGGACGAATCGTCCAGGGAACGAGCGAATGTGTAGGAGGCGCGGAAGAGGAAGCTGTGGTTGAATTTGTGATCGAATTCCGTCCAAAGTCCGTTGTAATTGGATGATCCAGAGTTGTCCCGCACTTCGATTTCCCCTTGCCCGGGGAGCACGCGAGCACCACTGAGATAATCGTTGACGAACTGATTCGGGACTTCATTGGCAAAGAGTTTAGTGCCGAGTTCGCCAACATAGCTGACACTCAAAGAGCTGGACCAGGGCAGTTCCTGCTCGACGTTGACGTTCCAGTGGGACGTGCGCGGCAGTTGCAGGTTGTTGATGATGGGTTCCGAGGTGCCCGCGGGGTTAGGCGTATGGTTGAGAGTTGCGAACTGTTCAGCCCAGCCTGGAGTGCCGCGGGGAAGGGTGCCGTTGGCATTAACCTGGTCAGCCGCTGCATTGGGAAAGGTTGCCTGAATGTTATCGATGATGTTGGTGAACAGCACATCATAGAAGACGCCGTAGCCGAGGCGGAATACGGTCTTGTGTTGGCCAAACAGGGTGGGGCTGTATACGATGCCCAGGCGCGGCCCCCACTCGGTGAAGTCCGACTGCTCCTGGGTCGAGCAATTGGAACCGGCAACAAGTGGGTTACAGGCCAGGTTGTTGAGGGAGATAGCAGGGTAGGGGGTTCCGGGGGCGTTGAACGGAGCGCCGTTATACTCGTAGCGCATTCCGAAATCCAGGCTCAGGTTTGGCAGCACACGGTAGGTGTCCTGCACAAAGTAGTTCTGGGAGATCAGCTGGGGACGGCTCGTGGGGCTGCCGAAATCCTGGGTTACAGTGCTGGTGGGGCCGCTGAAATCGTCGATCAGGTTGGCCAAGCCAGTGTAGGTCACTTTTTGACCGTTGACGAGGCTTGGGGTCGTGTCGTCGTTGTAGCTGATGGCGCCGTAGAAGTTGAAGGGGACCTGATCCTCGACCTTGATGTCTGAGATATCCGCTCCGATCTTCAAAAAGTGCTTGCCGAGGGTCCAACTCACGGAGTCCTGGGCCTGGTACGTGTCGTGGAAGCGTCCCTGGGGAATGCCGCCGGGAATCCCATAGCCATTGAGATTGGTGATGCTGACTAGAGGCGCCGTGTAAAGCGGATTTGCCAGAGTGGCGCCGGGCAGGCCGAAGGTGAAGCCGATGCGCCCGTAGGAGACACGGAAATCGTTCACCACTTTAGGACTGAAGACGTGGGTCTCGACAATGCCCGAGTTGTAGGAGATACCGCTCTGGTCAGAATCGAAGCCAGGCAACTGGGCCGGTGAATTGAACACGTCAATTGGGGCAATAAAGCTGTTTCGGATCAGGTGCAGGCTGAGAGTGTCTTTTCGGCTGACGAGATAGTCGCCCTTCAGATCGATCTCAGGAGAGTTTGTTGATGCGCCCAGGTTGCGGCGAACCAGCCCGACTTCGACAGTGCCCCGATCTTGACCGGTCACCGGGTCGGGTCCCAGTGCAATGGAGGGTTGCGGATCGAGGGGATTGACGACGCCGACCAATGGACCATAGGCGGTGAGGAGATTGTGCAACTGAGGAGTCTGGGGCTGAGCTTGCAGCGTTGCAAGACCGGCGGCGGTAGGAATGCCGAGCGCCGAAAGATTTGCGGTGGCGCGGTAGTTGTCAAGCGCGTACGAGCCGAAGAAGAAAATCTTGTCGCGCTTGATGGGTCCGCCGAAAGTGAACCCCGGTTGGTTTTCTCGAGAGAGAGTTGGTGTGCTGCCGAAGAAGTGGTCTGCCTTATCTACTGTATCCAGCGAGGAGTTCTGAGCACGCTCATACACGGAGCCGTGAAATTTGTTGGTTCCGCTCTTGAAAATGAGGTTTGAAACCGAACCGCCGCCGTGGCCGTATTCAGCGGTGTAGGAGTTCTCAAGAATGGTGACTTCCTTGTCCGCTTCGATATTGTCCGGTTGGAGACCCTGGCCCGTGATGCCGGCATCGTTGTTGTCTTGACCTTCAATCAGGAAGTCGTTGGAGCGGGGACGGCCACCGCCGACACCAAAGCCAACACCGTTCGTGAAACTGTAATATCCGGGAGGGCTGGTAACGCCGGGGAGGGTCAAGGCGAGCTCGTAGGGGCTTTGGCTATTGATGGGGAGGTTTTGCACCTCTTGCTCATCGATGGTGCCGCTGAGCTGTCCGTTATCGGTATTGATCAAAGTATTGTCGGCAGAGACTTCCACCTCGTCTGCGGTGCTGCCCACCTTCATTTGCAAGGAGGCCGTAACGATAGATGAGGAAGGAACTATCACACCTTCCACGTTGGTTGGGGCAAATCCTTTAGCAGTACCAGTGACGTTATAAGTACCAGGGAGCAGAGATTCGATGCGATAGGCTCCTTCCGCGCCGCTTATCATTTTGCGCTCTGCGCCAGTTTCCTTGGAGACGACTGTAATAGTTGCGCCCACAAGAGCCGCGCCGCTTGAGTCAGTTACCGTGCCGATGATTGTGCCGTTTGAAGTTTGACCGAGGCCAGTGCCGATGCCGACCACGACAATGAGCCAAGTAAGAAGCACTCGTTTGAAGACCGTCACTTAATTCCTCCAAAGAATATTGAAAATGGGATTGAACAACTGTTTTTTCTTACTACCTGAGACGTGATCGTAAACGAGAATGTCATCGCCCTGTAACCATTTACTTGTAATTGCATTGTCACTTTTTTGTAACTTCTTTGCGCAAATGAGTTATTCACGCAAATCACGTGCTTTTATGAATTAGTCCGAGCTGCGATGTATCGCATATTGGGAAAT
>DATKGE010000251.1:0-13867 GCA_035510955.1 Occallatibacter sp. | reverse complement strand
ATTGCTGACCGCTACTCCACGCGGGCGAGACAAACGGCAAACCAATTGCGCTCGTCGGTCCAGGTGGATTCGGCGGTGAATCCGGCTTTCTGCAGCATGGATTCGACTTGCCCCGGCGCGTATTTGTAGCTGTTCTCGGTGTGGATGCGCTCGCCTGCGGCGAATCTTATTTCCAGATCGAGCAAGGAGAGCTGGACGGGCTGGGCGACGAGGCTCTCAAGGTGCATTTCCATGCGGGACTCCGTAGTGTTCCAGACGGCGCGGTGGGCAAAGGTTTCGAGGTCGAAGTCCGCGGCCAGTTCGCGGTTGAGACGGGCGAGCAGGTTCAGGTTGAAGCGGGCGGTGATGCCGGCGGCATCGTCGTAGGCGGCGAGCAGGATGCGCTCATCCTTGCGGAGATCGACGCCGAGCAGCAGCGAGTCGCCGGGCTCGAGGGCGGCGCGAATGCCCTCAAGAAGCTGGGCAGCCTGGTGCGGCTCGAAGTTGCCGATGCTGGAGCCGATGTAGAGGACCATGCGGCGCTCGCCGGGGTGCGCGGGCGAGAGGTAGAGGCCTTCCGTGTAATCGGTCACCAGTGGAGCGACGCGGACGCCGGGAATTTCGCGCTCGATGCGGGCGTGGGCCGCCTCAAGAGCCGTGGCGGAAACGTCGACGGGCTCATAGAGGAGGGTTCCCTGGCGGCCGGCGGCGGCTTTCAGAAGCAGGCGCGTCTTGTCGGCGGAGCCGGCGCCGAGTTCGGCGATGCGCAGGCGGGCCGGCTTGATTTCGGTCTGCCCGGCGGCCTGGGCCCCCGCAGCTTGGGCAATGATGGAGTCGGCGTGGGCGGAGAAGATATCCCTCTCGGTGCGCGTGAGGTAGTACTCGGGCAGGCGGGTGATCTGGTCGAAAAGGCGGGAGCCGTCGGCGTCGTAAAAAAGCCAGGAGGGGAGGCGCCGGGGATGAGCCGCGAGGCCCTCGCGGACGGCTGACGCTACGGGTGTTTCAAGGCGGACAGTCGGCTGGGAAAGAGCGAACGCAGTCATGGGGCCTCTTTGATGCGCGGGCAGGAGTGCTGGTTTCGCAGGTCCTTGAAAATTCGTTGGATATCTCTGTTGAAGTGCGTTGAACCGCCTGGAAATAATAACGCGTCATGAGGCCAATCGGATTCCGGAGAACTGCCAGCGGGTTTCGGGCGGGAAGAAATTCCGGTAGCTGGCACGGATGTGGGCGGCGGGGGTGATGCAGGAGCCGCCGCGAAGAACCATCTGGCCGCTCATGAACTTGCCGTTGTATTCGCCGAGGGAGCCGGGCAGGGGTTTGAAGCCGGGATAGGGGAGATAGGCGCTGGCGGTCCACTCCCAGCAATCGCCGAAAAACTGGTTGGGGCTCTCCGAGGACTCGGTTGGATCCTGGCTTTGAAGGACTTCCGTTCCGGGCGCGGGAAGGAGACGGCCTGAATCGAGAAGGTTGCCGGTGGCGGGTTGGGCGTCGGCTGCGGCCTCCCACTCGAATTCGGTGAGCAGGCGGCGTCTGGCCCAGCGGGCATAGGCGTCGGCCTCGAAATAGCTGACATGGCTGACGGGGATGTTCTCCAGGCTGGCGAGGGGAAGCTCGCCGCGGAGGGTGAAGATGCTCCAGGCGCCGCTCAATTCGGTCCAGTAGAGGGGCGCACGCCAGGCATTGGCCTGAACCGCGTCCCAACCGGGTGAGAGCCACAGCTCGGGGCGCCTGTATCCACCATCGGCCATGAAGGCGGCAAACTCCGCGCACGTGACGAGGCGGGTGGCGACCTGGTACGGATCGAGCCACACACGGTGGCGCGCCCGCTCATTGTCGAAGCAGAAGCCGGGACCGCTGTGGCCGGCTTCGCAAAGGCCGCCGGGGAATTTGTGGACCCTGAATGCTGGGACGGCTCCGAAGCTTGAGCCGCTACAAGGCTGGGCGGCTTCCTGGTCGGTGCGTTCCCAGGTTTCAAATTCGAGACTGCTGGGCAGGCACAGCGCACGCTCAGGGTCGCTCATTTTCGAAGCAGAGGGCCGATAGGCGGGGCGCAGGGGGTTGGTGAAGAAGGCGTGGAGAATGTCGGTGAGCAGCAGCTCCTGGTGTTGCTCTTCGTGGTTCACGCCGAGCTCGATGCGTTGCAGCGCCTCGTGGCTGGGTTCTTCGTTCTGCAGGCGCTCCAGCAGGCGCTCGATGCCCTGGTCGACGTGCTGGCGATAGCGCAGAATTTCGTCGCTGCCGGGGCGCGAAAACGAGGCGCGGATGCGCTTTTCAGGGAAGGCGGCAAAACTTTGGTAATAGCTGTTGAAGAGCCAGGAAAAATCCTTGTTGAAGAGACGATAGCCGGGGAGGAACTCGCGCAGAATGAAGGACTCAAAGAACCAGGCAGTGTGGGCCAGGTGCCACTTGACGGGAGAACCCTCAGGGCAGGACTGAACCATCATGTCTTCAGGCGTTAACGGTTCGCAGAGCGCCAGGGTGCGACGCCGCGTGGCCATGAATCGGGCCCCCAGTTCGGTTAGCGAACTACATTCTCTGGTTGCACTCACGGTATAGTCTCCTGATTTGAAAAGAGTCTAATCCCAAACCGACCACTTTTTCCCATTTTGCCCGACCACGCGGAAATTGCCCAATATTGGACAACGCGCGGAGCCCGTTCGGTGGTCTAATATGTGATGTCAAAATGCTGGTGAGCGATTGTATCTTTTGGTCGCTCTGTTTCTTCTCTCGCTCTGTTTCTTCTGGAAGGAGGGAATATGTACAGGTCCGATCGGCATGGTTGGCTGCCGGTGGTCGCAGTGGCCGCAGCCCTCGCCTTCGCAGTCCCCGCCTTCGCAGTTCCTGCCTTCGCAGTCCCTGCCTTGTTCAGCGAGAGTGCTGCACAAACCATAACTCAGTCTGCCGTCCAGAGCGCGACGCAGGCTCCGGCACAGAGTTCCACTCCGGCTCCGGTTCCAGCTCCGCTCCACACGCCGCCCGCGGACGCGACCCAGGCTCCCGCATCGACTCCCAGCCAGGCTGTTGCGGTTGCTACGCAACCCAGGCCGGTTGCGGCCGTTTCTTCTCCTTCCGCCACGCCGGAGGAGTTGGGCGATTCGATGATGGCGCAACAGCGCTTTCAGGCAGCCATCGAGGCGTACAAGAAGGCTCCGCGCTCGGCAGAAATCTGGAATAAACTTGGCATCGCCTACCAGCTGATGTTCAACCCGGAGAGCGCATCGCGCTGTTACGAGACATCGCTCAAGCTGAATCCAAAGAGCGCGCAGGTGATGAACAACCTGGGAACGATCTACGACTCGGAGAAGGAATATAACAATGCGGAGCGGATGTACCGCAAGGCGCTGAAGTCTGATCCGAAGTCGGCGTTGATTTACAAGAATCTGGGGACCAATCTGCTGTCCCAGCGCAAATACAAGAAGGGCTGGGAAGTTTATAAGACGGCGCTGGAACTGGATCCGAACATTTTCAGGAACAGCACGAGTCCGCGGGTGCAGAACCCTGCCTCTTCAGAGGAGCGCGGGGCGATGAACTACTACATGGCCAAGGGGTGCGTGCGTGCCGGAATGAACGATTGCGCGATCGATTACCTGCGCATGGCGCTGAACGAGGGGTTCACCAGCCCCAAGAAGATTGCGGCGGACAGCGAGTTCGCGGGACTCAAGGGCCTTCCGGCGTTTGAGCAGCTTCTGGCTTCGCAGCGGCAGCAGTAGGAGCCCCCGGTCTTTCCGAAACATCCGATACAGGGTTCGTGGTCACCCACCCTTGCGACAGCAAAAACTCGCAAGGATGGGGGCACGAAGCATCGGCAGCTCTCGCGGCGATTTTCGCGAGGAGTCCCCTTCCGGCTTAGTGGGAATGCCCGTGCTCGCCCGCGGGGCCGGCCATTTCTTCAATGGGCACAACGCAGCCTTCGAGCTCGCCGCAGCCGATGTGCTCGAACTGGATGGTGGTGTGCGCGATCTGGAAGTGCTCTTTCAGAACATGGTTGAGCTTTTCCAGGATGCAGGCGCTTTCCGAGGGCGGAATGTCGGCGATGCACACGTGGCAGGCGAGGGCGCGGGACTGCGAGCCGAGGCTCCAGATGTGGAGGTCGTGGACGTTGATGACGCCCTCGACAGCCTCCATGCCGGCGCGGATTTTGGGCACGGAGCAGTCGCGCGGGGTGCCTTCAAGCAGGATGTTGAGGGTCTCGCGGACGATGCCTACGCTTGACCAGAGGATGAGCGCGGCGATGAGCAGCGAAAGGACGGGGTCTATCCAGTTTCGACCGGTATAGAGAATGCCCGCGCCTCCGGCAATGACGGCGGCTGTGGAGAGCGTGTCGCCGGCCATGTGGAGGAAGGCGGAGCGCATGTTGACGTCGCGGGCTACGCCCCAGAGCAGGGCGGCGATGACGCCGTTCATGATGACGCCGGCGGCGGCGACGATCATCATGATCCGCGGCTGAACGGCGACGGGTGCCGAGAGACGATGGACAGCTTCAATTCCGATCCAGATGGAGATGACGATGAGGGTGGCCGCGTTGATGAAGGCCGCGAGGACGCCGGCGCGCTGGTAGCCGAAGGTCTTGGAGTGGCTCGCAGGGCGCGTCTGGAAGTAGACGGCAGCGAAGCTGAGCAGGAGGGCGAGGAAGTCGGAGGCGTTGTGTCCGGATTCAGAGAGCAGCGCGAGAGAGTGGGCGCGGAGGCCGGCGACAAAGGTGACGACAACATAGGCAAGCGTGGCCACGAGCGAAAAGCGAAGAACGGATTTGGTTCTGCCGGCGCCGGGTGTGGAGGGCGCTGCGTGGACATGCATGACAATAGTATACCGGGGGTGGGTATAAGACGCAACGCGCCGGATCAGGCAGAGTTGTTATTCGAATAGTGACTGACGGAAGCCGGTAATACACCCGGAACCCCAGAATCTCCGTGCGAAACGCTCGAAACGTGCCTCGGCTATGTTGCGCTCATCGTGATCGCCCATAGCCTAGACATGAGGATTCCATAAGGTTGTAGCTCAGGCGGCCGTTGCTTGCGGCCCCTTGGTGTTTCGATAGAAGAAAACCCGTGTGTCAGAGAGAGCCCAGGAACGCGACAAGGTCCGACTCCTGCTGAGACGTCAGCGTCAACCCGAACCGCGTTTCATAAAACTTGACGGCGTCCAGCAATGTTCGCGCAGAGCCATTGTGGAAATACGGGGCACGTGCCGAGAGCCCGCGCAGGATTGGCCCCTTGATCTTGCCGACATGATCGAAGTTGCCATCGATCAATGCCTGGCCCAAATCCGTCGTTGTTTTGCAATTGGATGTCGGCAGCCCCGTTCCCGGATCGGTTTTGCATACCGTGATCGTCGGCAAATAGCTGAGGTCCAGTCCCCCCAGATTCGTGGAGGTGTTCGATGGATTCGGATCGCCGGTGCCAATGTTCAGCGGTGTCGGGAAGGAGTGGTTTCCTACATTCGGAGTGTCGTGACACGTACCACAGGTACCAGTGAGCGAGGGAATGCCGCCGGCCACCAGGCCGCCTGCCGCAACATCGTCGTTGATTCCGGCTACGCCCGTAATGTTGATCGGCGTCGAGTTAAAAATCGCCTCGCCGCGCGCAACCGCCGCTCTCGGGTCCCACGCGGGCAGGTCGGCCCAATCTTGAAATGTGTTGAAGATTGCAGGGGTGAACTGGCCATCTCCAGGCGCAACCAACCCGCCTGGCTGTTCGAGTTGCGGAAGCAGATAGTTCACACTCGAGTTGATGCTGATGAAGAATGGCTGCTCCAGGAGCGCCTGCGGCCCTCCGGTTGCCCCTTTGGCGTTAAGCGGGCCCGTGCCGTATCCAAGGACTTGCGCGGTGTTCAGGCCCATCTCGAAGTTGACAATCTCCTGCTGTTCGGTGGGTGTGGGCCGCGTCCCGTCTCCCTGTGCGTGGATGACGGTGGCATCGAGGGATTGATGCTCCAGATCGCTGATGAGCGAGCCAGGGTAATTGCTGTAGAGAATCTTTGTCGTGCCCGTCGCCGGGGACGATTCTCGTCCATCGAACATCACCGCACTCAAGAAGCGAACATTCGTTGCCGGCAAAGGACGGCGATATTCGGAAATCGTATCCGTTTCATTGCATCCATACGGATTGCTGACGTTCGTTACCTGGTAGTTAGCGTTTGCCGGCACAGCGAGAGGAATTCGAATTAACCCGCGCGTCAGCAGCAGACTGTATGCGGCCCTCTTCCCCTGCAGAGTCGAAACATCAATGTCGTGGTCGCAATTGGATCCGTCCACCGTGCGGAAGATCGGGTCCGTGCCCTGAGTGAGGAGGAACCGCAGATCGACATTTGCGGCCGCAATCGACATTCCGTCGCTCGGCTGGTGGCACGTTTCGCATGTCCGGCCGTTCGTTCCCATGCTTTGGAAGAAGGGACCCGTCAGATCGATCCCACCCCCATTCGCGCTGTACGTTTCCGACGCACCATTTGGGTTCGGGAAGAATATTCCGTTGGGAATGAAATTCTTGAAATAAGGGAACTGGCCGTTGACCGCTGCGATCCCAACGAGCAGCGAGCCTGCAACCAAAGCTGCGCTGACCGTCAGGCGCTGGTTTCGTTTGACGGCCCACAATTCACGTAGGTACGTTATTCCCCAAAAACACTGAGCCAGGCTTCGCATCGACAGTCCTCCCCTTGAGCTCCCATGCCCCAAGGCATGGCAAGAAGTCAATTTGGCATTCATGTAAGGGAATCGAGGGCGGCTGTCGTTCCGGGGATCGAGTTGGAATCGTGGTAAGATTCCTCCAACTCCCTCGATTAGGCCGCTCTGCCAATTCCGAGGCAAAAGTTAGTTCGCATTCCCTTCAAATGTCCTAAAAATTGGGGCTCAAAAGTTCTCAAAGTCTCTAAAAGACCACTTATGCCCAGTCTGAACAACCACTTGTACCAGTTCGGCGAGTTCAGCCTCGACGCGCGGAGTCGGATCTTGAAGAGAGCCGGAGCAACGGCGCCAATGACCCCAAAGGCCTTCGACACCCTGCTCCTGTTGGTTCAGAACGCCGGGAGGGTCGTCACCAAGGACGAGCTCATGAAGGCCGTCTGGCAGGACAGCTTCGTCGAAGAGTCGAACCTGACGCAGACCATCTTCATGGTGCGGAAAGCGTTGGACGAGACCAGCGATCGGCGCTACATTCTCACCGTACAAGGACAGGGTTACCGGTTTCTTGTTCCGGTTACAGAATCGGCAAATCAGGCGCCGGAGCAGGATGCGCCCGTGGCTGCTGCGGATGCGGCAAGTATCCTCGAAACGCCCTCGTCTTCGCGCCCGCGAAGCGTCAGCGGGCGGAGGCTGGCTGTTATCGCCTTTGCCGCGGTCGCGTTCTCCCTGATCGTCGGGTTCACCATTTGGGCGTGGCGTTCACGGCGCAGCGCTGCGGAGCCAGAAGCCAAAATCATGCTGGCGGTGCTGCCGTTCGAGAACTTCACTGGCGATCCGGGACAGGATTATTTCAGCGACGGGCTGACGGAAGAGATGATCAGCCAGCTCGGGGACCTCGATCCGGCTCATATTGGGGTAATCGCGCGCACCTCGGTGATGCACTATAAGCACTCGCAGGAATCGCTTGCCCAGATCGGGAAGGAATTGGGGGTGCAGTATGTGATCGAGGGCAGCGTTCGCCGGGATTCGGAGCGAGTTCGAATTACGGCGCAACTGATCCAGGTCAAAGACCAGAGCCACGTCTGGGCGCGGGAATACGATCGCGATCTGGGACACCTGCTGGAACTGCAGGGGGAGATCTCGCGCGAAGTTGCCAATGAAATCGACTTGAGCCTGAACGGAAGGCGACGGATCCAGGCTGCGCAGGGAGCCGCTTTACGCCCGCCAGGTACGAAGTCGTATGAAGCGTACGACCTGTATCTAAAGGGCCGGTATTTCTGGAATAAAAGAACGGTGGAGGGATTCCGGCAGGCAGCCGGTTATTTTCAGCAAGCGATCGATAAGGACTCGAATTTCGCGCCTGCCTACGCCGGGTTGGCGGACACGTTCAGTCTGATGAGCACATGGTACATGGGTCCGCAGAACGAACTCATGCCCAAGGCGCGGGCCGCAGCATTGAGAGCACTCGAACTCGACGAGGGTCTGGCCGAGGCTCACGCCTCACTCGCCCTGATCGAAGAGAATTACGACTACGACTGGCCAGGATCGGAAAGGGAATTCCGGCGGGCGATTGAACTTAACCCGCAATACGCGACCGCGCACCAGTGGTATGCGGAGTTCCTCTCGTGGCAAGGGCGATTCGATGAGGCATTTGCAGAGAGTTCGCAGGCGCGGCGGCTCGATCCTTTGTCGTTGATTATCGCCACCGATCACGCATCGATCCTGTATTATTCGCGCCAATATGAGAACGCTATCGAGCAATGCCGCTCCGTGCTCGAACTGGACCCGACAAACGTCCATGCACAAGGCACGATGGTTCCTTTGTTTTTGCAATTAGGCAGGTATGATGAGGCAATCGACGCGGTCAATCGCTGGAAGGACCCTGGCGCGGAACCATGGCGGTGGACGTGGGAGGCGGCCATCTATGGACGCTCGGGCCGCGCCGCAGAGGCACGTCAAACCTTGGTCAAACTCGAGCAGGTTGCTGGTTCGCGTTCAGATCGATACGCAATGCTCTTGGTGGCTTATTCGGCCACAGGCCAGAAGGAGCGGGTTCTCGGACTGCTCGAGAGAGCGTATGCAGAGCGCTCAAATTCGGTGGTGGAAATCAAAGTGGATCCGATCTACGACCCGATTCGAAGCGATACGCGATTTAAGGATCTCCTGCGGCGGCTTCGATTGGACCGATAAGAACTGGTCTATTTCAGGTGTTGACTTCAGGCTGATGCACGTTTCCAGGTCCGACTCGGTCCAGTCTTGCGGATTCCGCCCGGACGGTTGGCTATCCGGAGATTACCTCACCCCGACAGGACGCCACCCTTGCGGAGATCGCCTTATCCCCTCCCCGGCCGCAGGTGGCTCAGGTCGATGGGTTCCGGTTCTTCGTAGATGGGGAACTGGGGCAGGCCGACGCGGAGGCCGGACCAGTGCTCGGCAACGACGATGGAGTTTTGAGGATTGCCGGGCTGATAGCGGACCGAGCAGGGGAAGCCGGCGCGGATCTGAGTGAGATCGACGACACCAGGCATGTCGGTAATGTCCTGCGAACACTCGTAGTTGACGCCACCGTTGCGGTAGTTGAAGAGCAGCATGGTGAGGGTGCGGCCGTCGTCTGCTTCCACTTCGCACACATCAAGCAGCATGCCGTCGACGATGCGGCCGGATTGAACCAGAAACAGGCGGCGGGCGCGCTCCAGTTCCTCGGGCGTGGCGCGCTTGCGAAAGATGAGCCAGGAGGCGACCGCACTCATGGCGCTGAGGGCGACGAGGCCTGAGGCGAGCTCCCACGGATTGACGCTGCGGAGAGTCATCGGCTTCGGGACACCATCCCGGGGGTCCCAAGTAGAGCATACCGCAGATCGAATCCTGGGTTTGCCGCATCGGGGACACGGAAGTTCAGGGGGTATCGCTGCGATATACTCGTGACTGCATCTTGCAGGGTTTCCTCTCCTGCCGGAGGCTCTGTTTCCGGAGGTATTGGCTTGATTTCAGATACAAGTTCCGCATTGGTACCGGATTCCCGGAAACAGCTTCGCGCGCGAAATCGGATACGGTCGACGACGGTAATCTGTGTCCGCCGCAACGGCGACGTGGTGATGGCCGCCGACGGACAGGTGACGCTGGGCGACCACGTGCTGAAACACTCGGCCAAGAAGATACGACGGCTTTACCAGGACAAGATACTGGCGGGGTTTGCGGGATCGACGGCGGATGCGTTCAGCTTGTTTTCGCGCTTCGAGACCAAGCTGGAGCAATACGCGGGGAACCTGAATCGCTCGGCCGTGGAGCTGGCCAAGGACTGGCGCACGGACAAGATGCTGCGCAACCTGGAGGCTCTGCTGCTGGTGGCCGACAAGGGGCAGACGTTTCTGATTTCGGGGTCGGGCGACGTAATCGATCCGGACGAGGCGCTGGCGGCGATCGGGTCGGGCGGGAGTTATGCGACGGCCGCGGGCAGGGCGCTGCTGGATAACACCGATCTGTCCGCGCGCGAGATTGCCGAAAAGGCTATGAAGATTGCCGGCGAGATCTGCATCTATACCAATGACCGCATCACGATTGAGGAGTTGAAGGGCTAGCGGAAACGCGTGCTGCCCAGGAATATCAATGGCCATTTATTTACCTGCATCCGCTGAAGAACAGGATCTCTCGCTGGACGAGATGACGCCGCGCGAGATTGTTACCGAGCTCGACAAGCACGTTGTGGGACAGAAGGCCGCCAAGCGCGCGGTGGCCATTGCGCTGCGCAACCGCCAGCGCCGGCAAAAGCTTCCGCCTGATATTGCCGACGACATCATGCCCAAGAACATCATTATGATCGGGCCGACGGGCGTGGGCAAGACGGAGATTGCGCGGCGGCTGGCCAAGCTGACGGGCTCGCCGTTTCTCAAAGTCGAGGCTTCGAAATTTACCGAGGTGGGCTACGTGGGACGCGATGTGGAGTCGATGATTCGCGACCTGGTGGAGATCGCCATCGACATGGTGCGCGAGGAGCGGCTCGAAGAGGTGGAAGACAAGGCGGAGATGAACGCCGAGGAGCGGCTGCTCGATGTGCTGCTGCCGCCTCCGCCGCCCACGCCGCCGGCACAGGAGGGACAACTGACTTTGCCGGGCTCGGACAGCTATCAGCGGTCGCGGGAGAAGATGCGGCAGCAGTTCCGCGAGGGCAAGCTTGACGAGCGGATGGTGGAGTTGGACGTGCGCGAGCGGAATACGCCGCAGTTCGGCATTATTTCGAACCAGAACCTTGAGGACATGGAGATGAACCTCAAGGACATGCTGCCGAATATTTTTGGCGGCGGCTCGAAGAAGCGGAAGATGAAGGTGGGCGACGCGTTCGACTACCTGGTGCAGGAAGAAGAGGGGCGCCTGATCGATATGGACCAGGTGAACCGCGTGGCTGTCGAGAAGGTCGAGTCGAGCGGGATTATTTTCCTGGATGAAATTGATAAAATCGCCGGGCGCGAGGGCGGGCATGGGCCGGATGTTTCGCGCGAGGGCGTGCAGCGCGACA
Organism: Occallatibacter sp.; assembly: GCA_035510955.1. Classification (GTDB taxonomy): domain Bacteria; phylum Acidobacteriota; class Terriglobia; order Terriglobales; family Acidobacteriaceae; genus Telmatobacter. The sequence goes on along the minus strand of DATKGE010000251.1, from coordinate 2,759 downwards.
TTCTGCCCATCGTGGAAGGTACAACAGTCAATACGCGCTACGGCATGGTGCGTACGGATCACATCCTGTTCATCGCGGCGGGCGCGTTTCATGTTTCGAAGCCCAGCGACCTGATTCCGGAGTTGCAGGGACGGTTTCCGATTCGCGTGGAGCTGCATTCTCTGACCGTCGAAGACTTTCTGCGCATTCTGACCGAGCCGAAGGCTTCGCTGACAAAGCAATACTCTGCGCTGCTTGAGACGGAGGGCGTGCGGTTGGAATTTGCGCCCGAGGCGCTGCGCGAGATGGCGGCGTTTGCCTTCAAGGTGAATGAGCAGACGGAGAACATCGGCGCGCGCCGGCTGCACACCATCATGGAGCGGGTGCTGGAGGATGTGAGCTTCCTGGCGCCGGACGTGGCGCGGCGCGCACCGACTGATGAGGCTGCCACGCTGCTGTCGGAGGCCATCAAGGCGGAGTCTTCGACGCCGCTGCCTTATCAGGAGCGCATGACAGCTTCGGGCCCTGAGAAGGTGTTTCTGATCGACGCCGAGTATGTAAAGCAGATGGTGGCTGCGGTGGTGAAGGATCAGGATTTGAGCCGGTACATTTTGTAGCGTGGAATACGTCGATTTGGCCCGAAATCGCCCTAGAGCGGGCAGTTTTGGCCTCAAAATCGCGGTTTTTATTGAGGCTCTGTTTACCACCAGGGCAACACGAGGAGCCTTTATCGAAACACGCAAGCAGCTGATAATGCATAACTTGTACTCCTCGCCGACGGAGAGCGCGGGCCCCGAAATGCCCATATTTCCGGGAGGGGGGTGGGGGTGAGGCATTTTTCGGCCCGCTCGGCCGGCTTCTCTCTTCAGAGCATTGTGCGCCCTGGACCTCAAATAATCTGCAAAACGGAATTCTTCCTGCGGTGTGCCGGAACTCCACAGCTTCTGCCTGGCGCAAAGTTTCTGTCTTGAGGGCGCAAGGCGCCGGTCCTGGAATGGCGATGGGCGTCTTTCGACTCCCATCGCTTCCTCGACTCCGCGACAGAGGACGCAGTTTACCGGAGAGTTATCTCCGGATTGCCGACCATCCGACCGGAACCAAAACGCAGGCAGGGGTTGGGCGATTGGGGAGTAATCTCCGTGACCGCCACAAAACCGCTACAGTCGCAAAATTTAAGGAGTCACCCGATCTGGCATGACCCCTCATAAGTGATCTATTTTCTTACTGGTGTGGGTGATGAAAGCTTATTTTCTGTTCGTTCCGCGACCGAACAGAAATCCAACAGCGAGACCGACAATCAGCGAGAGCAGAACAGATTGGATCGGGCTGCGCTTAACACTTCTGGCCGTGTCGTCGATGAAATCTTCCACCGCGTCACGCCCATCTTTAACTGCATTCTTTGCCGTCTTCATACCATCGTGGACACTATCTGCGACGTTGGATGTGAACTCCGAAGCTTTGCGGAAAGTTTCGCCAACATTGCTGGCTTGATCCACCAGGGTTTTCGCCACTTGGTCTACAACTGACTTTTCCATCTCGTCACCTCCTTCCAAATCCGATGCCGCCATGCGTCGAGAGGCTGCCCCGCTCTCCCGATTGATCCACGATGACGTTACAGGGCGCAGTGTCGAGTCTGTAGGCTTCCAGTACGCGCCGGTTGATTTGAAGAGGGGAGGTGCAGGCGGAAATCGAAGCGGGTACTCGGCAGTTACTGTTCCGTTAGCGACGAGTTGCCGACCATACACCCCGAAGGACGATGGCCCATATAATGGGTCTACAACCAGCAGCATCCAATATGGCAATCAAACATCTACAAGCAGGTTGGTGGCTCTGGCTGGGGCGGAACAGATCGAACCGAGAGGATTATGGGAACGCGCTCACTTGCTACGAGCGTGTTCTTCATATCTTCCCGAATCATCTCCGGGCCTTGGCCAGTGTGGGGAACTGCCTTCAGCACGAGGGACGTTATGCCGAAGCAATGGATTTCTATGATCGCGTCCTGCAGCAAAGGCCAGATTATCCAGATATCCATGCCCGTTTGGGTGTGATCTTCTGCCATCTGCAGCGTTATCAAGAGTCGATCGATGCGTTGAAGCGTGCATTTCGCGTGAAGCCTCGCCTCAAGGAAGAATCCTGCTATGGCGTTACATTTGCAATCTCTCTTGCATACCTTGGGAAGACCGAAGACGCACTGGAAGCTTACAGGGCCGCTGTGAAGCAAAACCCCAAAAATGCTGGGGCGCTGGCAGGGGTTGGATGGGCGTTGCTTGAATTGGGAAACTATGCAGACGCTGAACCCCCGCTGCGTGCCGCAATCAAGGCGGAACCCGGATATGGAAGACCGTACCTTCACCTGTCATTGGTTCTAGCAGGATTGGGAAAATACGAAGAGTCACTCGTAGTTGCAGAGCAATTCGCCGTACTTGAGCCACAGGACGCGCTTGCAGATTCGAATGTAGCTGAGCTTCGCTTACAAATCGGCACCGCCCAGCTCAAGTCGGGAGACTGGGAAGCGGCTCAGATTCAGTGTCAGCTGCTGCAAGCGATGGGCAGTGACAAGGCGGATGAGCTTCGCAACTCTATCCCGGCAAATGATCAGTGCAAGCGTTAACAGGCCATCGGGAACGTTGCATTTTCGACGTAATGCCTGGATCACCGGCCAAACGGACAGAACTCGAAAATCTGGGTAATCTACGGCTGAACGACAATCCGCTCAAGCCAGAAGCGGCGTCACCCTATAACGCAGTGACTTCGAGAGACTCCGTTGCCGATGTTTCCGT
>DATKGE010000250.1:0-12252 GCA_035510955.1 Occallatibacter sp. | reverse complement strand
CGCGAGCGCTGGGATCTGACCCAGCTTCGCCGCCACTTCGGAGTCGTCGGCGCGGAGTTGCCGGGCGAGCGCACAGCAGTCACGTCGGGCCTCGATGCAGTGACCGCGGGATTCTTTTCCGCGTCAACTTTGTGGCCCAATTTGCACGTGACTGCCGAGATGCGCGACCGTTCCTGGGAGGCGCTGGAGCGCATGGAAGCCAGGCACCTGGCGCAGCAACTGGTCGGCGAAATGTCGGCCGGAGAGAAGCGACGTATAGTGATTGCGCGTGCGCTGGTGCACCGGCCGAAACAATTGCTTCTCGACGAGCCGTCGAACGCGCTCGATCTGGCCGCGCAACGGGAATTGCGAGAGACGCTGCGCCGCCTGGCGCAGGAGGGAACGGGCCTGGTGCTGGTGACGCATCACCTGGGAGATATTCTTCCCGAAATCGAGCGCGTGATTCTGATGCGCGCCGGCCGCATCGTCGGCGATGGCCCGCGCGAGGACCTGTTGACCGAGCCACGCCTTACGGAACTGTTCGGCGCGCCGGTGCGCATCGGCCGCGATGAGGAGTGGCTGCGCAGCTGGTGAAGACGCCGCCAGTCGGGAACTCAGCCGTTCACGCCTGTTGCGCGCGAGGCCACCACGTGCATGGGGTGAATCTCGAACCGGTTGAGGCCTCCAATCACGGATGGATCGTTGTCGTCGAAGCGGCGGGCCTCGGCCTCGTCTTCAACTTCATGGAGGCGCAGTTTACAGGCTTGTGGTACCATCCGGGCAACTGGCTCTTGCCTGGGCCAATGCGGAGGTGAATCATGAGCGACTATTCGAGACGGGATTTCTTGAAGACCGGCCTGGTTGCCGGCGCCCTGGCCGGCAGCGGCTCACTGGCGCTGGGTGCGGCGCGCAAGTCAGCCACCGATTGGGTGACGCTGGGACGGTCCAACGTGAGCGTGACAAGGCTGGCCTTCGGCACCGGCAGCATGAGCGGGCAGGTGCAGGCGAGTCTCGGGCAGCAGGAGTTTACGCGGCTGGTGCGCTATGCCTATGACCGCGGCATCCGCTTCTATGAGACGTCGGAGTCCTACGGCGAAACGCCCCGCATGCTCGGCGTTGCGTTGCAGGGCCTGCCCCGCGACAGCTACCGCATCATGAACAAGGTCACCACCTTTCATAATGTCGATCCGCACGCGAAGCTCGAAGACCTGCGCAAGACGGTGAATACCGATTACTTCGACATCATGCTGCTGCACTGGCAGCACACCGCAACCTGGCCCCAGGATACGGGCCGCTGGCAGGACGCGATTCTCGCCGCCGAGCAGAAGAAGACGATTGTGAGTCACGGCGCATCGGTGCACGGGCTGCCGGCGCTGCGCCAGGTGCCGGGGAACAAATGGCTCGACGTGGCGATGATCCGCGTCAATCACAACGGCACGCGCATGGACGCCGAGGTTCCCGACACGGCCGAGCTGGGCAATGTAAGCGAGGTTGTGAAGCATGTGCAGCAGGTGCGCAAGGAAGGCATGGGCGTGATCAGCATGAAGCTGATCGGCGAAGGCGTCTTCAACCGCGAAGACCGCCAGAAGGCCATGCGCTTCGCCTTCCAGACCGCCGGCGTGGACTCCGTGACGGTGGGCTACAAGAACACCGCCGAGATCGACGAAGCCCTTGAGAACCTGAACCTGGCGCTGGTGTAGCGTTCCCAAGTTCTCAGCATTAAGAGCCCGGCTTGACGCCGCGCTCAGCCTCGAATTATCTTAGCGCTACACGGGAAAGGAGGTTGATCCAGCTGATGAAGATTGATTGTTCCAGATGTATCGTGCGTGAGGTGACTGAGGCCTAGGGCATCGCGCCCCAGACTCCATGGTTGCACCCGCGGTGGAAGTCGACCACCGGGACCCCTGGCACTCGCGGCAGCGCGATGGCCTTAGTCCAATCCCAACAGTCTACCGGCAGCGGCCTGAGCAGAGCGCTCAGGCCGCCGTTGTTTTTGCCCGGGCGCAGAGAATTTGAAAGGCGCGCTGCGCGGTTGCGCAGATCAGAGTCCCGAGCGTTCCGCTAGCGTGCCAATGAGCCAGTCAGCGCCAGGAGCGGCTCGTCGCTTTCATTTTCTTCGAGCTTCTCCTGCACCAGTTCCATGAAGGCGGCCATGGCGGGAGAGATCCACTTGTCCTTGTGCCACAGGATGTGCGTGTCAATGTCCAGGGTCGTCCCCGCCCAGTGCAGTGGCTTCAGTTGGTGCTGGCGCAGCTCGCGCGCCACCACGATAGCCGGCAGCAAACCGAGCCCCATACCCGCCAGCACGCACTGCTTGATGGCCTCCACACTTGAGAACTCCGTTACATGGCCGGGGCGAATGTTCTGCATCGCCATCTGCCGGTCGAGCCTGAGGCGGTAGCCGCAGCCGCCTTCGGTCAGCAGCAGTGTCTGCCCGGCCAGGTCCGAAGCTTTGACTGTGCGCCGCGCGGCCAGCGGATGGCTGGGATGTGCGAGCAGAAAAATCCGCTCCGTGCGCAGGGGGATCGATTTGATTGCAGGGTTGGGGCTGGCCTCGATCATGCAGACTGCCATGTCCAGCCGTCCCGATTCGAGCATCACCGGGAGCACCTCGTCGAACTGCGGGCGGAAGATGAGCTCGACGTGGGGAAAGCGGCGGTGGAAGATGCGCAGCACCTGCGGCAGGCGATAGGCCAGCATGCTCTCCGGAACACCGACGCGCAGCGGACCGCTGGGCTCGGCGCCGGATTGCACCGAACGCTGTCCCTGCTGCATGGCGGCCAACGCCTGCTCGGCGAAGGGCAGAAAGTTGCGCCCCGCGTCGGTCAGCGTGACGCGGCGGCCAAGACGGTCAAACAGCGGCACGCCGAGTTCTTCTTCCAGCGCCTTGATCTGCGCGGTCACATTCGATTGCACGGTGTGCACTCTCTCGGCCGTGCGCGTGAAATTGAGCTCCTGGGCGAGGGTGCGAAAGATTTCCAGTTGGCGGACTTCCATGGCTTCCATCTCCAATGCAGATGGATATCATTCTATCAATCTATTGGACGGATGAACAGGGCTGGGCCAGAATCGGTGAATGAGAGTCAATGTCTTCTGGAAAATTCGCCAAATTGTTCCAACCCTGATTGCGCTAGCGGGGTTCACACTGAGCTTGCAGAGCGCGCCGGGGCAGGATGCACCGGTCGCGCACACCACCGCGGGCGCACGAACGACAGTAGTCGTCTTCCCCAATCGACCCATGCCCGATGACGAGTGGACTGCGTTGTTCGCAGCGGTGCAAAACACCGCGGCCGCCGAGAAAATCGACGGCGCCAGCGAACTTGAGTTTGTGCGCGGCGACACCATGCGGCCCGGTCTCAGCGTGGAAAGCGCCGTGGTTGTCTATCTGCACGGTAACTGCAACCTGGAGTCGCTTCCCCGGCGGACCGCCTATTCGGTCAGGCTCGGTTGGGTGCTCCTTGTAAACCGGAATATTGACCCGTACATCAATGTGGATTGCACCCGCATTGGCCAGGTGCTCGGAGCGCGGGCGCAAGGGCTCGACAGACAAGCGCGCGACAGGATGATGGCGGAGGCAATAGCCCGCGTGCTGGTGCACGAATGGATTCATGTGGCGCGCCAAAGCGCCGAGCACGGACGCAATGGAATTACCAAGGCCAGCTTCGACGTAGCCGATTTGCTTGGAGAACCGGAGACTCATGTAGCCCGGCGGTGAGCCCGTGTAGTCGCGTAATCAACTGGTTCATCGGCGGCCTGAGCGGAATGCTCAGGCCGTCTTTGCGTCCGGGGCTGCATGCGGCATTGCTCGTGCGGTAAACTTGGACCCAATGCGGGTATTTGGGATCGATTGCGGCACCGAGATTACGGGTTACGGCGTTGTCGAGTCGTGCGACACCGCGCGCCAGCCAAAGCTGGTGATGAAGGCCATGGGCACCATTCGCCTGAAAAAGGCGCTGACCACTGCGGAGCGGCTGGAGCAGGTCTTCCGCGAGCTGGTCGGCGAACTGGAGCGCTGGTCGCCCGACGCTGTCGCCATCGAAGAAGTTTTTTACTCAGTCAATGCCAAGAGCGCGCTGAAGCTCGGCCAGGTGCGCGGCGTGGCGCTGCTGGCCGCTGCCACACAACGCCTTCCGGTAGCCGAGTACGCGCCGCTGAAAATCAAATCGAGCGTGGTGGGATACGGGTTGGCCAAGAAGGAGCAGGTGCAGTTCATGGTGGCCCGGCTGCTGGAGCTGAGCGAGATTCCCGAACCGGCAGACGCAGCCGATGCGCTGGCCATCGCCATTTGCCACATTCATACAGCGCAGACGCTGGCCGCGCAGGGGGTGGGTCAATGAGGGCGGTCTGGCTGGCACTGTTTCTAACCGCCTCGGCCTTGCCGGCGTGGGCTGGCGCAGGTCCGGTGCTGGAGCTCGATTTTTCAAATCCCTCCCTGATGCCGGCGCACTGGGTTTTGTCCCTTCACCCCGATGGAGCCGGCCATTTCCGCTCCGAGCGGGGCGGCGCTCCCATGGATCCCGCGGAGGGATTTGAGCCGGCCGATGTGGACCGGGACATCCAGGTGAGCACGGAGTTTGCCGGACACGCATTCGCAATTGTCCACCAGCACAATTCTTTCGTCGCCGGATGCGAGAGCCACATGAAGGTGGCCTTTCAGGGGTGGAAAAAGTTGACCTACCGCGGGCCCGACGGCACGGGCAGTTGCACCTACAACTATTCCAAGGACAAGGAGATTCAGGCTTTGGGCGAGTCGCTGGTGGCGGTGGCGAATGCGATTGTGGAGGGGGCGCGGCTGGAGACCTTGTTGCAGCACGACCGGCTCGGCCTCGATAAAGAGATGGATTTCCTGGTGGAGGCTACCGGGGATGGCCGCGTCCAGCAGATTTGCACCATTCGCACCATTTTGGAGCGGTTGGCCGGCGATCCCGAAGTCATGGAGCGGGTCAGGAAGCGCGCCAGGGTGCTGCTGGCCCGGAAAGCCGGTTAGGTAACCGGGGAAGGATAAGTACCCCTAGGTAACGTGAGAAAGGATAAGTACCCCCGGAAACGAAATTTTGGAGTAACTTTGCTTCTAGGGTTGTGTCCAATGGTGAGATAGACAGCCCAGCGGAGCGGATCGCCGCAGGGTTCAGTGCGATGGGGGTGGGGTGCCATGAGCGAAAACGGGTGTAAATCAGGGAATCGCAAAGGTATGGCTGGGCAGAAGCTGAGCTTGTCTCTGCTCGGATTGACGGCTCTGGTGTTGACGGCGCAAGGCCTGGCTCCGGGGTTGCGGGCCGATGATTCCGGTTTGCCTGCGCGCGCGGTGCGGCTCAGCAGCGTAGACGGCCAGGTGCAGCTTTCCAAAGGGAACCAGGTTCTTGCCGACGGCGCTGTTGCCAATACGCCACTTTTCGAAGGCACACGCGTCACCACCGGCGACGACGGCCGCGCCGAGATTCAGTTTGAAGACGGCAGCGTTGCGCGCCTCTCCCCCAACAGCTCGCTGACGTTATCGGTGCTTCGCGGCGCGGGCGGAAACGGCGAGGCGGAGATTACGCTCGAAAGCGGCCTGGGCTACTTTGAGCTGCAGGGCAGCGGGCTGTCGGGAACCATGAGCGTCAAATTCAGTGACGGCGTGGCAACGGCCAGCGGATTCAGCGTACTGCGCATCAACCTGGACAACCCTCCAGGAGAGTTGGCGGTCTTCTCCGGCAACGCCCACCTGGAGCGCGGCGGTGCCATGACGGCGGACCTGCACGGCGGCGAAAGCGTGGCCCTCAGCGGCAACGATGTCAGTCGCTACACGCTCAATGAAACCATCGAACCGGACTCATGGGATTCCTGGAACTCCGACCGCGACCAGGTGCTGACTTCGCAGTCCGCGGCCAGGACCGGCGCCACGAAGGATTACGCGCAGGGCAGCAACCCGGCATGGAACGATCTGGACGCCAACGGCAATTGGTACGACGTGCCGGGGCAGGGACAGATCTGGTCTCCCTACGATGCGTCCAACTCCGGCTGGGATCCCTACGGCAACGGGAGCTGGATGAATTCGCCGGGGTATGGGTATACTTGGGTCTCCGGCTATCCGTGGGGCTATATGCCTTACCAGTGCGGCATGTGGAACTGGTATGACAGCTTCGGCTGGGGTTGGGCGCCGGGAATGGGCGGCTGCAATCCCTGGTGGGGCGGCGGCCTGGGCTATTATGGCGCCAACATCGGCCGGGGTTTTGGCGGCTATCGTCCGCCGCTCCGTCCGCATCCGCCTAGAAGTCCATTGCGTGGCACAGGTCTCATTGCCGTGAACCGCCGGGCAGCCGGTGTTACGGGCACACTGCCGCCGCGCGACAAGACCTCCGTGGTGCAGATTGCGGGTTACACCGTGCAGCCCATGCGTTCCCTGAGTCCGCGTCCGGCGTACGATCACTCGGCGTCGGGATTTGTGAATGGCACTGTTGTGACGCGTGTTGGCGGGGCACCCCTCGCCGGACAGGGAAGGGTTGCTGGGCCATCCTTCAGCGCCAACAGCCGGCCAGCGGGTTCAGCCGCCGCAACAAGAAGTACAACAAGCGCCGGCCGCAGTGCGCCTGCCGCATCTTCCGCCAGTCGCGCCTCGAGCAGTGGCGGCGGCTTCAGCGGCGGCGGTGGCGGCGCTGCCCACGCATCCGGCGGTGGCGGCGGGCACCACTAACCCAGATCTCGTAACTTAGGTCTGGTAACTCAGGTCTCGCACCTCTTGGTCCAGCATGAAGTTGGGTGCCCCATCCTTTCGCAGTTTTATCGCGAAAGGATGGGGAGACCGCCAATCTCGAAACTGGGATAACAACCGATAACTTCCGACTAACATAACAAAGGCCGCCCGAGTTACATCGGGCGGCCTTTGCTGTCGTGGATCGCAGAGCGACTTATTGTCTGTAGGAGCGATGCCTGGCGCGGTAGATAGAGCGCGAAGTGCGGTTGAGGCGATGGTTGAGCCGGACGCGGTCATAGTGGTTCAGGCGTCCGCCATCGGCGGCGCGCATGTGGCGTTCCTGGCGGCTAATCGACCCTTCGCGGCGCTCCAGCCGGACGGTCTGGCGGGCGTTGAGCCGGCCGGTGCGAATGCCTTGGGCAATGCGCTGCTGCTGGTGTTCGCGGCGCTGGTTGATGGTTGTTGCGTGGCGTTGCATGGGCGCGGGTGCGGCCTGGGCAAAGCCAATGGTCGAAGTCAGTGCGAGAAGTCCGACGCCTAACAGAGAAACTTTCATGGGTGCATCTCCTTGAGAGGCGGCGGCTTGAATTCGCTTGGCCCGATCCGTTCCGCGCTCACATTCATGCAGACACAGGCCCGACCTGAGTGTTGCGAGGAATCTTTTCCTGCTCCACCTTTCGGATGAGAGTAAGTGGAGAAGTTATGCAGCCGAGTTATTAACTTGAAGAGCGTGCCAAAGCGCCGCTAGAGTATCGACAGTTAGTGCTTCTGCGCGGGCGCGCGGATCGATGGCGGCTTGATTCAGTGCAGCAACGATGGAAGCCGGCGAAAATCCGGCGGCGCGAAGATTGTTGGACAGTGTCTTGCGCTTTTGTGCGAAAACCTTGCGCACGAAGGCGAGAAAACCGGACTCCTCCACGCCGAGTTCCGTGAAGCGCGGCGCAAATCTCCACCGGAAGACCGTCGAGTGAACGTCGGGTGGGGGTGAGAATGCAGCGGGCGAAAGCGTGAACAGGCTGGTGGCGGGGCCGAATAACTGCACAGTAACGGAGAGCAGGCTGTAGTCGCGCGAGCCGGGAGAGGCCGTGATGCGCTCGGCCACCTCGCGCTGCACCATCAGCACCGCGCGGTCAAGAACGGCGTGGCTGGCCGCAAGTTTCAACAGGATCTGCGCGGTGATGTAGTAAGGCAGGTTGCCGAAGACCAGCAACGGCTGAGCGGCATCGGCGGCCGAGGCGGCAAAGTCGAAATTCAGCACGTCCTGCTGATGGACGGTGAGGCGCTGCGGCGAAAACTGATGGCGCAGATGTTCAGCAAGACCGGGATCGAGTTCCACGGCGATCACGTGTGCGGCGCGGGCTAGAAGAGCAGAAGTGATGGCGCCTGCGCCGGGGCCGATTTCAACAACCGTGCGGCCGCTCAGATCGCCAAGCGACGAGGCGATGCGGTCGATAGCCTGAGCGTCGATCAGGAAGTTCTGTCCGAGCCTGGGTTTGGCGGGCATGCGCTTCCTTGATGGTAGATGAATGGAACGGGACCGCCGGAGCCGCGGTTCGGGCCAGCCCATCTTCGTCGCGCGCACAAAGACACTTGAAGCGCGTGACTCCCAGTCTTCAACATCGCGGCAACGTTCGCGCCTGTCAGCTCTCCTTGCGGTAGAGCAGATCGCGCATGGCGCTGCGGCGGGCCTCGTTCAAGCCGCTGTCCGCGTTGCCTGCCATCAATGACGCTGCTCCGGGGCTCTCGGCAGCTTCAGGCGCGCTGCACTCCGGACAGCGATTGGCAAAGCCAGGCTTGTTTGGCCGGAGTTCAAACTCTTCCCCGCAAACCACACAGGTTTTAATCGGAAACGCCATCGATTCCATGATAACGCGTCTGCCGCAGCAGGTCCGCCCGCATTGTGGAAAGTGGATGCAGCGTCATCTTTGCGGCTCACCCGCTGGATTCATGGGGAAGAACCACCCGCGGCCGGCAGCTGGAAGTCTCGCAGCGCGTATATCGACCCGTACGTTGAAAGATGACTGGAGTCGTCGTAGAGCAAATTGTCGCCGGACCGATAGACGCATTCACTTGCAGTGCTGCATAGAGCAGGGTTCAGATCGACCAGCTGCACACCGGTGACGCCGGCAACGGTCTGGCGCAATAGGGAATTGGCGGCCGCAATGTTCGGATTGGCGTCGGGCGGTGCGAATCCCGGATCGACCGCGTCCTGAATGCCCAGCCACGCAGCCAGTCTCCGCCGCACCGGGATGCGCGCGGACCTGACCCTCCACAGCGGGTCGATCTCGAAGCTGGGAACGTCTTCGATTACAACCACCTGTTTATCCCCGTCCTCCAGCGCGCGAAGCACAGCCGTCAACGAGTCGACGAACAGCCTGCTGTTCGCGTCCGCAGTGGGTACTTCGCCGGCGTGAGGCGGATCGGCAGTGAGCCAGCCATCCACCCACGTGCGATTGAGCGGAGCTGACCAGACCGCGGTGAACACGACGATGCGGATGCGCCGGTCGCTCACGATCAAATCGAGAACCTTGCGGTTGAAGCGTGCACAGCCTGCGGCGAGCAGCGGAATCCTGGGAATGAAATGCGTGGCTCCGGTCAGCGGCGGGCAGGATGCTTTGCCAAGCTGATCGAAGCCGAATCCCCGAGCCGCAGCGACAGCGCGCAACCCCGGAGCCAGCGCCGCGGAGTGGCTGTCTCCCCAGAGCGCAACCGACGGGCCGTTGGCTGAAAGGCCGTAACAGTCGGGCCGCAGATTCGGCTCGTCGCTAGTGGAGCCAGCCAGGCACGGGTCCGATTTGAGGGCGCGTCCGGCTGTTTCCATCGCGGCCAGAGCCGGAAAGCGCTGCGGCACTCCGCCGCTTCGCCATACCACGCCGCACACCAGCAGCAGCGCAGCGCTGGCAATGCCGTAGCGAATCAGCAGCGGCACAGGCGCGCGCCGCGATGCGCGGAACGGCTGCTCGATGAAACGCCATGAGAGTACCGAAACCCCAAACGATGCGGCAATCGTGACCGCCGGAGCCGCAGGCGGCAGATGAACTCCGCAGACGATGTGCATGTAGGCCAGCATTGGCCAATGCCACAAATACCAGGAGTACGAGATTCTGCCGATGAACGTCAGCGGCAGCAGCGACAGCAGTCTGCGGTTGATCGAGCTTGTCGGCGACGCAATGAGCAGCACCGTGCCCAGAACCGAAAATAAAGCCGGGGGAACGCGCGATTCGGTCTGCGCCGTCAGCAGGAACATGGGCGCAATCATCAGCGCCAGGCCTGCGCAGCTCGCGATCGTTGCAACGGCCTTCGACGGAGTCTTGCTGCTTCGTCCCAGTTCGCGCACCGCCAATGCAACGCCTGCGCCCAGCTCCCATGCGCGCGCCGGCAGCAGATAGAAAACCATCATCGGGTAGCGATGCGCGAGAACAGTCGCGCATGCAAAGGAGGCAATACAGACGGCAGCCGTCGCGGACAGAATTGCTCCGCGCCGAACACGCGCCACCAGAACCATCAACACTGGGATCACTGCGTAGAACTGCTCTTCCACCCCCAGCGACCAAGTCATCAGCAGCGGATTCAACTCGCTCTTGCCGGCAAAATAGTTCGCTGTCCCCCAGAACAGAATGTTCGCCGCCGAAAGCGTCGCAGCGCAGCCATCGCGGGCCAGTTGCGCGGCCTCGTTCGGCGACAGAAGCAGCATGGCCACCAGCAATGTAAACGCCAGCACCGCAAACAGCGCAGGAAGAATCCGCCTGGCGCGGCGCTGATAAAAACGCAGATAGCTGAAGTCGCCGGCGCGCAGTTCGGAGTAGATATGGCCGCCGATCAAATAACCGGAGAGGACGAAGAAGATGTCCACGCCGGTGAAGCCGCCGGGGAGCCAGGCAGTTCCGCCGTGATAGAAGACCACGCTGAGAATGGCGAGCGCGCGCAGCCCGTCAATGTCGGGCCGATACGCGTGGTCGGGCCGATAGGCGCGCACGGCGGCGCTGGAGCCGGAGGTGATCAAAGGATTGCTCTCCCGGTCCGGCCGCTCCTCTCAATGAAAGTCTAGTCAAGGGAGACCTGGCGCGGGACAGGTGAGTTCGCAGGTTGGGCATCGCCTTGCATACGGCAATCGGTGGGCTTGCAGTGTTGGCAACATCTTACGCGACGCGGGCGTTCGTCTGTCTGACGATCCACATTACCGGCAGGCCAAGCAGGATCAGGGCCGTGCCGAGAAGCGAGCCTCTGAGATTGCTTAAGTAGCTCGATATGAGGACGGCGGTGGCGCAGACCACGAATAGTGCCGGCAGGATTGGATAGCCCCACACGCGGTAGGGACGCGGCAGATCGGGCCGTTGGCGGCGATAAACGAAAACAGTCGTCGCCGTAAGCATGTAGAAGAGCCACTCCGCAAAAACTGCCAGCTCGAAGAACTGCTGAAAGCGGCTGAGGAACAAAAGCAGAACTGTGGAGAGCAATCCCTGCACGATTAGCGAGGTCGAGGGTGATTCCCAGCGCGGATTGATGTGGGCGAACTGCCGGAAGAACAGCCGGTCGCGCGCGGCGGCATAGGGAATGCGCGCGCCGCTCATGATGGTGCCGTTGAGCGTAACAAAGATGCTCAGGGCCATGGCTGCGGCCACAAAGCCCGCGCCGGCCGGCCCGGCAATCACCGTCAGCGCAGCCACCGCCGGCCGCTCACTGGCGGCAATCGCCGAGGCGGGCAGAATGTACTGGATGGCCGCGTTGGTGGCCATAAACAGGAAGCCCACAATAAACAGGCCGCCGATCAGCGCGATGGGCAGTGAGCGCTCCGGCCGCCGCACTTCACCGGCAACCATGGTCAGGTCGTTCCATCCGTCGTAGGCCCAGAGCGTGGCGATCAGCGCGGCCATGAAGCCCGTCAGCCCGCCCACCGCGTGCGGCACAGTGGTGGTGAAGTTGGACAGCGAGCCCGAGGCGGAGGCGAAGCAAATCCCCGCGACGATGAGAATGAGGACGACCTTCAGCGCGGTGAACACAAGCTGAAAGTCCGCGGCCTTCTTGATGCCCAGGTAGTTGAGTCCGGTAATGAACCAGGTGACGGCGATGGCGAAAACCTGCGACCAGACCAGCGGTACGGGTCCCGGAATCCTCTCGCTGAGCCAGTGGAATGCCGGGAAAAATCCCAGCGTGCGCGCCAGGCCGATGGTCACGGCCGCAATCGAGGCCGGCTTGGCCACTGCGAACCACGTCCACATGTAGAGAAACGCGGTTGTGTCTCCGTAAGCGCCGCGCAGGTAAACATACTCGCCACCCGCATAGGGCAGCATGGCTCCGAGTTCGGCATAGGTCATGGCGCCGAACAGCGAGAGCAGGCCGCCGACGATCCAGGCCAGATAAACCAGCGCCGAGGAGCCCACGTCCTGCATCATCTCGCGCGGAACCAGAAAGATGCCGCTGCCGATGATGGTTCCCACCACGATGGCCGTGGCCTGGCTCGCGCCCAAGACGCGAGGCAGGTCGGCGGGCTGGGTTTGCGGGTGCGCGGAGGGTGCGTGGCTCATGCGGTGATGAGAGATTAGCACGGGCAGGATGGATTTAGACTGAACCGGTGCTCCGTCGGCTTCTCCCTTCTCACT
>DATKGE010000249.1:0-3900 GCA_035510955.1 Occallatibacter sp. | reverse complement strand
TCCGCCAACAACGGCCTCAGGCAACTGCTGAATTCCGCTGCGGTTAATCAGAAGCGCAACCGCGTCGTCGTCACCGCCACGCTGTCGCCCGCGTTGCTCACCAGCCTGGCCAAGGGAGGAGGTTCGCAAGATACTGCTCCCCAAACCGCCCCGCCATCATCCAGGTAGGCAAGCACACTTCCCACCGCCTGAGGGAAAGTTGATGCTGTTTGATCTCAGGCCATTATCCCGCGAGTCCAACCCCCATGACCCAAACCCCCATGAGAGGTTCCATGAGAATTTCCCTAATGCCGCAGTCACTTAGAGCTTCCCTGTTCGCCTGCGCTCCTGCCCTGCTCTTCTGCCTCGTTGCGCACGCCGCCGACACCAAACCTGCGCCCCAGCAGCCTGTTCTCACCGGTCAGGCCGCCTTTACAGACGCCTTCCACGAGTCCCCCGGCATCCGCCGCCATCTCACCTGGGCCGACCTGCCCGCCCCCGCTCCCAATGAATCGGTCGACAACGGCCCCACCCAGGTTCCCCGCCCCGCAGCCGCGTGGCCCATCGCGCCCAAAGGCTTCAAGGTCGACCTCTATGCCACCGGTCTCGACAATCCCCGCCTGCTGCGCGTAGCGCCCAATGGAGACCTCTTCCTGGCGGAAAGCCAGCCTGGCGTGATCAAAGTCTTCCGCGGCGTCGGCCCTGACGGCAAACCGCAGCAAGCTTCTGTGTTCGCAACCGGCCTCAATCTTCCCTTCGGCATTGCCTTCTACCCGCTTGGCCCCAACCCTCAGTGGATCTTTGTCGGCAACACCGACGGCATCGTCCGCTTCCCCTATCAAAATGGCGACCTGAAAGCGCGCGGCCCCATGGAAAATATCGATGAGCTTCCCGGCGGCGGTCATCTGCGCGGCGGCGGACACTGGACCCGCGACCTCATCTTTTCGCAGGACGGCAGCAAGCTCTTCGCTTCCGTCGGCTCCCACTCCAACATCGACGATCCCGACACCCATCCCGAGGAGTTCCACCGCGCCGATGTACTCGAGTTCACCCCGGTGGGCAAGTTCGTCAAGGTCTACGCCAGCGGCCTGCGCAACTGCGTTGGAGAAGCCATCAACCCCACCACCGGCGAGCTGTGGTGCTCCACCAACGAGCGCGATGGCCTGGGCAACAACCTGGTCCCCGACTACATCACCCACGTCCAGGAAGGGGGCTTCTACGGCTGGCCCTGGTATTACTTCCACGGCCCCGCCGGCGGCCTCCAGGACCCGCGCCACATCGGTGCGCATCCTGAGTTGCAGTCAAAGGTCCTTACCCCGGACATCATGGTAAATCCCCACTTCGCCTCGCTGGAGATGTTCTTCTACACCGGCTCGCAGTTCCCCGCCGAGTTCAAGGGCGACGCCTTCGCCGCCGAGCACGGCTCCTGGAACCGCGCCCAGCGAGCTGGTTACGAAGTGATCCGCCTGCCCATGAAAAACGGCCACGCCACCGGCGAGTACGAAGACTTCCTCACCGGCTTCGTCCTCCCCGACGGCACCGTCTGGGGCCGCCCCGTGGGCGTAGCGCAAGCCAGCGACGGGTCCCTGTTTGTCTCGGACGACGGCTCCCGCTCTATCTGGCACGTAACCTACGTCGGCAAGTGACAGAGTTACGAGCAAGCCGGGTGCCTCATCCTTGCTGTCATTCTGAGCCAAGCGCAGTGGAGTCGAAGAACCTGCTTCTTGGAGCTCTGGCGCAGGGGCGGGAAACCACAGCCCTCAACCAGCCTCAACCCGAAGCGAACTCCGCAAACACGCGCGCCAGCCCTGCCAAATCCGCCAACGCCGCTACTTGCACTCCTTGTCGCAATAAGCATTCGCAATCATAGACAGCATCGCCATGTAACTGGATGGGGAAACCGCTGATCGTGAATTCTTGTCGATATCCACTTGGTGCACCACCACCATGTCCTTCGCGGGCAGCACTGTGATGTACTGCCCGCCAGTGCCCATGGCGCTGTAAGCCCCCTGCATGAAGCCGATATACGTGTAGCCGGGGTAATTCGGTTCGTCCCACACCCACCACAGCAGTCCGTAGCCCCATCGCTCGGGTTCGCCGCCGTTGCGCAACCCGGTCGGATTGATGTCCTTGAACTGCGTGATCAGCGTGGTCATATAGCGCGTCCAGTCGCCAGGGAAGATGATCTTCCCGTTCCACACTCCGAAGTCCAGCATCAGCAAACCCAGGCGCGCCATGTCGCGCGTGGAAAGATGCATCGCGTACTCCAGATGCACACTGCCCGGCGCGGGGATCTTCTTTTGTTTTGCAACCACATAGTCCTGCATCCCAATTGGAACTGCCAGGTCTGTCTGGAGAGCCTGGTACATGTCCTTGTGCGTCAGCTTTTCAAAGGCCGTGCCGGCAGCGTTGAAGTCCCAGTTGTTGTAGACATAATGCGTGCCCGGATACTCCGACCCCCGCGGCGGCATATACTTCCCCTGATCCCACCCCGGTAGCGTCTCCGGCGGAGCCTTCTGGACCGGTAGGTAGATGCCTGAGCGAGACGCCAGCAGTTGCACTAATGTCGCGTTGGTTTCAATGGGCAAGAACGGGTCGTTGTCGTTGAGGCCGAGCTGTTTTACTGTCTTGTCCAGGTCGATGGTGTCGTCGGCGACATATTTTCCATACAGCATGCCCAGCACGCTCTTGCGCACCGAGGCCACTTTGCTGGTATGCGATACGTCCCCGTAGGAGAAGATCACTCGCCCCTGCACCACCACCATCATGGAACTTGTGTCCTGCGTCTTGACCCACGCCCGCAGCGCCTCAAGCTTCGCGCTCGAATAACCCACAGACTCCGGCGTTGTCTGCGTCCATTCGGCCCCCGGCACAACGTCGCCCATGATGCGCGCCGTGGCAGGCGGCGCGGTCTGATCGCCTGCGGCAATTGCGCCAAACGCAAGCAGGGCGGAGATGGCTGCAAGAGAAGCCGGCTTAGCTCGATTCAAGAACATGATCTTCTCCATGCTTCTTTTCCTATCGGTGCTCACGAAGTTCGGAATAACTCAGCCCGCAATCTACTTCGCCAACCCCAGCGCCGCCACAACTTTTTCATCCACCTTCGCCGGCTGGCCGTCTTCCTTCCACACCACGCCGAAGCCGCCGCGATAATCCCACATGGCCCAGCCGATGCCATCCGCTTCGAGCGCCGTGCGCACATCGCGAATCCAGTTCATGCGCGACTGCTCGTCGGTGTGCTCTCTGTAGGCGCCGAATTCGTTGCAGATGAGCGGCACGCCGTTCGTCTTGCCCCACGCAGCGGCCTCGTCGATCGTAAGCCGGATGCGGTGCCCGTCCCAGTGGTCCAGCCAGTAGCGCTCCAGCGCAAACCGGTTGGCCGCATCGGGAACCTCCTTCAGCAGTTCCTGCATCGAGTCCTCGCTGGCCGGGTAAGGAATGCCATGCGTGTAAACCCACCACGCCGCGCCCCATCCTGCGCCCTGGTGAGTAAACTCGTGCGGATCGTAAAAGTGGAAGTTGTAAATCACGTTGCCGTCAGCCAGCGGATGCTGCGTCAGCAGGTCCTGCACGTCGGAGTAATTCGGCCCGGTGGCAATGATCGTGTTGCGCGGCGCAACCTCGCGAATGGCCGCGGCGACGCGCGTCTGAGTGCCCGCCCAGCGGTAGGGGTCGCTGACCTCCGGCTCGTTCATGATCTCGAAGAAGACGCGCTCCGGGTCGCGCGTGGCATAGTGCGCGGCCAGCCGCCGCCACAGCATAGTGAAGCGGTCGACACCGTCGCTGGTGGTGCGTACTTTCTCCTTGTAGCTCTCTTCCGGATGCACATCGATGGTCACCGCCAGGCCATCGGCCAGCATGGTGTCGACGGCCTTGTCGAGCCGGCCGAGAAATTCCCCATTCAACCCATCCGCCCCGTGC
>DATKGE010000248.1:0-3586 GCA_035510955.1 Occallatibacter sp. | reverse complement strand
AATAGTCTTCTCCTTCAGCCGCAAGTATTTACAGCAAAAGCAGTTGTCACCCATTGGGTGAACTGCGCGGCAGTTGAAACTCCAGACAGGTCGCGGACCTGCCGACGGTGCTGAGGGTCAACTGCCGTTTTTCGGTTCAAGGAAACACTACCGGGAATTAGCGCCAGGTGTTGATGGGTAGGCCCCGGCTCAATCTGTCCTCGCGCCACGTGGTGCGGGCGATCCGACCGGCTGCCGGAGCCATGCGTCAAACATATTTCCCCGTCAACCGGTGTTGAGTGTTGGGTTCCCGCGATGCCCCGATGAACTCATGGATGCCCTTGGGGCCGTAGCTCGGCGATCGGCCGCAATCGACTTGCCCATATCTACATGGACGGACGTGAATTGCCCTTTGCCGTTTTCACCGGAGATTTGAGGGATCGCGCCCGCGTCGCGTTTCACATGCGAAAGCGCCAGGCCAAACAATCCCAAGCAGGCTAGGGGTGTCACTGACGTCCAGACGTAGAGGGTGACAGGCGACGCCGCAGTCCAGCCGGAGTGTTCATCGTGATAGTGGTTGAGAAACGTCTCCGGCAACCGATGTAACAGCAGGAAACAGAGGACAACGGCAGCGGTGGTGCGCCAGGCGCGAAGACGTATCGAGTGGGCCAGCAGGAGGGCTACGCCGGGGTATTGCAGAACCTGATAGTGGCTCCAACATACCGGCGCCGCCGCCAGGCTCAATGAAACGAGTGCCACCATCGCCCAGGGCAGTTGCTCGCCGCTCAATCTGCCGCGACATCGGAGGGCCAGCATGAGTAGCCCTATAGCGAGAATAACCATCGCGGTTCCCGCGGATATCCACCGCCATTCCGGAGACAGGTGAAGGTAAACGGCAACGTTCCCGTATTCCCAATCGTGCGGAAGAGCGCCACCGTGCTTGAGAGGACTGAGGAGCCGCAACACTACCGACGGGATTGACCAACTGAACATAGCGGGAGTGCCCATCCAGTAATGCGCGCTTACAGGCGCCTTGGCGCCCGTGAAAACCCACAAAAGCACGCCCCAGGGAATGAGCACCGCAAGTGTGGCCATCCCCGCAAACGCTAAAAAGGCACGCCACCCGCGATGCAGAATCAACGCCGCAGCAAGAACGCCGGGAATATACTTCAGTGCGAAGCCGATGCCTACCGCGGCATCCTGAAATTTGGAATGGGGAGTATAAGCGATAGCGAGCGAGAGGACGAGGAGGGGGCTCAACTGGCCCACGTCGAGGGTCTCCTTGAAGGCGCCTCCGAACGCCCAAACCGCCGCGATACAACATAGTCCGATGCGGCCACGACCCCAAGCCCGCCACAGCAACCAACCAGCCCAGAGCAGCAGGAGGTGGGACAGTATAAACCATGTCGATCGAGCCGTAACATAGTCGGTGAACGCGAACGGCGTCATCAGGAAGGCCACCAAAGGAGGATAAAAATACGCGGGATTCTCGTAGGGGCTCGTGCCGCTTACCACGTCCTTGGCAGCGTGGTAATACACCCCAAAATCGCTTTGGCTGCGTAACCCCGGAATAGGGGCCAGGACATTTGTCTTGATGTAGACGAAAGCACACAGTCCGAGGACAATAATCGTGACGATGTTCGCCCCATGTTGTCCAAAAAGCGCGGAGTGAGAGCGGCCGCCGAAAACAATCGATCTATCAAGCTCCCGGTTCTGCTTCGTGACAATTCGTCCGCCGTCCATGGGCATTCCTCTTTCCGCCATCATTCGCCATCGGTCATTGCCCGATGCTGGAAATTCGACGTTCTTGGGCCTATCGGCTGTTCCGCGTCCGGAGCGTTGCCTTCTAACTGAGGCCGCGCTCATAGAAGTCTTTCCCCTGAGCATCGTTGGAGTCTTTCTTGCCGCTGTTTTACCCGGTTTCCTCCCTTGATCGAGACCCAAGCCGGACGGGTGCGCGCAGAATTTGTCATTTCAAGTGCAGAACCTGCGCCTGGACTTCGCGACGGCTTGGGGTCAAGCCCTTTCTCGATCTGGTCGCCCGATTGCGCCGCCATCGCGCCCCGGAGCTTTGAAGTCACTCTCGGGCGGGCCGCCAGCCTCCGGCCCGCCGCAACCATTCCCGGAGTCTTAGCCGGTACGGGCGTCCCTACTAAGCAGGTCGAAGGCCACCTTCTCGGTGGGCCACACTTTCCGCCGGTTTTGCCGTCTTTCTCATGCTTCCCCAGTCCCGGTCGTGCTTGATGTCCCCGGCGGCCACGAGGTAATGTCCACATGACTAGCTATATTATCCACTAAAAGGATTGAAATGAAGGAGATAGCAATAGCTGGCGTGAGATGGTTGGGGCGGGTGGGTGCGCAACTTTAGGCCATGCCCGATATCCCCGGTTTCCGGATGGCAGGATCTGCACTTCACCCGTAACATGACGTGCTCCGATGCATGTGACGCACTTTATCTCGACGAGTACGGGGAGCCGCTCAGCAAGTACATCGTTTTTATTTTCCATTCGTTACGTTCGCTGCCGCCGGCGGCGAAATGCTTGGCCCCACGATTGCTCCATCGCCGTATAGGAGAATAAAACACCCATGTCCCGTTTCTGGAGTACAGCCCTGTTGAGTGCGGCCCTGATAGCCCCAATAGCAATGGCGCCGAGAGTGTTGCGAGCCCAAGATCAGAAGGCCGCTCGCACCTATCACGACAAACAACACAATGACGACCATGCATGGAACGGTCAAGAAGATAAGGCGTATCGTCTCTATGCAAAAGAAAACCATCGCAAATACAGCGATTTTTCCAAGCTCAAAGAGGAAGATCAACAGAATTACTGGAACTGGCGCCACGAGCATTCAGACGCCCTGCTCAAGATTGAAATAAAAAAATAGCTTTGGTCACATTCTTTCATGGTGGGGCAGCGAATCTGGCGTAACACGGCCGGAATCCTGCCGGTTCTTGCGAAGAAGCTCCGGCCCCACCAAAATCGCGTGAGAGGAATGGCGGGGCCGCGCGCGATCGGTAGGCGATGGGAGCGTGGGGGTGCGCGAGCGGCGCGCCCGGTAGCTGATGGCTGGGCCATGCCACGGGGTGCAAATCAGGAAACCTGCTAAAGCCTGCTTCAATAGGCCTCCGCGTCTTGCCCGTTCGCTCGTTTTCTTAAGTTTCCCGCCAATGCAGCGATGGATCGTCAAGTATTTTCTTCAGGTTAGGTCCCTCCAGCGCGCCGGACTCGATATCGATATGCCAATCTTCTGTCAGGACCCGCGACTGATTCAAATCGTAATATGCGATGTGCAGCGCCGGACCGTTCAATGAAAGGTTTGCGTACCCGTTGTAGCCAACATCGAGTTCCTCGTCGTTGGGATAACGTCTGTTATCCCAGGCGAGCCATCTGCAATCCGGAATGTCCGGAGCCGCGCCG
Organism: Occallatibacter sp.; assembly: GCA_035510955.1. Classification (GTDB taxonomy): domain Bacteria; phylum Acidobacteriota; class Terriglobia; order Terriglobales; family Acidobacteriaceae; genus Telmatobacter. The sequence continues at coordinate 191 of DATKGE010000248.1, read as the reverse complement.
CGCCCGACGGGCATGCCGCCGTGTCCGATACATCGCCCGTATGCCTCGACGCCGTCCTTGACGCTGAACTTCCCATAAATCGCCAGCCTGTGCTCATGGCCCCAAAACCAGATAACCGGCCGGTGAATCAGCTTCGCCAACTGCTTCGCCGGAATTTGATACCAACCCTCAAACGCCGAGTGCGGCCCGTG
>DATKGE010000247.1:0-3784 GCA_035510955.1 Occallatibacter sp. | reverse complement strand
CGCTTCTTCGGCGCCGCCCGCAACATTGAAGAAGGCGGATCGCTCACCATCATTTCCACCGCCCTCGTCGATACCGGCTCGCGCATGGACGAAGTCATCTTCGAAGAGTTCAAGGGCACCGGCAACATGGAAATCATCCTCGACCGCAAACTGGTGGACAAGCGCGTCTTCCCGGCCATCGACATTCAGCGCTCCGGCACCCGCAAAGAGGAACTGCTCATCCCCAAGGAAGACCTGCAGCGCATCTTTGTCCTGCGCCGCGTTCTGAATCCGCTCTCGCCGGTCGAGGCCATGGAACTGCTCATTGCCCGCCTGGAAAAGGTCCGCAACAACGCCGAGTTCCTGGCGAATATGAACCAGCTGTAAGCTCCGGACTGGTAGGCCGGGACTTTAGTCCCGGCATCGCCGATGCAAATCCAAACCGGGCTTCAGCCCCTGAGGTTTGCATTTGAAGGAAGGGTTCGGTCCTCGTCCCTTCCCCCGTTCCCCGCTCGCTGGTAAGATAGATAAGTCGTGGGGCTGTAGCTCAGCTGGGAGAGCGCCTCGTTCGCAACGAGGAGGCCAGCGGTTCGATCCCGCTCAGCTCCACCAATCCCTCCGGTTGTACGCATATTTCTTAGGTGCCGCCGGCCGTTAAACTCCTGATTGTGATGAGTCGGTGGCATTCGCGTCTGATGCGCGGAGCAGGGAAATGGTGAGAGTCACCGTACCAAGAAAAATCGTCGCGACCGGCACATGGTTCTATGGGGAGACTATCCCCACACGTATCGAAATTTACGCAAAGCCCGCTGAGTTTGCGTACTCGCGATTCGACGAAGACGACGATCTCAATGAAACAGCGCCGGTTCCTGTGACTCGTGACGGGTTTGTTTACCAAGCGTCCCTAGGAAATTGTGGCGAACATCAAACTCTGGCAGGGGCAAAGGCTTGGGCAGACGCGCAGCCTTGGGGCCCCGTCAAATGGGACGACACTCCAAGCACTTTTTCCTGAAGCGAGAATTCATTCGATCCCGCTCAGCTCCGCCAATTCCCTCCACCACTGCACATCGCGTTCAGCTCCCGGGCTGCACGTCCTCGCCCACGGCCTTTCCCATCGCCTTCAAGTACGCGTCCTGCGTTGCCGTTTGGCCCAGTACAAATTTTGAAACAAACCGGAAGACCGGGTTGTAGACTTCTCCGTCCTCGGTAATCCGCACCCGGGTTCCTCCATTTGCCGGCTCGAGCGCAAAACTCCAGGTCCCGCCGTAGGGAAGATTTTCCGTGGCAATGCGCCGCTCAATGCCCAGCGGAGGTCTGCTTTCCTGCAACTCGTAAAGAATCGTGTCGCCGTGCTTCGAGGTCTCCCGCTGAAACTGCCGGCCGCCCTCACCGGTAATCAGCTCGCAGGCCTTCACATCCGGCCGCCAATCCTGACTTCCGGCAATGAGCGCGAACAGTTTCTCCGGACTGGCATTGAAGACCGCGCTGCGCGCAACCACATGCCGCTTGGGCAACAACGATCCAACCACGACTACGCCGGCAACCAGCAGCACCAGCACTCCAACCACTATGAGAGCAATTCTCATCAGCCTCGTTCTCGCTTTCTCCGTTTCAACAGAATTGCCGCGGCCTGAGCCAGGCTCTCCATGCCGGCCAGCGCCCGATCCGCTTCGGCCGGTTGCATCAGCTTGAACATCTGCCGCACCAGTTGCGGATTCAGCACCGTATTCTCCGCCTTAATTCGTCTGCCGGACGGAGTCAGCGTCAACCCAGCGGTCCGTCGATCTTGCGTGCCCGGCTTGCGCGCAATGTAGCCGACCCGCACCAGCCGGGTAACGGTTGTGCTCATCGTCGAGCGTCCCACGCCCATGTGTTCGGCGAGCTTAGACAGGGTTGTGGGCCGCGCGGCATCCAAATGGTCCAGAACACTCGCCTGCTTCTCGGTGAGCGGATTGCCTGCATCGTCCGTCCGCGTGTGGTCGCGATGACAGGCCAGATAGATGGTGGGATAAGCCGCAAGCAATCGCTCTACTTTGGTCTCCAACATACCCGGTAGAATGGCGGGAATGGTTTGATTAGTCAAACAAATTCTCGCCGCGACCCATCCGCTCCGGAAGACGAGTCTCGATCGACCTGAAGCGACTGTATACTTGGGTTGTCCAGACGAGGTGCACGATTGCCCCAGTCCAGCCCCCTATCGGAGAGCCCAAACTCGGAGACAGAAATGCCGGCCGCAGTGCTGCGACCGCTCTGCGTGGATCTGGACGGCACGCTGGTCAAGTCCGACACGCTAGTCGATTCCCTGCTCGCGCTGTTGCGCAACCGTGCTCCCCTGGTCTTCAAACTCCCGGGTCGCGTGCTCCACGGCAAAGCCGCATTCAAAGCCTTTGTCACGGAATCCGTCTCCCTGGATGTAACTCATTTGCCCTACAACCAGACGCTGCTCAGGTTTCTTCAGCGTGAGCATGCGAGCGGCCGCGACCTCTACCTGGCCACGGGCGCTGACGTGTGTCTGGCTCGGCGCGTGGCCGATCATCTCGGCATCTTTGCAGGCGTGCTTGGCTCCGACGGCATCACCAACCTCACCGGCAACAAGAAGCTCGACACGCTGCGCAGCCGGCTCGGCTCCAGCGGCTTCGGCTACATCGGCAACGACACGCCCGATGTGCCGTTGCTGGCCCACGCCACCGAGCCCATGGTGGCCAACCCCACTCTGCGCCTACGCATGAAGCTCCGCGCGCGCGGCATTCATCCGGAACGGCATTTCGTCGACCGCGCTCCTGTGCTCACGTCGCTGCTGAAGACCGTGCGCCTGCACCAGTGGGCCAAAAATCTGCTCGTATTCGTTCCACTGTTCTGTTCCCACGCATTGACCGCGGGCAAGCTGCTCACGGCTCTGGCAGCCTTTTTCTGCTTCTCGCTCACCGCCTCGTCGGCTTACATTGTCAATGACCTGTTCGACATCGAGGCCGACCGCCGTCACCCCCAAAAACATCAGCGGCCGTTTGCCGCGGGCGATCTCTCGGCATTCACCGGAATTTCGATCGCGGCTATTTTTCTTCTGATGGGACTGGTCGGCGGCGCAGTGCTGCCGGGAAGATTCTTCGCCTGGCTGCTCGTCTATCTTGCCACAACACTTGCCTACACGCTTTTCCTGAAGCGCTTTGCGCTCGTTGATGTTCTGGCGCTCTCGGGCCTCTACATCCTGCGCCTGCTGGCCGGCAGTTCGGTCACGCAAACGCCCATCTCTCACTGGCTGGCCGGCTTCTCCATGTTCCTGTTTCTCTCTCTCGCCCTCGTCAAACGATTTGCGGAACTCAAAAACCTGCGTGCCGAAAACGCCATGTTGGCAAACGGCCGCGGCTACCTGGTCACCGACCTCGACCAACTGCGCAGCTTCGGTACGGCAAGCGCCTATGCCGGCGTAGTCGTCTTCGCCATCTACATCACCGGGCCCGATGTAGCGAAGCTCTATCGCCATCCGAATTTACTGTGGCTGAGCGTTCCGCTGATCACGCTGTGGCTCAACCGCGTATGGCTGCTCGCCTCGCGCGGCCAACTCGACGAGGACCCCGTAGCCTTTGCGCTCACCGACCCCATGAGCCTTGTGATCGGTACCGCCGTGGTAATCGTCGCGCTCCTGGCGACGTAGCTACCTGCGTGTGGTTGACTTCGATCGAATGCGTGGGTTGGCCGAACCAGGAAATCCCTCTTTACGCTCCGTGAATTGATCGAGCAGGACAACATTGAGCAGCGACTTATGGACCCGGATGCGCCCGTTGTATTCGATGAGGCCGAGCTTGCG
>DATKGE010000246.1:0-2287 GCA_035510955.1 Occallatibacter sp. | reverse complement strand
TGGTGTGCCGGCCCAGATTGTGTGGACCGGCAACGTCGGCTTGCTGCAGGTGAACTTTCGGATACCCGCGAATGCCCCCGTGGGAGCTGCGATTCCACTGGTGCTCACGGTGGGAAATGCACACAGTACCGCACCGGTGACCATGGCGATCCGGTCGCAGAGGCAGCAGATTTTAGTGGTAGCGGGGGATCTGGCGCTTCGCCGCAATCTCTCGGCCATTCTCACGGGAGTGGGCTATGACGTCTTTGGCGCCAGCGATGGAGCGCAAGCCACCAAAATTGCGCAGGATCGCAATGTCGACCTGGTGATTACCGATCTCGTGATGCCTCCGACGGAGAGTGCGGATATGATGCGCGCGATCCGCGACGCTCATCAGCAGGTAAAAGTTCTGGCCACCGTGGACTCGTTGAGTCCCGCAGAGCTGAAGGCTGCCGATCTTCTCGGCGCGCAGGCGGTGTTGACCACGCCACTGGCTGCACAAAGCGTAGTGGAACGGGTGCGTGCGTTGCTCCGGCGCCGTCCGGCTGTCTATTAGAAGCTCAGATCACGATTTCCCCTGTGCTATCGCCCACCTGTTCGACGTCTACACCGAGCTTATGCACCACAGTGAGCAAAGCATTGGCTTGCGGAGTCCCAGCCGGGCACACGCGATGCAGATTACCTTTCAATTGGCCACCCGCGTGGCCGGCCAGAAAGAGCGGCACCCGCCGGTGATTGTGCGATTGCGAGTCGCCCATTGGACTCCCATACAGAACCAGCGCATGATCGAGCAGGCTGCCGTCGCCGTCGGGAGTGTCCTTCAGTTTTTCCAGAAAATAGGGCAGACGGCCCACGTGATAGCGGTTCAATTTAGCGAACTCCGCAATCCTGGCGGGTTTCTCTTCGTGGTGCGACAACGAATGAAATGGGGTTTTCACGCCGCTCGCCGGAAAGATCCGATTACTGACGTCGTGGCTCATCTTGAAAGAGGAAACCCGCGTGATCTCGGCGGCGAACGCGAGAAGTTGCAGGTCGAACATGAGCTTGACGTGCTCCTCCCAGGAGTCCGGCACGCCCAACGGAGCGGCCGTCAGCTCTCTTTTCTCGCCGCTGGCGTTGTGCCGTTCGATCGCCTGTATACGTTGCTCCACGTCACGAATTTCCGCGCGATACTGCTCGATCCTCCGCGCGTCGTTTGGCCCGACCGAGGATTTCAACTGCTCCGCGTCGTGCGCCGTTCCGTCGAGGACGCTGCCGGCCGCCGGAGCGGACCCAAACAGCCTTTCGAAGACCACGCGCGGGTTGATCTCGGCATGCAAAGGAGTGATGGGCGAAGCCCAACTGATCGCATCCGAATAGGCCGCACTGTAGCTGTAGCCGTATGATCCGGTCGGATCGACCAGTTCAATGCCGAGCTGAATGGAAGCGCAAGGCACATCCTGCGCGGTGGTCTGCGCATAGAGCTGATCGATTGAGATGCCATTGCGCAGGTCGGCGCCGTCTGTCTGTTTCGGATGCGCGGCGGTCAGGAAGACAGCGCTCGATCGGAAGTGATCGGCGCCCACTTCCCTCGGTTCAAAGGCGTCCGCCTGGCGAGCGTCCGTGCTGCTAATGATGGTGATGTAGTCGTGGAACGGCGCCAGCGGTTCCAGCGAGTACGAGAATTCGAAATCGGCGCCCTCCTGCGCGGGACTCCAGTAGTGCCGGCTGGAAGCATCTTCCGCGCTGCCAGCTGCGCCGTGTACCATTTCGATGCAGGCCAGACGTGTCCGTCGTGCACCGGCCGCGGTCTGGTGCAGCGGCGTCTGCGCCGGCACCATCGCGTCTAACAGCGGCAACGCCAGAGTCACGCTCATCCCGCGGAGAACCGCTCGCCGCGAGAGATGTTTCTTGGTAACAAACATGCCGTTGGCAGTATTATCTCTCAAACAGCCCTACTCCCGCAGTGGTACGCGTCTTGTCTCGGGAGCGAACGGTAGCGCCCGAGGCCCAGCGGGGTGAATTCGCACCTGCCAAATACGTGGAGTACTCCAGGGCCGACCCCGTGGCATTCAGCTTGGAGACGAATGCCGATGTCCCAGCAGCGGTGGTCTGAAACGCGCCCGGAGTAGTGGGCACGGAGAATACTCCCTCAGTGCTGCCCGTGAGATAGACCTCGCCGGCCGCATCCACCCCCGATTCCCCGCCACAAAAGCCTCCCGCTTCCTCCTGCGCGCAGGAGCCCGGCGAGCGCCGCGTGAGCGTGGGCCTCCTGCCGAAGAATATCCTCTGCGACCAGCAGAACATCTGGCTCTTTCCCATCCGCGCG
>DATKGE010000245.1:0-3631 GCA_035510955.1 Occallatibacter sp. | reverse complement strand
CCCAAGCAGGAGACAATGCTGCCCAACCCTATCTCTCCGTATGCGGTTGCGAAGCTGGCCGGTGAGCACTACATGCGCGTCTTCGCGCGCGTCTATGGGATGGAGACGGTGGTGCTGCGCTACTTCAACGTCTTTGGGCCGTATCAAGACCCGACCAGCCATTACTCTGGCGTGCTGGCCATCTTCTGCCGCAGAATGCTGGCCGGCGAGCAGCCCACCATCTTCGGCGACGGCGAACAGAGCCGCGACTTCACCTACATCGACAACGTGGTTCATGCCAACCTGCTGGCCGCCTCCGCGCCGGCGGAGAAGGTTTCCGGGAAGATGATGAACGCGGCCACAGGCTCGCGCATCACCCTCAACCAGACTTTCAATCTGCTCTGCGAATTGACCGGCTATCAAGGCAAACCGGCGTATGCGGAGGGCCGCGCCGGAGATATTCGCGATTCGCTGGCCGACATCGGGCTGGCCGGAGAACTGCTCGGGTACAAGCCTGTTGTCGACTTCCGCGAGGGATTGCGGCGCACCGTGGAGTGGTACAGGACGGGAATTTAAGGCTGTCGCCGGTCTACGGCCGATGGGGAAGAAAAAGATGTGTTTCTCCGCAAATCGCTTCCTCCCGAGAAGGGCGCTATTGACGAATTCCTTCCAATGAATGACACTGGCGGGGATTTCCTCCGCAGTTCTTTTCTCGCTTGGTACGCTGGGATAAGACTGCGCGAGGGGACTTGGACATCTTCTCAGCAGCGTCGAGCCAGGCACTTCGGGGCATTTTTGACCGCGTAAAAGGCGGCGTATGCGGGGAAAATCGTCCCTTCAGAATTTCGGCTTCGGCCGTTTCCCAACGAGATCTGTGCATAAGCGTTCGTCTTCGGGACAGAGGTTCCCACGCTCTGCAGGATCTCTCCGCTCAGCCTGACCAGCCGGATGCCCATCTGCCGCCATCCGCTCGCTGCGACATCTCCTCGACGTCCCTGCGCGAGCTGTGGGCGGTCCTGGCCCGCAGGCGGCGCGTGTTCTTTTCGATCGAAGGCGGCCTGCTTCTGCTGTGTCTGCTCTATTGCCTGATTGCTCCCAGCCAGTACGAGGCCAGCGCCAAGGTCGCCTTGCGCACGTCGCCGGCATCCGCGCTCAGTTTGGACGCAGCCGGGGGGGCGCTGGCGGCGGCGTCGATCCTTTCCGCGCCGCTGCAGCAGGAGACGCCGGCCAATTACTTTCGCAGCGACCAACTGGCCTGGAAGGTGATTACCGACTTGAAGCTTTACCAGGCGGTTGCCTTCAACGGCCGCTTTGAGCATTTGTTTCCCGGGTTCCGCATCGATACGCCGGCGCCCGATGCGCAGGCTTATCTGCTGGAACGATTTCACAAGCGGCTCAGCGTTGACGTGCTGCCCCGTTCGCTGGTGCTGGAGATCCGCTTCCGGACGCGCGATGCGGCTCTGTCGGCCGAAGTGGTCAACGATCTGATCCGAGTCTATGGACAGCAGGACAGCGAAGCGCGCGTGCAGGCCACCGTGCAGCAGTCGGATTGGCTGCGCGGCCAGCTCAAGGATTTGAAAGCGCGCGTGGATGGGGATCAACAGCGGCTGACGGCGTTCCAGACCAAGCACGGGCTGCTGAGCGCTCCGCAGACGACCGGCAACGGAGAGCCCAGCGAGGAGCAGCACAACTCCACGTTGCTGGAGATTGACGAGCTGGGCAAGCAGTTGGTGGCCGCTACCACCGATCGGATCCTGCGCGAGGCCGAGTACCGCTCTGCCTCGCATGGCAACGCGGAGCTGGTGTTGGCTGCCGATCCGCAATTGCAGGCCCAGTACGGCAACTTTGCCACGGCACAGCTCGAACAGATCAACACCCGTCACGGCGAACTGGAGCTTGAGCTGGCGCAGCTCAGTGCGGAACACGGTCCGAACTTTCCCCGCGTGGTGGAGATCCGCAGGCAACTGGAAGATTTGAACGCGCAGAAGAAGGCTGAAGACGCAAAGCTGGTGGAACGATTCCTCGATGCCTGGCAAACGGCGGCGGATCGCGAGCAGATGGTGAAGAGCAGCCTCGACGAGCGCACCGCGGCGGGCATGAAGCTGAATGAGGCCGCTACCGAATACGCGGTGATGCGCCAGGAAGCCAATTCCAGTCTCGACCTCTACATGCACGTGCAGGGAAAGCTGGAGGAAGCTGGACTGGCCGCGGGCGTTGCGAGCTCCAATATCTCGGTGGTGGACCTGGCGCGCCAGCCGGTGAAGCCGGTCGCACCCGATCTTTTCCTCTACATGGCAATTACATTTTTTGCCGGCCTGTGGCTGGCAGTGGGAGGCACACTCTTGATGGAATCGCTGAATTCGCCCATAGATTCGTCCGTAAATTCGTCCAGAGGCCGCTCGGTGGTTGCGCTGCTGGCAGTAGTTTTCGTGGCCGCGCTGGCGCACGCACAGGCGCCCACGCCCAGCCTCGACGGTTTGCCGATCGGCGTAGCGCGCATTCCGTTTACGCCGGATGCCAAGCCTGTGGGCAACCCCAAGGACTCTCCAACGGTGTGGAATGGGCTGGCGGGAACTGGTCAGGCTGGATTGCCTCAGCCGGGAGTGCCAACAGCCTCTCCGATGCCGGCTCCCATCGGTCCCGGAGATTTTCTCGACGTGTCTGAGTTCCACACGCCGGAGTTTCACTCCATGGTGCGGGTTTCGCCGGCGGGAACGGTGACGCTGCCCATGGTGAACGAGGTCGAGGTCGGGGGCATGGACGAATTGACTGCTGCCCACGCCATTGAAGCGGCGCTGCTGGCCAAGGGAATGCTGCTGCACCCGCGGGTCACGGTGCTGGTGGCCGTGTATGCGGGGCAGGATGTGAGCGTTCTGGGCGAGGTGGCGCGGCCGGGCGTTTATCCTTACACGCTGCATCATCGCCTCCTGGACCTGATCTCTGCCGCGGCAGGGCTCTCGGCCGATGCCGGACGGCTCGTGAATGTGTTTCATCGCACCGATCCCAACACGCCGCACCCCGTGGCGCTGGACCCTGGCGGGACCGACATGGCAGCGGACCACAACCCTGAGCTGAGCCCCGGCGACACGGTCCAGGTGAGCCGCGCCGGCCTCGTGTTTGTGATTGGCGACGTGATGCGTCCCGGAGGGTTTCCCGTGGACCCGGTGCAGGGGCTGACCGTGGTGCAGGCGCTGAGCCTGGCGTGGGGGCCGAGTCAGAATGCGGCGGTCGGCAAGGCGCTGCTGATTCGCGAGCAGAAAGGCGGGCGGACGCTGACCACGCTGAACCTGCGGCGCATGATTCACGGCCAGGATCCCGACCAGCCCATCCGTGACCGCGACATTCTCTTCGTGCCCGACTCGATGGCCAAAAACATGTGGAACCGAACATTGGAGGCGGCCATTCAATCGGCGGTGGGTGTGACTCTTTACGCGGGGCTGGTTTACTCGCAGAGATTCTGAGGGACTGGATGAGAAAAACCGCCAGGGCACTGTTGCTGCTGTTCGCTTTCGCCATACCGTGGGAGTACTCCCTCGATCTGGGCGAACCGCTGGGCAACGTCGCGCGCATTGTTGGGCTGGTGCTGCTGCTGGCCGCGATTCCGGCGGTGCTGCAGGCAGGACGGGTGCGCACTTCGGGGCTCATGCAGTGG
>DATKGE010000244.1:0-13728 GCA_035510955.1 Occallatibacter sp. | reverse complement strand
CGGCACGCCATTCGACCAGCCAGACGGTAAGCCAGATCATTTCGCAGACAAAGAGCGGTTCGGTCATGGCCGTGGTTTGCAGGTAGAGAAGATTTGGATTGGCAGCGAAGAATGCCAGAGCGAGTGCGGCGGATGAGAGCGGTAGCCAGTGGCGTGCGAGGCGGTAGAATCCGGCGCATGCGGCCAGATAAGCGAGCGCTGAGGGAATGATGCCGGCAAAGCCGTTCGCCCACCAACTGTAAACCTGCACAAAGGGAACGAGCAGGATGTGAGGCAGCGGCAGCCACACGGAGCCCAGTTGCGAGAAGCGAGGTTGATGGGAGTCGAAGACGCGGCGTGCAATGTGGAGATGGGCGACGGCATCGCCGTAATTGAGCAGCGCGCCGTTGCGCCAGCTCCACAATACCGCCGCCAACGAGGCTGCCGCGCAGGAGATCAGCACAGCCAGCCATTCCGATGGCGCAATGGCCGGGCGCGCATTGGACTGGTGCGCGATGGGCCGCTCAGTCAAGGTGAGTCAACTCGCGGAAGACAAAGAAGCGTTCGTCGATCTCCTTGCGCGTGAGCTGCTGCAAGCGCTCGGTTCCGAAGCGCTCGCATGCATACGAGCCCATGACGCCGCCATAGAACATGGCGCGGCGAAAAGTAGCTGGTGTGAGTTCGCGCTGCGATGCGAGATAGCCGAAAAAGCCGCCGGCAAAACTGTCGCCTGCGCCGGTGGGGTCGACTACTTCTTCCAGAGGCAGTGCCGGCGCACGGAACGCATGGTTCGGCTTTTCGCTTTTGTTGGGGAAGCTGCGGTCGCTGAAGAAGGCTGTGGCTCCGTACTCGCCATGTTTGACGATGAGCGTGTGTGGTCCCATGGCCAGCACGCCGCGCGCAGCCTGCACCGGGTTGTTGTTCGCGGCCAGCATGCGTGCTTCGGTGTCGTTGATGATGAGCACATCGAGACCCTTCAGCATTTCAAGCAGCGCCGGCTTGTGATCCTTGATCCAGTAGTTCATGGTGTCGCCGGCCACCAGGCGAACATCGGGCATCTGCTCGCGCACGCGCCGCTGCAGCACGGGATCGATGTTGGCGAGGAAAAGAAACTCCGAGTCGCGATAAGCCTCGGGTATCTTGGGATTGAACGAGGCAAAGACATTCAGCTCGGTGTTGTGCGTTTTGGCCTCATTGAGATTGTCGAGGTAAGAGCCTTCCCAGAAAAAGCTCTTGCCTGTGGCGCGCTCAATGCCGCGCGTGTCGATCTTGCGCGCCTTGAAGACGGCTTCCTGCTCAGGGCCAAAGTCCTCGCCGACCACGGCGATCACGCGTACATCGGTAAAAAAACTTGCAGCCAGCGAAAAATAAGTTGCTGCGCCGCCCAGGCAGCGGTCCCTGCGCCCCGCGGGCGTTTCAATTGAATCGTAGGCAACGCTGCCCACCACGGTTATAGCCATCGATCTTCCTCTTTCGGGAGTAGTTTTTTATTTACAAACATTGGATACTGAAGCATCGTACGAACAACTCTCCTACCAACCGAGATACTTGCCAAACAGCAGCCCCACTTTTTTCTTCGTTGCTTCAGGAATTGTGTCCGGCTGCGTCAGCACCGCGTGTTTTGCTGCCGAAGCGCATGTGCAATTGCGCTCTGCGGGCAGAGTCGCCACTGCGGCCTTCACCACCCTTGCCGCGTTCTCTGCGTTCTGATGCAACACGGCGACAATTTCTTCAATGGTGACGGAGTCATGTCCCTCGCGCCAGCAGTCATAATCGGTGACCATGGCCACGGTGGCGTAACAAATTTCGGCTTCGCGAGCCAGCTTGGCTTCCTGCAGGTTGGTCATGCCGATCACGTCCGCGCCCCAGCTGCGATAGAGATTCGACTCGGCGCGCGTCGAAAACTGCGGACCCTCCATGCAGACGTAAGTCCCGCCCAGCTTGCCGACGACGCCCACCGCAGCGCAAGCCTCGACGGCAGCTTTCGCCACCGTGGCGCAAACCGGATCGCCAAAGGCGACGTGCCCCACAATCCCCTCGCCGAAAAAAGTGGAGATGCGATGAAAGGTGCGATCGATGAACTGGTCGGGCACCACGAAATCGGTGGGCTTGTGTTCTTCCTTGAGCGACCCAACCGCCGAAACGGAAAGAATGCGCTCGACGCCGAGCTTTTTGAATGCGTAAATGTTGGCGCGGAAGTTCAGTTCCGAGGGAAGAATGCGATGGCCGCGCCCATGCCGCGTCAGAAAAGCTACCTTGCGGCCCTCCAGCTCGCCCAGCACAAATGCTTCGGAAGGCGCGCCAAAGGGCGTTTCCACGCGCTCTTCGCGCACATTGGTGAAACCCGGCATCGAATAAAGACCGCTGCCGCCGATAATGCCAATCTCCGCTTGCGCCAATCTCCGCTCCTCTTCCACGGGCCTCTACGCGGCCCGCGCGCCTGCCTTTGGCAAACATCTAAGTATAAAGGCAAGGGCAGCCTTTGCCGCGCGTGCAGTAGGATGCGAAGCTATGTCTGCGGCACAACCGGCAGGGTGATGGATTGCGCCGGGAACGTGGTGGTTGTGGCGATCCGGGGCGACCCTTCGGGCATGGAGGCAGCGTCGTTTGTGCCGGCGCTTCGGCCGTTGCTTTCACCCCCGGCGGGAAACGTCGAATCCTAAAGTGCGAAATCGCGCGGTCAGAGACTGAGTGGTCTGACCTCTCTATGGTCAAACCTTGAGGCCTTCGAGCCAGGGAGTGAAACTAAAAGGCGAGCAAATCCCGGCAAGGAACCGAAGCGCGCCGTGCCGAATTAGTATATTGGGAGAGAAAATGGCGAGTCAGGGCCTGAAGCTAGACAAGTATTCCGTTGGAACCGGCGACCGGTTCGCGCACCAGGCGAAGGCGCAGTTGCAGGCATGCGTGCAGGCGCTTGCGAGCGGAGTCGAGGTTGTGCCGGTGTGGAACAAGTCGAACCGCGAGCACAGCATCATTGGCTCAGAGCCGTCCGCTGTTCGGGAGGCTGCCGATGCAGCCGTCAAGTCGCTCGGTTGGAAGCTGCCCTACTTCTGCGATGCCGACCACATTACCATCGAAACGGTCTCCCGCTTTTTTGCGTCCTGCGATTTCTACACCATCGATGTTGCCGACTTCATCGGCCATGCCGCGGCGGCATCCGAAATCGATGGCTTTGTCAAGCGCCACCCAGAGCTGTCGGGACGCGTTCATTTGCCTGGTGCAGACCAGACCTTCGAGATCACGCCAGACACGCTCAAGCAGACAGCGCAGAAGTTTCTTGCTGCCGTGAAGAGGGCGGGAGAGGTTTATCGCAAGATCGAAAATGCCAAGGGCGCGGGGAACTTCATTCCCGAAGTTTCAATGGATGAAACAGACCGCGCGCAAAGTCCTGTCGAGCTGCTCATCATTCTGGCAGCCATCGCCGATGAAGGCGTCCCGGTGCAGACCATCGCGCCCAAATTCAGCGGCCGGTTCAATAAGGGCGTCGACTATGTTGGTGACGTTGCACAGTTCGAGCGCGAAATGGGACTGGACGTTGCGGCCATTGCATACGCTGTCCAGGAGTACGGCCTGCCCGGGAACCTCAAGCTCAGCGTACATTCGGGCAGCGACAAGTTTTCCATCTATCCGGCGATTCATGCCAACCTGCAGAAGTTTGACGCGGGCGTTCACCTGAAGACCGCCGGAACAACATGGCTCGAAGAACTGATTGGTCTCGCGGAAGCGGGAGGGGACGGGCTGGCGCTGGCGAAGGAAATCTACGGTGAGGCTTTTGAGCACCGCGATGAACTTTGCGCGCCATACGCCACAGTCATCGATATCGATCCAGCTAGGTTGCCGACTCCCGGCGAGGTTCGCGGCTGGTCCTCAGAACAGTACACTTCTGCATTGCGCCATGAACGAGAGGCGGCGGCGTACAACAGCAGCCTGCGTCAACTGCTCCATGTTGGTTTCAAGGTGGCAGCGAAAATGGGGCGCCGTTATACGGACCTGCTCGAAGCGAATGAAACGGTGATCGCGAAGAATGTGACGGAGAATCTATTTGACCGCCACATTGCACCCGTATTTCTCGGGCGCGCCAGCGGCTTTCAGTTAGAATCCGGTCTGTGATGGATGAGCCCTCGCGAATCGCTGCGTTGAACGACCGCTTCCGAATTCCTGGAGTTGCCGAAGTGGTCGCTGGGAATGGCGGACTTCCCAAAGTATGCGTCACCGTGTCTTCAGCTTCGGCGGAGATCTATCTGCACGGAGCACAGGTAACGTCCTGGCAGCCGGCGGGAGCCGCGGAGGCGATCTTTCTCAGCGCGTGTTCGCATTGGCAAGTCGGCCGCGCAATTCGCGGAGGAATTCCCATCTGCTTTCCGTGGTTTCGCGCCAAGGCGGACAATGCGCAAGCCCCCGCTCATGGGTTCGTGCGTACCAGGGAATGGCGGCTTGATTCTGTCACGACGGAAGAGGATGTCGCCGCGATTGTGACCTGCTCCACGGAAAGCGATGCGTTGACGTGCCGGTGGTGGCCGCATGAGTTTCGCCTTGTGCATCGGGTCACCATCGGGAGGACTCTTCGCCTGGAGCTGACTGCGACGAACACTGGAGCCGCGCTTCTATCCTTTGAAGAGGCATTGCATACGTACTTCAGGGTGGGCGAGGCGCGGAATGTGCGCGTCCGCGGCCTCGATCAGGCCATGTACCTGGACAACACAGATGGGAATCGCGAGAAGATTCAGTCCGGCGATGTCGTCTTCGTTGGCGCGGCAGACAAGGCATTCCTCAATGCTCACGGCGCCGTGGAATTGGTTGACCCGGCCACGCATCGGGCCTTGAGGACGGACAAAGAGAATTCCGCGACGACCGTTGTGTGGAATCCCTGGCAGCAGGGAGCGGCGTCTCTGGCCGATCTGGGCGATGATGAATGGCGAACGATGGCCTGCGTGGAAGCGAGCAACATTCTTGGCTCGGCTGTGCCGCTGGCTCCAGGCCAGCAACACACCATGCGAGCAACCCTCAGTCTCGTGCCGCAGTAGCTACGCGTTTCGTCAACTGCGGAAGAGTCCGGGGTTTGCCGCGGCCGCCACTCTGACCCTTGCGGTGGAGAACAGCCTGACAGTTTTCGGCGTCCCAGATTTCTAAGTCAACTGAAAAGTAATGGTGATGTTGGTCATCCTGTCCACTGGCCGGCCGTTGCGGGTAGCCGGACGAAAGCGAATCTGCTCTGCCACGCGAAGCGCTTCTTCATCCAGGCCGTGACCCAATCCGCGCAACATACTCTGCACCAAGACCTGGCCGGCCGCGGTGAAGGTAACGCGCAGGACTACATCGCCCTGGATTCTCAACTGACGAGCTTCATTGGTGTATTGAACGGGCGGTTTGGAAACAATCTCGAGAACCGTGGAGGCCGGTTCAGCAACCGGCTCCTGAACAGGCGCCGCCTCAACCGCCGTGGGAATGCCCGCTGTGGCAACTCGGCCGCCTCCGGAGTAACCGCCGCTGTTCGCGCTGCCGTTGCCGCCGGGGATTCCGGCCAGCGCCACTGTGCCCACCTGCCCCAGGTTGGAGCCGGACCGGAGCCCGTTTCCAATGCCGGCAGAACGAACCACTCCTTGCGGAGCCACAGCCGGACCCTGCAATCCGCCATAGGGATTGCCAATTGCGGCCACTGTTGCCCGCCGGTTGGCATTGGGGTCTGGAGTTACACCAAAGGTGTCGCCCAGGTGCACGGGCCGCGTGACTGGCTTGATCGAGGCTGACTGCGCCGGCATGGCCGCTCTGATAGCCGGCTTGGGCTGCCGCGCCAGAACCACGGCTGGCCTTGCCGCCTTGATCACCGGCAGTTTGACCTTGGCTTCCATTTGAATCGGCTTCACATCCGGCTTGGGGAGATCGATCTTTGTAGGCTTGAGGCGCACCTCGGGCGGTTTGATCCTGGGCGGTTGGGGAAGTTTGGCTGTGAGTGGAGGCGCGATGGGAAAAATCAGCACGGTGTTTTCGTATGCATGCTTCACGATCACCTGCCTGGCCATGGCTCCAATGATGAGAAACGCTGCAAAGATCGCCCCGTTGATCGCCGTGCTCGCGATAAAGGAGGCGGGCGAACGGTCTGGCTCGGGCAGCAATCCGAATCTGGTCCGATCTGGGGGGTAATTCAAAGACATGTTTTCCGTCCTCGTTGGCCCTTCGAACGCCGCTTCCTCCAAATGAGCCTTTGAACCGCCCACCATTATGCACCGAGAGCGAACCAGGACGACAACGCCGCAGGTCGATTGCGCACAGTCCCATGCGCCTTCGCGAGGTTGGCCACAGGCCTCGACAGTTGATCGCCTGTTGCACCTTCAATCAGTAAGATGAATTTCGCGGAGCGACGGTTGTCCGCGGAGCAGGCAATCGAGCTGCGGCGCATTTAAAAACCAAATTCCATTTAAAAACCACATTCGATGTCCCATTGCCGCGCGCGTGGCGGAGTTGAATAGCTGATTCTCTTTGGCGTAAGCCTCAAGGACCCGATAAACGCTTTAACAAAGATCACCTGTCGCTGGAATGGTTCGCTAGACAGGCCTGGAGTAGACCATCCGGGCAATGCGCGAGAAAAGCTCTTTAGGTACGATAGGAGCAAGATCTACCCGGGAGTCGAAGATGCTCGCTTCGTCGCCGTTCCTTTCCACGCGCCGCCGTTTTTTGAGCCGGCTGGGCCTTTGCGGCATAGCATCGTCTTTCCCTATCAATCGCATTTTTGCGTCTTCCGGAGAGTCTGTGATTGCGTCAGCCCAGGCCTCTTCAAACACAATGTCCGTCGTAAAAAATCGCGCTCCGCTTGCTTCAAGCGCCTTTTACTTTCTCCCTCTAGGCTCCATCCGCCCGCGCGGATGGCTCAAGGACCAGCTTCGCATCCAGGCCAACGGGCTCGGCGGGCATCTGGACGAAACCTGGGCAGATGTCGGGCCCAATAGCGGCTGGCTTGGAGGAACAGGCGAATCGTGGGAGCGCGGCCCATACTTCCTCGATGGTCTGCTTCCGCTCGCTTACATGCTTGACGATGGACATCTCAAAGCCAAGGCCCAAAAATTCATCGATTGGACACTCGATCATCAGGCGCCGGACGGCATGATTGGGCCAGCCTCCAACAACGATTGGTGGCCGCGCTTCGTGATGCTCAAAGCTCTCACGCAATATCACGATGTCACGGGCGATGCGCGCGTGATTCCAGTGATGGATAGATACTTCAAATATCAGCTTGGCGAGTTACCCGCTCGTCCCCTGCGCGACTGGAGCAGGTTCCGCTGGCAGGACGAGCTTCTCAGCGTGATCTGGCTCTATAACCGGACTGGCTCCCCGTACCTTCTCGACCTTGCACGGCTTCTCAAGAAACAGGGTTACGATTGGCAGGCGCAATACGCCGATTTCAAATATACACAGCGCATCACCGCGGATTACATCAAGCTTGAAAAGGGAGAAGGGCTCAAGGACCTGGCGCTGGCTACGCACGGCGTGAACAACGGACAGGCAGTGAAGGCCGGCCCGGTGTGGTCGCTGGTTTCAGGCTCCGCCGCAGATCGCTCCGCGGCTCTCACCATGATCTCCGAGCTGAACAAGTATCACGGACTGCCCAACGGCATGTTTTCCTGCGATGAGCATCTGGCCGGGCTGAATCCCTCGCAGGGGTCGGAACTGTGCACGGTGGTCGAATACATGTTTTCGCTGGAGCAATCGCTGGCCATCTGCGGTGACCCTTCGCTCGGCGACCGGCTCGAACAACTGGCCTTCAACGCGCTGCCCGGAGCGTTTACCGACGACATGTGGGCGCACCAATACAACCAGGAGCCCAACCAGGTGGAATGCAGCCTGCACCACAAACCATGGACCACCGACGGGCCGGAGTCGAACCTCTATGGACTGGAGCCCAACTTCGGCTGCTGCACGGCCAACTTCCACCAGGGCTGGCCCAAGTTCACCGCCAGTCTGTTTATGCTTTCAGGCGCTCAGGACAACGTCGCCCAGGATGGCCTGGTGGCGGCCGCTTACGCTCCCTGCGAAGTGAACGCCAACGTTCGCGGCACCGCGGTAAGCGTGGTCGAAGAAACCAACTACCCCTTCAAAGGCTCTGTGCGCTTCAACGTCAATCCGGCCTCGCCGGTAAGCTTTCCCATGCAGTTCCGCATACCGGCCTGGGCTGCCGGCACCACCATCCTTGTCAACGGCCAGACAGAGCCGGCGCCACAGCCGGGCTCTTTTGCGCGCGTCGAACGGACTTGGCGTTACGGCGACCGCGTCGAGGTCGCATTTCCCATGGGCCCGCGCGTCTCGCGCTGGTTCAACGACTCGATTGCCATCGAACGCGGACCGCTGGTCTTTTCTTACGGCGTGGGCGAAAACTGGGTAAAGCTGCGCACGCGAGGAATGACCGCGGATTGGCAGGTGTTCCCAACGACGCCATGGAACTACGCGTTGAACGTCGATCCCGACTCGCCCGCTAAAGGCATCGCAGTCGCGGAGGCCGAAGTCGGCGAAGGGCCTTTTACCAGCCGTCACGCGCCTGTCCGGCTCACGGTAAAGGCGCGCCAGCTCAACCAGTGGCGCGCAGAAGACGGCGCCGCCGATCCGCTGCCGCAGAGCCCAGTGGATTGCGATCAGCCGGAGGAGACAATCACGCTCATTCCGTATGCAGCCGCAAAGCTTCGCATCACGGCGTTTCCGCAATGCAAAACGTAGGCTTGTCACTTCGGCTGCCAATGGAGACCGCCGGGCGGCGGTCGCAAGGATTGAAATCACTGTGCATAGGTCGCGCAGGATGTTACAACAGTTGTGCATGCCCAAACGCGCCAGACCGGGAACCGAGCCGCAGCCGGGACAGACGATCAGCCTGCGCACGCTTGGCGAGTATTTGAACCTTTCGCCGGCGACCATCTCCCTGGTGCTGAACAACGCGCCCGGAGTGCGTTCCATTCCGCAGGAGACGCGCGACCGCGTAACCGATGCGGCGGCCAAGTTCGACTACCGGCCGAGCTTCTATGCACGATCGCTGCGCAAGAGGCAAACGTTTTCAATCGGCGTGCTGGTCCCGGACCTGAACGATCACTACGCCACGCAGGTGCTGTCGGGCGTGGAGGAGCTGCTGATCGAGGAGGGCTACTTCTACCTGCTTGCCAGCCATCGGCGCAAGCCCGACCTGATCGAGGAGTACCCGCGCCTGCTGCTGGATCGCTGCGTGGAAGGATTCATCCTCATCGACACGATGCTGGAGCACAGCCTGAAACTTCCGGTTGTGGCGGTGGCCGGGCATCGCAACTTCGAGAATGTGACCAACGTGGTGCTCGATCAGCGGCGCGCCGCGGAACTTTCCTTGCGCCACCTCTGTCAATTGGGGCATCGCAAGATCGCCTTCATGCGCGGGGGCAGCCACAGCTCGGACGCGGACGAGCGATGGGAGTGCAATATGTCAGTGGCCAGGGAGCTGAAGCTGGAAGTTCCCGCCGAATTGACCGTCGCCATCAAGCTCAAGGATTCCACGCCGGAGATGGGCTTTGGTCCGGCCGTCGAGTTATTGAATCGCGGCGTCGAATTCAGTGCGCTGGTCTGCTACAACGATGTGTCCGCATTCGGGGCCATCAGGGCTCTTATGGACCACGGGCTGCACGTGCCGGAAGACGTGTCCGTGGTGGGGTTCGACGACATTCAGAGCGCGGCTTTCCACAATCCGAGCCTGACCACGATTCGCCAGCCGTTGAATCAGATGGGCCAGGTTGCGGCGGGGATTCTGCTGCAGCGGATTCGCGGACAGGCCACGTTTCCGGATTCGGTGCCGATTCTGCCGGAGCTGGTCATTCGCGAGTCGACGTGTCCGCCGGGCCCACGGCGGCCTGGGGGCAAGCGTATCTGAAGGGAATACCCATGAACTCCGCCGCGCGAGTTGGCAAGTCATAGATGTTTTGAAGGTGCGCAATCTGATCCGCGTTCACGAAAGCCCGATTTGACCGACTACCAGAAGCAGATTGAAGAAACCGACGACTCGCACACCGATGTGTTGATAGCGGCGCCGGTGGAGGTGAAAATCTGCGCGAGGCTGGCGTTTCGGACACTCTGCCGGCAAATTTAGGTGAAGGGGATTCCTGCGGCTTGCTTTAAAAAATGCCTCTGAGGAATTTGGGCGAAATACAACCAGGGGGAGCCGTCGAGGCTCCCCCAATTTCGTCCGTTGGTGCCGTTGAGTTATTGTTTGCCTTCGAGTTCGTCCGCCAGCGCGCCTGCGTTGTAGAGCTTGCGCAGGCCCTCCATCATGCCTGCGGAGTGAACGGCGACGGCGCGGTTCTTGGTTCCGTCGTAGACAAAGTCGCCGGCCATGGACTCGATGTTTCCATCGAAGATAAGGCCTACCAATTCGCCCTCGCGATTGACCACCGGCGAGCCGGAGTTGCCGCCGATGATATCGCCGCTGCAGACAAAATCGAGCGGGGTTGAAAGGTCGAGATTCTTCAGTCCTGCTTCTTCCTTCGGCGTGAGGTCGAAGGGCGGCTTGTCGCTGAAGCTGGCGGCGCGATCGTAGAGGCCGTAGAAGGTGGTGAAGGGCGGAGCAATGGTGCCGTTGTAGGGGTAGCCGATGACGGCGCCATAACTCAGCCGAAGGGTGAAAGTGGCGTCAGGGTAAGTGTTCTTTCCGTAAACCAGGAAGCGCGCCTTGCCCAGCTTCTCGCCCTCCTTCGTGAGCACGCTGCCGTACTGGTCGCGGAGGCGGCGCGTGGTTTCGCGGACAAGCGGGTCAGTGCGGCGGGCGGCCATGATCATGGGATCGGTGGATGCGGCCACGGCAGCCTCGCCGCCATCGATGAGCGATTTGCGGACGGCCGGGTCGGCGAGCTTGGTTCCGTCGATCAGGGAATTGACAGTCGGGTCCACATCGCCACCCTGAAGGATGGCCTGAATATAGGCGTCGTCTCTGCCCAGCTTCTCTTCGCCCAGTTTGAGCGCGTTGGTCATGTAGAGCTTTTCCGTTGCGATTTCGATGGGCGCGGGCGACATGAGCTGAAACTTGAGTGACTCGAGGCCGGCATCATGAAACTGCTGCAGGCGATCGCCGTCCGGCTTCTTGATCTCGACGACATATTGAACGATGGTCTGGGCGAGGCCGAACAGACGGCTGTCGGTGCGGTGAAAGATCTGGCCTTTGATCTCCGGCTTCACCTGCTCTTCAACCTTGGCGATGGTGTCCCAGGCATCGCCGTAGGCCTTTTGCCACTCGGGATTGGCGGCAACTTTGGCGCGGAATTCGGCTTCCTCAGACTGCTTCTTGGCGAGAATGGCGGGGTCGGCGAGCGCGTCTTTGCGGCCGATGTAGACCTTGAGTGAGTTTTGCAGGCCGAAGATGGTGCTGCCGACCAGGCGCGCCTGCTCGGGTCCCTGCACGGCAAAGGCTTGCGCCGCTGCGATGCGGCGTTCGAGGTACTCGGTGACGGCGGGGCCGACGACATCGCGCTGCACCAGCAGCTCGGACACCGTGTCGTCGCGCTCCGTTGAGCCGGGATGGCCGGAGATGAAGACCAGTTCGCCCGGTGCGGCGCCTTTGGCACTCCACTTGAGGAAGTTATCGGTGTGCAGGGGCTTGCCGTTGTCGTAGACGCGGAACAAGGCCATGTCCAGGTCGTAGCGCGGATAAGTGAAGTTATCCGGATCGCCGCCATAGAAAGCAGCCTGCTGCTCGGGCGCAAAGACCAGGCGCACGTCGGTGTAAGCCTTGTAGGTGTAGAGCCAGTACTCGCCGCCCTGGTAGAAGGCGACAACGTCGGAGCGAAGGCCGGTCTTGTCCTTGCTTTCCTTTTCGATGGCGGCGATCGCGGCTTCGCGCGCTTTCAAGGCCTTGGCGTCGTCGGCAATGCCCTTGGCCGCGCCCTGCACGCGCGTGGTCACGTCTTCCATGCCGACCAGCACATTTACTTCAAGATCTGCGGACTTCATCTCCTGATCCGGCGATGTGGCATAGAAGCCGGTGGCTAGATAGTCGTGCGCCGCGGAAGAGTTTTTCTGCAACTGCCCGCGCGCCACGTGGTGATTGGTGAGCAGCAGTCCGTTGGGACTGACGAACGATCCCGATCCACCATCGTTGAGCCGCACGCTGGAGAGGCGCAAGTGGTCGAGCCAGGCCGGGGTGGGCGTAAAATTGTATTTCTCTTTGAGCAGTTTCAGCGGCGGGTTGTCGAAGGTCCACATACCTTCTTCGGCATGAATCAGCGGCGCGGCGGCCAGCAGAAGCACGGCCGAAAGCAGAAGGGCGGTGCGAAGGGTGCGACTCATCATCGGGTTTCTCATTTGGTTGAAAGATTAGCACGCGAGCGTGTTGAACGGAACCGGGCATAACCTCGTCTGCCCCCTTGAATAGGGGAAACACGATTGGAGCTGTTCTCCGGGCGGCAATCCCGCCGCGTTTACGGCGAACTGACGGTGATGGTCAGCACGCTCGAAGTGCTGGTGGCGTAGGTCCCATCTCCGCTGTAAACGGCGGTCAGCGGTTCGGTTCCGGCAGTGATGAACGAGGTCGACAGGGCAGCCGTACCTGCGTTCAGTGTCCCGGTTCCGATGGAAGTGGTGCCGTTGTAAAAGGTGACCGTCCCGGTAGCCGCGGACGACGAAACGGTTGCGGTCAAGGTGACGCTGTCTGCTGTCGTGGGCGTCGCGTTCGACGCAGTGAGCGTGGTGGTGGTGGTGAGTGCCGGCGCCGCGGTCACGGTGACCGTGACCACGCTCGAGGTACTCGTGCCATAGGTCCCGTCGCCGCTATAGACGGCGGTAAGCGATTGCGTCCCGGTGGTGCTGAATGTAGCCGTAAAGGTTGCCGTTCCCGAACTCAGCGTTCCGGTTCCGAGCGACGTTGTTCCGTCATAGAACGAAACCGTTCCGGTGGCTGCCGAGGGCGTTACGGTGGCCGTCAATATGTCGTTCTCGCCGGTGGTGGGCGTAGTGCTCGCTGCGCTCAGCGTGGTGGTTGTGGCCGTCAAGGTGGCTGTTGCGCTCACGGTGATGGAAACCGCGCTGGAAGTGCTCCCCGCGTATGTGCTGTCCCCGCCGTAGACGGCGGTAATCGTATCCGTTCCGGCGGTGTTGAAGGTGGTGGTAAAGGTTGCAGTCCCGGAAGTGAGCGCCCCGGTTCCAAGCGAGGCGGTTCCGTTTTTGAACGTGACCGTGCCTGTGGCAGCCGAAGGCGAGACGGTAGCCGTGAAGGTGACACTTGCGCCCACAGCGGGCGTATCCGTGGATACTGTGAGCGTGACGGTGCTGGCCGTCGTTCCGGTGGACGTCGGCGCCTGCCAGAAGTCGCCGCAACCGGTCCCAAAAACAATCAGGAACGGCGCTGCCATGAGCGCGAGTAGAATCAGGGGCTTTCCTCTGCCGACCGGTATGTATTTCACTACGGCTCCTTTTCGGTGGAGCAATGCATTTGAGGTCTCCCGATGAACCGGGCCGGTTGAGAACTCCAGACTCAGGATACTAGCCTTTGTTCCTGGTACGCCCTCACATTTGCGGCATCACCAGCACTTCTACGCCGCTGGCCGCGTCCTTCTGATGGAAGACTTCTTCGGTCGCCTTTTGAAAATCCTCGGGCTTGGCAAAGGGAATGTCGGTGAAGGTTTGCGGATTGCGGTCGGTGAGCGGGAACCAGGAGCTCTGCACCTGGACCATGATGCGATGGCCGCGGCGGAAGGTATGAAACAGGTCAGGCATAATGAAGTTGATGTCCGCTTGCTTGCCGGGTGTGAGCGGTTCCGGCTT
>DATKGE010000243.1:0-8066 GCA_035510955.1 Occallatibacter sp. | reverse complement strand
CCTCTTGCCAAGGATGAGAGCGCCGTTTCCTTCACCGTCGCTCCCTATCAGGAAATCCTCACCGGCCCGGTGCGTCCGGTCCTCTTCGCGCTGCTCGGCGCTCTGGCGCTGGTGATGCTGATTGCCTGCGCCAACGTCTCCAACCTTCTGATTGCCCGCTGCCTGGGCCGCCAGCAGGAGTTCGCGGTGCGTGCCGCGATGGGCGCCAGCCGTTTGCGTCTCGTCCGGCAGATGCTCTCCGAAGGGATGGCGCTTAGCCTGCTGGGTTGCGGCGTGGGCATCGGGATCGCGCAGTTGGCGATGTTGGCCGTGCACAAGCTTCCCGATGGAACCATCCCGCGCGGCGAATCCATCTCCATTCATTGGACCATCGTGATCGTTCTTGCGGCCATCGCCATCGTCACCACCGTGCTTTCGTCCCTGCTGCCCGCGCTTCTGGTGGCGCGCGCCAACCCGCAGGCAGCCTTGCAGGCGGCCTCCCGCGGCATCGGTTCGCGCTCGGTGAGCGGAAAGCTGAGCGGCGGCCTGGTCGCGGGCGAGGTCGCGCTCTCCACGCTGCTTCTGGTCGGCACCGGCCTGCTCTTCCACACGCTGTGGAATCTCGAACAGTCGCGGCTGGGATTTGAAACGGCGCACGTCACCACATTCCAGGCCATGCCCGCGGATGCGGCAGGCTTCTCCGCAATGTCCGTTTCAGAGGACACCGGCAATGCGCCGGCATCCGTGGCCACATTGATTTACGAGCCGGTGCTGGAACGCATGCGCCACGTGCCGGGTGTGGAAAGCGCGGCGCTCTCCACTTCGCCTCCGTTGTCCGGCATGGATATCGGCACCAGCTTTGACGTTGTGGGCCAGGTGAAGGACAAGGTCAACAAGCCAAATGCGCGCGTCTCTGCAGTGAGCGGAGACTTCGCCCGAACCCTGGGCACGCCCATCGTCCGCGGACGCATGATTGGCGACGGGGACGTGTTGAGCTCGCCGTTCGCGGTTGTGGTCAACGAAACGCTTGCGCACAAATACTTCCCGGGTACAGATCCTATTGGAAAGCAGATTGACCTGGGCGGTAAAGACACGGGCATGATCAAGCCCTACACCATTGTCGGCATTGTCGGCGACCAGGTGGACAGGAGCGTTGGCGGCGCCATTCAACCCTTGATCCTGGTCCCGCAGCAGCAGATTCCGACCACATCGCTCTTCTACCAGGCGCTCTTGAAGACCGTTGTCAGCTTCGTGGTGAAGACCCGCGGCGACATTCCCGTCGCAGTTGAGATGCCTTCCGTCTTCCACCAGTACGCGCCCGGCTTTGCGCTGGATAACTTCAAGACCATGCAGGATGCCGTAGAGGAGAACACCTTCAGCCAGCGGCTGGGGCTCTATCTTGTCGGTTCCTTCGCCGGGCTGGCCGTGGCCATGGTCTTCGCCGGGCTCTACGGCGTGCTGTCGCAATTGGTCAGTTATCGCCGGCGCGAAATCGGCGTGCGCATGGCGCTGGGAGCAACCCGCGCCAGCGTCGCGCAACTGGTCCTGCGCCAAGGATCGGTGCTGGTGGGCGCGGGCCTGGGAATCGGCCTGGTGTTGGCATTCGCCACCGGACGGCTCATTAAGAGCTTCCTCTACCAGGTGCAGCCGCTGGACATGAGTACCTATGCCGCGGTGGTCCTGGCTCTCGCGCTGATCGGATTGACCGCGTCGCTTCTTCCTGCGCGCAAAGCCGCTTCCATCGAGCCGATGGAAGCCTTGCGCGAGGACTAGGATCATTGATGGTGTTTTCGCCTCCGCCCTGCTACCATTTCTGTATGCAGGTCACGATCGAAATATCGGATGAGCTCGCCGCACAGGTTCGGGCACGCGGTCTGACGCCGGAGAACTTCGTGCGGAGCCTGATCGACGACGCGGTGCGGTCTGCTCCCACCCCAATTCGGAGCAAAGAGGATATGGAGGAGTTTTTCCGGATCATGTCCGAAAATTCCGACAAAATTCCACAACTCCCTGACGAAGCCTTCACCCGCGAGAGTTTCTATCAGGACCATGATTGATGGCCTTTTCGC
The DNA here is from genome assembly GCA_035510955.1 of Occallatibacter sp. Lineage (GTDB taxonomy): Bacteria > Acidobacteriota > Terriglobia > Terriglobales > Acidobacteriaceae > Telmatobacter. Next base: position 6,018 of record DATKGE010000243.1, on the reverse strand, counting down.
CAAGGATTTTCGTCGATACCAACATTCTTCTTCGAATCTCCCAGCAAGGCGACCCCCAGCACCGGCTCATTAAGGCATCTCTCGATGAACTGAATGGCCAGGGAATTGAACTCTGCTTCGCCCTGCAAAATATTGCCGAGTTCTGGAACGTTTGTACGAGGCCGAAGGATCGCAACGGTTATGGCCTTACCATCATGGAAACGGACCAGCGCGTCGCAGCTATTGAACGCACCATGACGTTCCTTCCCGACATCGAACAGGTCTATTCGATTTGGCGTGAGTCAGTAGTAACCAACAATGTGCGCGGCGTTCAAGTGCATGACGCACGTCTTGCGGCGGTCATGCGAGCCTTTGGCGTGACCCGTATCCTCACACTGAATCAGTCGGATTTTCTCCGTTACGCGGGCATTCAAGCCGTTCACCCCAACCAGGTGCAGTCGTCGCCACGATAGTCTGAAGAGGATGCATTCGACGTACATCGGTATGGGCGGGAATCTTCCCAGTTGGGCGGGAACGCCAGAGGCCACACTTGCGGCCGCCGCGGCTCGCCTCGAATCGCTGGGACGCGTAACGCGCCGCTCTTCTCTCTACTCAACCGAGCCGGTGGGATTCGCCGAGCAGCCCAGTTTTGTGAATGCCGTGGTTTCGCTGGAGACGGAACTTGAGCCGGAAGCTCTGCTGCTTGGCTTGTTGGCCATTGAGTTGGAGTTCGGACGCGACCGGGCGGCCGGCATCGTCAACGGCCCGCGCACGCTCGATCTGGACATTCTGCTCTTCGACGACCGCACGACCAGCGAGCCAGGGCTGGTGATTCCTCATCCGCGACTCGGTGAACGCGCTTTCGTCCTGATTCCGCTGAACGAGATTGCGCCCCGGATTATTGCTTCCGGAAGCGCGATCACCGTGTCACAATTGCTCGACAGACTCCACCGGAACGCCGGAAAGGAGACCGATGCAGTGGTTCCAATCCAAAGCGAGGGCTGGCGCGCTGGCGCTTGCGACGATAGTGCCTCTATCGGCCACGCTTAGCCCACAGACCTCCGTGACACGGACGACGCCGATAACCGTGACAGACGCACGCGGCGCCGCATTGTCTGGCGCTGCGGTCAAGGATTCCACGGGCAAGTTGCTGGGAACCACCGATGCGGCCGGGAAACTGGCCGTGCCTTGCGCCGCTTCCTGCATGGTTAACGTGATGGCTCCAGGATTTGAATCGAAGACCGTGCAAATCAGCGCGGGCGCGGCCGTCCGGCTGGACCCCGCATCCCGCACCGAGCAGGTGACCGTCACCGCGTACCGCACCCCGCTGGGCTCGCTGGAGAGCCCGGCAACCACAGTTGTGCTCTCTCAGACCGCGCTCAACACCACGGCCACAATCACCCTCGATGATCAACTTCGCCAGATTCCCGGTGTGGAGCTGTTCCGCCGGTCGAGCTCCTTGGTCGCCAACCCGTCCTCGCAGGGAATCAGCCTGCGCGCCCTGGGTTCCACCTCCGCCAGCCGCACCTTGCTCACGGAAGACGATGTGCCGCTGAACGACGCCTTTGCCGGAACCATTCACTGGCAAGAGCAGCCGGAGCTGGCCATCAAGTCAATTGAGCTTTTACGCGGCGGCGCCAGCGACCTCTACGGTTCCAGCGCCATCGGCGGCGTAGTAAGCGTGGTCCCGCTAATGCCGACCGCTGACCTGGGCGAGTTGAGAAGCAGTTACGGTTCTGAAGGCACTTACGATGACGGCCTGCTGCTCCAGGCCAAACGCGGACCCTGGGGGTTGCTGACCGCGGGCGGCGCTCTCGGCACGGATGGCTACATCCAGGAGGCTCCCGACCAGCGCGGCCCGGTGGATATTGCCAGCAACGTCCACAGCCAGAATGGCGAACTGCTGGCCGACCGCAAAAGGGGAACGCTCAGGCTCATGGCGCGCGCCAACGGCTTCAACGAAGCGCGCAATAATGGAACACCCTACCAGACCAACGGGACCCGCCTGTGGCGCTACGCAACCGGAGGCGACTGGCAGGGGCCGCGCAACGGTTCGCTGGTGACGCGCTTCTACGGCTCGACTGACCACTTCCGCCAGACGTTTTCCAGCATCTCCAACCTTCCCGACTTCGGCGATCCAACTTGCTCCTACCGCTGCGGCGAAACTCCAACCAAGTTCTCGTTGACGCCGGACAACGAGCTGGGTGCGGTGGCCCACTGGAGCCAGCCGCTGAGCGCCGGGCTGCTGCTCGTGGCCGGCGCCGACACCCACGACGTCCGCGTCTGGGACCGGGAGCAGTCCTACGGAAGTTCGGCCACCCTAACCGACCTGCACGACCACCAGCGCGACTCCGCGGCCTACGTGGAGGGAATGGCCGTGCGCAAGGCCTGGACGCTGACCGCCTCCGGCCGCATGGACTGGTTCCAGAACTACGATGGCCAGTCGCTCACCTGGAATGGTTCGAGCTGGGCTCCGTCCGCCAGCCAGCCGCCGCAGTTCGGCCAGCGCTTCTTCGATCCGCGCGTTGGCCTGTCGCGCAAGCTTTGGAATCATTGGGCGGTCAATGCCTCGGGTTTCCGCGCCTTTCGCGAGCCCTCTCCCAACGAACTCTATCGCGCCACGCAGGTGGGCAACCAGCTGACCCTGGCCAACGGCAATCTGCTCAGCGAACGCGCCACCGGCTGGGAGACTGGACTGGCCACGGAAAGCCGCTGGGGCAGTATCCGCTCCAGCTACTTTCTTACCCAGGTCAACCGGCCCATCACCGCCGTCACCATCAACGCCACATCCTCGCCCATTCTGCTGAAGCGTGAGAACCTGGGCCAGATTGAAAGCCGCGGCGTCTCGCTGGACTATGAGTTTTCTCCGCTTCGCTGGCTGATGCTGGACGGCGGCTACCAGTACGCGCATGCCACCGTTTCGCGAGGCAATCAGTATGTGGGCAATTGGATTCCCGAGGTAGCCCGCAACCTGGCCACATTGAATGTGCGCGCTTATCGGCCCAGGCTGGGAACCCTGAACCTGCAGAGCCGGCTGAGCGGGCGGCAATACGACGATGCCGCCAATCAGTATCTGCTGCACGGATACTTCCGCCTCGACGCCTACGCATCGCACGACTTCGGCAAGCGCTTTCAACTATTCACCGCGGGAGAGAATCTTCTCAACCGCCAGATCGAAGACTCCAAAACGCCCACCACCACCCTGGGCATGCCCCGCGTAGGGCGGGTCGGCTTCCTTGTGCGCTTGGGCGAGGTGGGTAAGTAGGCAAACAGGCAGTTCCTGCAAGAGACCGGTCTCTCGAATATGCCGAGACATCGATGGAGGGTCCCGTCCACATGATTGGCGCGGATGGCCCTCATCGCCTCCGTTCAATGGTGTGAACAGGCTCAAGGGCCTGTTCACACTACCAAGATTCGCATCATACTTTCGTCACTTCTCTACCTCTTTTTTGGGTTTTGCTCGTTCGGTTCAACATAGCCTTCAGCAGTAGAACAAGTACAGCCAGCAATGACATTGTCATCCAATGTGACTGCACCGTTCCGAGCTAACACCCGGCCATTTATGTTCACGCCGGTGGTAACTGTGATTGATGTTAGCGCCAGAATGTTTCCGTTGAAGACCGAGTTCGTTCCCAATGTCGCTGAGCTGCCGACCTGCCAGAAGACGTTGCAGGCCGAAGCGCCATTGGCCAGAATGATGTGGCTGCCGCTTCCCGTTGTAAGCGTAGATGCGATCTGGAAAATGAACACCGCAGCCGGATCGCCCTGAGCGTCGAGAGTGACGTCTCCCGATGCCTCGAGCGACGAGGTAGATTTATAGACACCAGCGGTGAGTGTCTTTCCAACCAAATCCCCTGCAACTGTAGTGCTACCCGATCGTCCCGCAGCATCGAGATACCCAGCGGTCAAGGCTGCCTGTGCTTGAGCTGCGGCGCTGTCAGCAAGATCAATTGTTCCACTCGCCAGCCCTGGCGGGAATCCAGTGATAGCGGTACCCGGAAAAATTCCCACACTTCCAGTGATTGTGGTAGAGCCAGTATTTGTGACGGTAGATCCAGCTAAAACAGAAAAACCTCCCAGGAAGGGACAAAGAGCAACGATTGGAATTCCACCTTGAGGACCAACAGTAGCGAATGTCTCAGAATATGGCCCACCCAAGGGTACACTTCCCATGTCTTCGGCTCCCTTGGTTATCATGATTGTGTACGTGGTATTTGGAGTCAAGTTAGTCGAAGGCGAAAAAGTAGCATTTAGATTGACTACATCGTAAGTCACTTTTCCCGGCACACCTACAATAAACACCGTGTTGGGATTAATGGTAAGTGAATTCATTTGCTCATTGAATGTAACTGTGATGTTCTGATTTTGCGGCACGCAAGTGGCCCCCGCAGCAACATTCATGGCGAAAACGTTAGGTGGAGATGTGTCTGCGGAAGCGCTGGTAGTGAAAGAGAAGTTGTAAGCAGAGGCAAGTGGAGTTCCGCTTACGTCCTTGGCCCCGGTGGTAATGCTCGCGTTAAATGTAGTGTTGGCGGCGTAGTCCCCGGAAGGTGAGAATGCGCCAATCATGTTGACTGCATCGTAAGTGACTGTACCAGTCACACCTGCAACCACAAAACTGCTGGTGTCGATGCTTGCCGGATCCATGGGCTTACTGAAGACCACCGCAATCTCACGGTTGGTGCCTATGCTGCCTGCTTGAGGAACCACCATGGTTACCGTCGGAGCATCGGAAGGTTGCAAAACTGGTGGATTGCTAACTACGTTACAGCTAACCAGAAAGAGCGCTGGCAGAAGAAAGATTAGAGCCTTGGACGGCAGCCTGTTAGGCATAAGTCCCCTTTCACACGACCTGTTGAGACCAGTGAGGAGAACACCCAAGGCTGCGGAGGCAACGCTCGCAACGGCGAGATTCGGACGAATCACCGTGGGGGAACTCAAAGATCCCAGCTGAGTTCATCATGCAGATTATCGAGGCCGCAATCTAGTTACTGCTCAATATAGCTCACCATCGCCATTGGAGAAACAACCCACCTGAAGCTCATCGTGATTGACCAATACCAATCAGCCCGCTGCAAATGTAGCCCGCACGAAAGTTAATGACAGGCTCTAGAATCGATGGGTGAGTCTCGAATTCAACATCGTTGCGAAGACCGAAGCCGGCGGTCGCCGCGCCCAGCTTGTCCTCCCGCATCAGACAGTCGAAACGCCGGTCTTCATGCCTGTGGGTACAGCCGGAACCGTCAAGGCCGTCGCGCAGGACGTGCTCGAAACTCTCGACGCCCAGATCATCCTCGGCAACACCTACCATCTCTATCTGCGCCCCGGCCACGAGGCCATCCGGCGCATGGGCGGCCTGCACCGCTTCATCAGCTGGCCGCGCGGCCTGCTCACAGATTCAGGCGGCTTTCAGGTCTTCTCGCTCAGCCAGTTGCGCAAGGTCACCGACGAGGGCGTGCGCTTCCGGTCGCACTTGGACGGCAGCAGCCACTTCTTCACCCCCGAGCATTCCATGGACGTGCAGATAGCCCTCGGCGCCGATATCGCCATGGCCTTCGACGAGTGCACCGAGTACCCCGCCGATCGCGCCCGCGCCGAAGAAAGCCTCCGCTTCACCATGGCCTGGGCCCGCCGCTCCCTCGACCATTTCAGCGCCCATCGCGAAGAGGTGGTCTGGCATGAGCAACCAGGCTGGGTGCCCCAGGTCTCGGGGTCCCCGGCGACAGGTCCTAGTCGCCGGGGTGAGGATTCGACTTTGAGACCTGGGAGCGAACGCCCTACGCAGTCCCTCTTCGGCATTGTGCAGGGCGGCATGTATCGCGACCTGCGCCGCGAAAGCGCCGAGCGCCTCGTCGAAATGAATTTTGACGGCTACGCCATCGGCGGCCTCAGTGTCGGTGAGCCGCGCGACCTGACGCTGGAAATGATCTCCGAAGTCCTGCCGCTGCTGCCCAAAGACAAGCCGCGTTATGTAATGGGCGTAGGCTACCCCGACGAGATCGAGCAGTATGCGCGCATGGGCGTGGACATGATGGACTG
>DATKGE010000242.1:0-6099 GCA_035510955.1 Occallatibacter sp. | reverse complement strand
CACCGATAATAAAAGCTGCTCTGGGACTCTTCCTCCGCTCCTTTGGCTCGCCCGCGGCAGATTCCTGAGCGGCCATCGAGCGGGAGCGTCCAAGCCATGAAACCTATTTCCATCGTCCTGTCGCCCACGCGAAGCCGCCCTCTGAACGTATTTCTCGGGCTGCTGTTGATTCTCGTCTCGCTCCTCCTGCTGCTCTCCATCGCCACCTGGCACGCCTCCGATCCCTCATTGAACACCGCCACCGACACGGCTATGCCCCACGCGGTGGTCAACTGGGTCGGCCTCTTCGGCGCCTGGATCAGCGACCTGCTCCTCCAGTCCCTCGGCGTGACCGCCTTTTTCCTGCCCCTCTGGCTGGGCGGACTCGGCTGGACCTGGATGCATTCCCGCCCCAGCGGCTCGCCTTGGCTGCGCTGGACCGGAACCCTGCTCGCCCTGATTTTCCTGCCCGCCGTCTTCGGGCTGCTCCCCTGGCACTGGCGCTGGTTCCATCTGCTCCCCATCGAGGGCGTGGTCGGCCGCATCGTCTCCGCTGTCCTGGTCGGCTACATCAACATTCAGGGCGCCTGGCTGGTGGCCGGCATCCTCGCGGCTGCAGGCCTCTACTTCGCTTCCGCCGTCAGCTTCTCGGCGCTCAAAGAGAGCATCGAAGAACGCTGGATCCACGTCGTCGCCTTCCACGACCGCTGGCGCAACTGGCGCGAAGCCCGCGCCGAGCGCAAAGCCGAGCTCGAATCCCAGCGCCCAGCCGACCCCGATGCGGAGTCCGGCGACGCCGATCATCGTCCCAGCCGTTTCGCCAGCTTCTTCCGCCGCCGCGACCGCGTCCAGAACATGAGCCAGACCTCGCTCGAAGACATTCCCGCCTTCCAGCGCGCTCCCATGCCGTCCGTGGAAGACGAGGATCTAGCCGGCACCCGCAAGCCCAGCATCTGGGAGCGCTCCGCAACCCAGCACTCGGTCCCTGAGTCCGCGCCAACTCCAGTCCCCGTCCAACCGCACTCGATCGGCCCCGGACTTGCCCAATCCACCCTGGGCGCCACAGGCCTCGCATCCGAGGCCCGAGAGACCACCAACCCGGGTGGCGCGCGAGCGCCGTCTGCCCCAGCGCAGGTGGCCATTCTCGCTCGTGCTGACGCCGAAGTCCGCACCGCCACCGTCGCACCAAAATCCGTCAGCGGCTTCAAGCTCCCGCCCAGCACCCTGCTCCACAACGGCGAGGCGCCCTTCGCGGTCCGCGAGGACTTGCTCCGCGAAGAGGCCCGCGTGCTGGTCGAAAAGTGCGCCGAGTTCGATGTCCGCGGTACGGTGGTACAGATCAATACTGGTCCCATGGTCACCACCTACGAATTCAAGCCCGAAGCCGGCGTCAAATACTCCCGCGTCACCGGCCTGGCCGACGACCTCTGCCTGGCCATGCGCGCCGAGTCCATCCTCATCGAGCGCATGCCCGGCAAATCCACCGTCGGCATCCAGGTCCCCAATCACGACCGCGAAACCATCCACCTCCGCGACGTCCTCGAGTCGGAAATCTTTGCCCGCGCCAAGGGCCGCCTCACCATCGCCATGGGCAAGGACATCAACGGACGCATCGTCCCCGCCGACCTGGCCACGATGCCTCACCTGCTCATCGCCGGCTCCACCGGGTCCGGCAAATCGGTGGCCATCAACGCCATGATTATGAGTTTGTTATTCCGCACCACCCCCGCGCAGGTTCGCCTCATCCTGGTCGATCCCAAGCGCGTCGAGCTGGGCATGTACGAAGGCATTCCCCACCTGCTCACGCCTATCATCACCGAGCCCAAGCTGGCCGCCAACGCCCTGCGCAACGCCGTCCGCGAGATGGAACGCCGCCTCAAGCTGCTCGCCAGCCGCAGCGTCCGCAACATCGACCAGTACAACAAGCTCTTCGAGGGCTCCATGCCCTCGCTCTTCGAAGAAGAGGAAGACAGCGAGCCGCTGCCCTTCATCGTCATCATCATCGACGAGCTGGCCGACCTCATGATGCTCGACCGCGCCAACGTTGAAGAGTCCATTACCCGTCTGGCGCAGATGGCCCGCGCCGTCGGCATTCATCTCGTACTGGCCACACAGCGTCCCTCGGTCGACGTCATCACCGGCCTCATCAAGGCCAACGTGCCCACCAGGATCAGCTTCCGCCTCGCCACCAAGGTCGACTCCCGCACCATCCTCGACACCAATGGTGCCGAGGCTCTTTTAGGCCGCGGCGACATGCTCTTCCTGCCGCCCGGAACCAGCCGCCTCATGCGCCTCCACGCCCCCTACGTCAGCGAAAAAGAGACCGCTGCCGTCGTCGAGTTCTGGAAGAACCAGGGCCAGGCCGAATATGTGCAGGGCTTCCTCGAGTCGCCCAAAGACGAGCGCGCAACCGTCGACGGCTCCAACCCCGACCCCGACGAGAACGACCCCATGTTCGACGACGCCGTGAGACTGGTCTTCGAATTCGGCAAGGCGTCAACGTCCCTGCTGCAGCGGAGACTGCGCATCGGCTACGGCCGCGCCGCACACCTCATCGACCTGATGGAGCGGGACGGCCTAGTCGGCCAGGCCGACGGCTCCCGCCCCCGCGAGTTGCTCAAAGCCCCCGGCTGGCTGCACGAAGTAGCCGCCGCCAACGAATAACAGCATCGCCGGCCCGGAAGGTCACGACAATCCTCAAGCAGGTTGCTTTGAATGAACCTCACTTTCTCACTCGCCACGCGCGCCGAAGTGCCTGAGCTCACCGCGCTGCACTTGGCTGCGGCCAACGACCTCACCCGACGCTACGGTCACGGTTTCTGGTCCAATCCACCAACCGAACGAGGCGTGCTCAACAGCCTGCGCTACGCCCGCGTCGTCATCGCGCACAAAGGCAAAGCCATCGTAGGAACCATGCGCCTGGCCAACAAGAAACCCTGGGCCATCGATGTCAACTATTTCACGCCGGTGAAGAAGGCAATTTACCTCACCGGCATGGCCGTCCTTCCCAATCTGCAGCGCAGGGGAATCGGGCGCCTGCTTCTGCAGCAAGCGGTCATTCAGGCCCAGGCCTGGCCCGCTGACGCCATCCGCCTCGACGCCTTCGATGCCGATGCAGGCGCCGGCGCGTTCTACGCCCGCTGCGGCTTCCGCGAAGTTGCTCGCGTTGTCTACAAAAAAGACCCGCTCATCTACTTCGAGTTAGTCCTGAGTTAGGACAGCAGGATCGGGATCGCCTTCGACCTTCCCACAAAGGCGTTTACCAGGCAAAACTGCTGAGGCCCACAGTTTCACAGTTGATTGGGGCGTTTTTTGTGCTGTGAATCTGTGGAAGTGGCGAGATTAAACTGCTGATTTCCCGATGGTTCGGTTGGTCTTCCCAGGATCACAGCTCAAAAAGCGATGGTTGTTTTTTATTTCGGCGTTGGTCTGGATACGGTAGGGGTATGGCGAGGGAGGGGGTGGGAGCATCTGTCTTTCAGATAAATCTGGAAGATGCATCTTCGAGCTGACTTCCTTTCCCGTCCGGTTTGCTTTTCAATTCAATTGTGCGCCAACGGGAGGTAATGATCTGCAATTGCTCCTGGCGGGCAGCGGGTCGGTGGCGGGGTGGATAAAAGGCTGCCTAATTGTCAGCAACGCGCCACCAGAAACTCTTGGCCCGAAACAGAATGGTGTCCGAGAAATTCTCATCGGAAAAGCTGAAGGCCAAACGCAGATTCTTCGGCTCACCACCCCCAAACTGAAAGACGTTTGGGGCCCCGTTCGCTCAGAATGACAACCCGATCATGGCGGGGACTTCAGGGACGCCACACTAGCCGGGCAGGAACAGCAGGGGAGCTTTCTTCATCCCGCCGCCGCTGATTCAAGTTGCGCCAGCAGGCCGCGATCTTCCAACAGAATAGGCCCGGCTGCTTTTGAGAGCGGCAATCTGGCAAAGACCTGCACAATGTGCGGATCGAATTGTATCCCCGCATATGTGAACAGCTGGCGGATGGCCTGCTGGTGGGTCATTCCTCGCCGGTAAGACCTGCTGGTAGTCATTGCGTCATAGGCGTCCGACACGTGAATGATGCGCGCATCGAGAGGCGTCTCCTCGCCGAATTGGCCTTTCGGGTATCCGGTACCATCCCAATTCTCATGGTGCAACTCCACGGCCTCGATGTAGGGCGCAAGGCCCTGCACTCCTTCAAGAATACCGCGGCCAATCACAGGGTGTTGTTTGACAATTTCAAATTCCTCGTCGGTGAGCCGGCCGGGCTTTTGCAGGATGCTGTCGACGATGCCGATTTTCCCGATATCGTGCAACAGCGCGCCGACGCGAATCCGCTCAATATGTTCGGGGACCAGGCCCATCGCAGCTGCAGTTGCGCTTGAAAGCTGGCTGACGCGATAGCTGTGACCGGAAGTATAGCGATCGCGCGCATCAAGCGCGCTGGCAAGAGAACGGACGAACTCGACATAAGCCCTTTGCAGGTTCTGCTGCGCATTTCTCACCGATTCAGCGGCCCGCTGGTAGCTCTCGGCCAACTCCCGGATTTCCGGTGTGGGTGAAAGATCGCTGGTGAAGTCGGGGAGTACGCCGGTTCGCTCCGCGTTGCGAAGATGCGAGACCACATGCGCGATCGGTTTCACAATGGAGCGGGACGAGACAATGCTGCATAAGAGAGCGGCTAGCACGGAACCGAATGCCATGGTCAGGAAAAGATTGCGCAGTTTGGACCGAACGGGGCCTGTTGCCTCGTCGACATTTTCAAGACTCCATAAGGTGTACCCACCGCCCAGGTCCTGCAGGGGAACCGATGTCCAGTTGGCGCCTCCCAATCGAACATCACATTCCGATCGGCCCGCACAGCCGAGAAAGGACGCCTCCACTTCTCTTCCGGAGACATTTGGAATGTTGACATCGATCACTGCGCCGTCATGGATCAGCACGGCTGGAGCAGCGACCCCTGGAAAGTCAAAATACTCTCCCACTGAAAGGGAGCCTATGTTTTCATCATCCTCAACTATCGGTACAGATGCAAACCGGATGATTCGGTTGCCGATCACAAGCAGGCCTCTATTGCCGTGTTCAATCAGAGACCCACCTAATGGGACAAGGTGATTTTTCCCGTCCGGCATTTCCCCTGCCGGGCGGACGACGCCCGCAAGAGGGGCGCCATTTGGCGCAGAAACCGAAAGGAAATCGAAGCCCATTTGTTCGCCAAGCCCGCGCAGTTGATCTTCTATCGCCACGCGTGCGGAATCGGATTCGGAATTTGGCTGATCCTTGTCGCCGGACTTGGGATCACCGGATTCGGGATGAAACGATTGCATTGCGGCTTTCAGAGCCGCGCTTTCTCCGGCGATTTTAAGAAAGCGGCTATTCTGGATATCGGCTTTCGACTGCTCAAGGGCCATGGAAAGCTGGTTTTCGCGCAGAGATCCCCGCAGTTCATCGCGCACGGTCGATTGCACGAGCTTCTGGGCTATGAAGAAACTGGCGGCCAGCAAGACTGCAAAAGGGACGAAGCTAAATAAAAAGGCGCGAGTTTGAAAGCGCATAGTCATCACCCATTTCCGGCTATTATCGCCGTGTCTTTCCCGAGTTCCACGGTGGTCCCGCGCGGACAGATTAAAGAGGAGGCAGTGACACGGCGCTTCGGCAGCTTCTCTTCGATCGGAATGGTTCCCTCTATTTTTTGAGCCTGCGCAGCGACGGAAAGGGCAACCACCGCGACCGGAATAAGTAGATGAATCGAAGCCTTTGTGAGCATTCCGCCGCGGCGTCGATTTGATTGTTCCCGCATACCTATCCCAAGGAGCAAGAACTGTTCTAACGAGTGTAAGTCCTGATCGATCTAGAGACTTACAACTAATAGGTGATCTGCCCCGTTTTTCTCAACCGAAAATAGCCGGAATTTTGAAGAACTCCTCCTTGACTAGGATGCTCACCAAGCAAGTCCTGTTGTTTGTGCTCCGGATGTATAAACCGGCTAACCATCAGTACCACTTAAGTAACAACTCGCAAAGGATCGACCTCGTCTTGAATTCATTGTGCAGGAATGTCGGCCTTTGGCAAGGATTTCCGGGCCAGCCGACGCTTGTCCGCCGGGAACGAAGGCTTTCAACTCCTTC
>DATKGE010000241.1:0-11694 GCA_035510955.1 Occallatibacter sp. | reverse complement strand
CAGATCTTCGATGGGATTCAAACCGTTTCGACCGGCGCGCTGCGCGGCCTGGGCGAGACGCGTGTTCCCATGTGGGCCAACCTGGTGGGCTATTGGGCGCTGGGGCTTCCGCTGGGCGTGGCGCTGTGTTTTGTGTTGAAGTGGGGGATTTACGGGCTCTGGATTGGGCTCACTTTGGCGCTGGTGGTGATTGCCTCCACGTTGCTGCTGCGCTGGAACCGTGATTCAATTCGGCTGGCGGCGCTTCCGCACGCGGCCGGGAACATTTCCTCCCATTGATTTGTCAAAAAATCTGTTCAGAATCCATGATCGTTGAAGGGTACGCGCTTCAGCCCGTACGTTAAGAGCTGATTCTGGTCTCCGGCTTTAGCCGCTGAGGGAATGCAAGCTCCTGAAACGCCCTCCCTCAGGAGCTAAAGCCCAATCATTTTCCGGGCTCTGATGTACGGGCTGAAGCCCGTACCCTTCACAAAAAGCAAGTCATTGGGCAAGCTATAAAGAGAGGAATTCAAGAACCGGGCTGTCATGAACTTCATAGAAATTGATATGGAAGGCCGCGCGGGCCGCGACTTGAAGCCAGAATTCCGACTATGAGAATGTGGCTAATAAAGAGAGTGTGGCTAATAAATAGGCCTTCGCGCTTACCATTCCGTTGTGTTACAGTCAGTAACGCTATGATGTGTAGCACTGAAAGCGGTACGATTCGGCGAAGGTGCGAGCGAAGTCGGAGCGGGTTTCGTCTGAAGACCTTGTAAGCATCCTGGCGGATCAATGATGATGGCGGTTTTTTTGAAATTAATTCAGCAAGTTAGCGCCCGCTTCGCGGGGTTGAGCAAGTCAGCAAGTTAGCGGCGGCATCGGGCGACGCAGGTTTCATGCCCCGGGGCACAAGACATTGATTGGAGGCTTTGATGGAGACCTTGCTTCAGAACCTGCGCTTCACGCTGCGGCAGTTAATCAAGTCGCCAGTATTTACCTTGACTGCTGTGCTGACGCTGGCTTTGGGAATCGGCGCCAACACGGCAATCTTTACGGTGGTCTACGGAACGCTGCTGGCGCCCATGCCTTATCCCCAGCCGAACCAGCTGGTCATGGTGTGGTCCAAAATTCAGGGCGACCGCAACGGCATTGCCGCCGGCGACTTTACCGACTGGCAGAATCAGAACACCGTCTTCTCCAGCCTGTGCGCGTTCACCGGAGCCAGCTTCAACCTGGCCTCGAAAGATCAGCCGGAGTATGTTGAGGGGCAGTTCACTTCGCCGGGCATGTACAAGATGCTGGGAGTGAATTTTCTCTTTGGCCGCGACTTTCTGCCCGAGGAAGGAACACTGGGCAAGGAACATGAAGTCATCCTGATGAACAAGCTGTGGAAGCGGCTTGGCTCGGACGCCAACATTGTCGGCAAGACCATCCGCATCGATGGAACGCCGTACACGGTGGTGGGCGTGCTGGGGCCGGGCGTGACCGACCGCCTGAACCAGGAGCTGGTTGCACCGCTGGCCTTCAAACCCGAGCAGCTGAACCACGATTTTCACTGGCTGCTGGCGATGGGCCGCATGAGGCCGGGTGTGACCCTGCAGCAGGCGCAGGCCAACATGGATGCTGTTACGGCGAACATTGCCAAGGCTTATCCCAAGAGCGACACGGGCTGGGGCGCGATTGTCGATCCGTTGAAGAACGATTTCATGCCCAAGGAACGCATTCAGACGCTCTGGATTCTGCTGGGGGCTGTGGGGTTTGTGCTGCTGATTGCGTGCGTCAATGTGGCCAATCTACTGCTGGCCAAAGGGACCACGCGACAGAAGGAAGTGGCGGTGCGAGCCGCTCTGGGCGCCTCTCGGCGCAACATCTTTGCGCAGTTCCTCACCGAGAACCTGTTGCTGGCGCTCACCGGCGGCGTTCTGGGAATCGGCGTGGGGGTGGCGGCGCTGCGGGCGCTAGTCGCCGTCATGCCCCCGAATACGCTTCCTTCCGAAGCCGACCTGAGTCTGAATCTTCCCGTGCTGCTGTTCTCGCTGGCCGCATCCACGCTGGCCGGCCTGCTGTTCGGCTGTGCGCCGGCGTGGTACGCAACGCGCGTCGATCCGGCTGAAGCGCTGAAGGAAGGCGGGCGCTCCGGCACCGGCGCGGGACGGCAACGGCTGCGCAGAGTGCTGGTCATCGGGGAGTTCGCGCTGGCGCTCACGCTGCTCACCGGCGCGGGCCTGGCCATTCATAGCTTCTGGAACCTGACGCGTGTGGATCTGGGTGTGAATACGACGCACATTCTCACTTTCTTTTTGCCCGTTCCCGACGCACGGCCGAAGGATCCGGAGCGGATAACGGCCTATTACCAGCAGATGCTGGCCAGTATCAACGCCGTCCCAGGCGTTCTCGATGCTTCGGCGTCAGTCGGTCTGCCGCTCGAGGGGACGGGGTTCGGCATGCCCTTCACGATCGCCGGCCAGCCGCAGTTTGCCGACCCCTCGCAGCGGCCCGGCACGAGCTTTGGCATGGTCACGCCGGACTACTTCAAGACCTTCGGCATTCAGGTCATCCGCGGGCGTGCGTTTACCAGTCAGGACACCGCGGGAAGCGTGCACGTGGCCATGGTGAACGAAGAATTCGTAAGGAAGTTTCTGAAGGACAAGAATCCGCTCGATCAGCGCATCAACGTCGAGGAGTTGATTCCCGGAGTGACCAAGCTCGGCCCGTACATCACCTGGCAGATCGTTGGGGTCTTCCACAATGTCCGCAATGGAGATTTCCGCGGTGACTACCCTGAGATGGAGATCCCCTTCTGGCAGATTCCCTGGCCCTCGGTCAACATCGGCGTGCGCACCGCGGGCGATCCGGCCATCATGACCAAAAGCATCGCCGCGGCGGTTCATGCCGTCGATCCGCAAATCGCCGTGGCCGAGCCGCGCACGATGGATGAATTGAAGGAGCGGAATTTGGCCAGCGACCGCTTCACCATGATCCTGTTCGGCAGCTTTGCCGTGGTGGCCCTGCTGCTGGCCGCGGTGGGAATCTATGGGGTTATGGCTTTTACCGTGGCGCAGCGGGAACACGAGATCGGGCTGCGCATGGCGCTGGGAGCCACCCGCGGCCACGTGGTGAGCCTGATTCTGAAAGAGGCGCTGCTGCTGGCCGCCATCGGCCTGACGCTGGGACTTGCCGGGGCTTACCTGGTGGGACGGACCTTGCACAGTACCCTTTATGGCGTTGGTTCAATGGACTTTATCGCCACCGGCGTGGTTGCGGTGGTGCTGGTGACTGCGTCCATGGTGGCCAGCTGGATACCGGCCAGGCGCGCCGCGGCCGTGCAGCCGATGCGGGCGCTCAGGTCGGAGTGAGATGGCGGACTGGCTGTTTGAATGATCAAAATATTGAATGGCGGCGGGGACATTTCAAATTAATTCAGCAAGTTAGCGTCCGCTTTGCGAACATCGGCGAGTCAGCGAGTCAGCGGCGGCATGGGGTGATGCGGGTTTCATGTCCTGTGGTCGGAAACGCCGGGGGAAAACATTCCCAATTCCGCAATGGCGAAAAGGAGTTATCCGCGCCGGGACTCAAACGGGTAACCTGCGGGCTGCGAATTGGTACGCGTAGTCTGAGAAGCGAATATAATCACAAGGGAGCAATTGCCGTTTCTTTCCTGACTGCAACATCGAAGTCACCCATGTCGGGTTCAACTGGAGGTACGGCGAAAAGATCGATGGTTCACGGGAGTGGATCGACGATCTACAGAATTCTTTGTGAAGGGAATCCCGACCCATGGCGACAGGCCAGGCAGCTCTGAGTGAATCGCAGAGCGAAACGAAAACGCGCACGCGCGTGGTCAACGACTTCAGCATCAACGTAGCAACGGTGAACGGGTCCGGCTCGCAATCCGCCAACAGCGTGCTGCTGAAAAGCATCTTCGGGATGGGGGTTCCTGTCAGCGGCAAGAACCTGTTTCCGTCGAACATTGCCGGTCTTCCCACTTGGTACACCATCCGCGCCAGCAAGGACGGTTATGTCGCGCGCAAGCGGGAAGCCGAAGTCCTGGTAGCGTTGAACCCCGAAACGGCCAAGCAGGATACGTTGGCATTGCCCTCCGGGGGCATCGCCATCTACGAGGAGAACCTCAACCTCAAGCAATACCGCGACGACGTGTTCTTCTACCCGGTGCCGTTGGACAAGATCACCGCGGGTATCTGCCCCGAGGCCAAGCTGCGCAAGCTGGTCAGGAACATGGTCTACGTGGGCGCGGTGGCGCACCTGCTCACCATCGATCTTGAAGTGGTCGAGAAGGGACTGCGCAAGCAGTTCGCCAAGAAATTGAAAGTCTTTGAGCTGAACTTCGGCGCGGTGAAAGCCGGCTTCGATTACGCGGCGGAGAAGTTCACCAAGCAGGACCCTTACTTCATTGAGCGGATGGATAAGACCGCCGGCAAGATCATCATCGACGGCAACGCGGCCTGCGGCATGGGCGCGGTGTTCGCGGGCGTGACGGTGGTGGCGTGGTATCCGATTACGCCGTCGACCTCGGTGGTGGAAGCGACGACCGACCTGCTGAAGAAGTTCCGCGTCACGCCGGAAGGCAAGGCGACCTTCGCGGTGGTGCAGGCGGAAGACGAGCTGGCCGCCATCGGCATGGTGCTGGGCGCGGGCTGGGCCGGCGCGCGGTCCATGACGGCGACTTCCGGTCCAGGCATCTCGCTGATGGCGGAGTTTGCCGGTCTCGGCTACTACGCCGAGATTCCCGGCGTGATCTTCGACGTGCAGCGTACCGGGCCTTCGACGGGAATGCCGACCAGGACTTCGCAGGCCGATCTGCTCAGCGTGGCGTTCCTTTCCCACGGCGATACAAAGCATGTTGTCCTGCTGCCGGGAACTGTGCGGGAGTGCTTCGAGTTTGCTGGCGCGGCATTTGATCTGGCGGAGCGGCTGCAGACGCCGATTTTTGTGCTGAGCGACCTGGATCTGGGGATGAATAACTGGATGTCGGAGCAGTTCAACTATCCCGACAAACCGCTGGACCGCGGCAAGGTTCTGACCGCCGAAGATTTACAGCGGCTGGGCGGATTTGCGCGCTACCGGGATGTGGACGGCGACGCGATCGGCTGGCGGACGCTGCCTGGGACGCGGCACCCGAAGGCGGCTTACTTCACGCGCGGATCGGGACACAACGATGCGGCGGGATACACGGAGAGGCCGGACGAGTACGTCGAAGTGATGGAGCGGCTGTCGCGGAAATTTGAGAATGCGCGCAAGCTGGTTCCGGCGCCGCTGACCTGGAAGAACGGATCGTCGAAGGCGGGGATTCTGGCTTTCGGCAGTTCCGATTACGCGGTGCGCGAGGGCCTGGACTTGATCAAGAAGGAGTATGGCAAGGATGCGGATTACATGCGCATCCGCGCCTATCCGTTCGCGCGCGAGATCCACGACTTTGTGGCTTCGCACGAGCGCATCTACGTGATCGAACAGAACCGGGACGCGCAACTGGCCAGCCTGCTGAAGCTCGATCTGCCGGCCGGGCAGGTGGTGAAGCTGCGCAGCATTCTGCACTACAACGGATTGCCGCTGGACGCGCAGACCGTGGTTGAAGAGTTCGCCGCCATGGAGGGCTTCCGCGGCATTTCTCCTTCGCATGTGGAAGATGTGGAAGTGCACGAAGGGGCGGTTGCCTCATGAAATCGGCCATCGAATTAACAGGATTTGGCGAATGGGCAGAATTTGGCCGAGAGCAGAAGGGGAAATTCTAAATGGCTACAGCAACACCACCAGCACCGAAACTGAATCACATCGGCCTTCCGGTCATTGATTATCGCGGCGGCAAGACGACGCTCTGCGCGGGTTGCGGACACAACGCCATCTCCGAGCGCATCATCGACGCCATGTTCCAGATGGGCGTGGAGCCGGAGCGGGTGATGAAGATGAGCGGCATTGGCTGCTCGTCGAAGAGCCCGGCCTACTTCATGAGCCGCGCGCACAGCTTCAACAGCGTGCACGGCCGCATGCCGTCGGTCTCGACCGGCGCCATTCTCGCCAACCACACCATGACTACGCTGGGCGTCTCCGGCGACGGCGACACGGCATCCATCGGCATGGGGCAGTTTGTTCACCTGCTGCGCCGCAATCTGCCCATGATCTACATCATCGAGGACAACGGCGTCTACGGATTGACCAAGGGGCAGTTCTCCGCCACGGCGGATATTGGCTCGAAGCTCAAGACCGGCGTGGTCAACGATCTGCCCGCCATCGACACCTGCGCGCTGGCCATTCAACTGGGCGCAACATTCGTGGGGCGCTCGTTCAGCGGAGACAAGAAGCAGTTGCTCTCCATGTTGAAGGCGGCCATTGCGCACAAGGGAACGGTAATGCTCGACGTGATCAGCCCCTGCGTGACGTTCAATGACCACGAGGGATCGACAAAGAGCTACAAGTTCATGCAGGACAACGACGAGCCCATCAACGAGGTCGACTTCGTCGCCAGCTTCGACGAAATTGAGGTCGATTACGCTTCGGGCGAGGTCTACGAAGTCGAAATGCACGACGGCTCAAGCCTGCGGTTAAAGAAGCTGCACGAGGACTTCGACCCGACCGACAAGGTCAAGTCGGTGCGCGCGCTGATGGAAGCTCATGCCAACAACGAAATCCTCACCGGCGTCTTCTACATCGACACGCAGAAGCCGACGTTCATCGATCTGCTGAACATTGTCGATGAGCCGCTGGGGCAACTGCCGGAGTCACTGACGCGGCCTCCCAAGTCGGCGCTCGACGGGCTGATGGCCAACCTGCAGTAGCGGCCTGCTCCAACAACATCGGTTCCATACCCCTGAAATCCTCCTTTGTGCGCCAATGCGCAAAGGAGGATTTTTATTTCCGCAAAGGAATTGAACGGTTGCTGCATCCCGCGCGAGTTGATTATTGTAGAAGACGTTCCGCAAGGGGAGCAGAAGATTCTGTTGCCGAATGGAGAAGCCATTGACCGAAGCAGGGAAGTCGACGTTTACACGGTGGGCGGATATAGAGGTAGAGAAGCTGAGTTCGTTGATTGGCCGCCAGTTTGTTGTGGGCAAGGATATGATGCTGGCGCGGGTGCTCTTGAAAAAGGGCGCGCATGTGCCTTTGCATAGTCACCATAACGAGCAGATCACGTACGTTTTGGAAGGGGCGCTGAAGTTCTCGATTGAAGGCAAAGAGTTGACGGTGCGCGCGGGCGAGGTGTTGTGTATTCCGCCGCATGTGCCGCATGAGGCGTTTGCGCTTGAAGACACGGTGGACCTGGACGTGTTCAATCCGCCACGGCAGGATTGGATTGACCGGAACGATGCTTACCTGAGAGCTGAAAACAGGCCCGACACGGCGGAAAAAGGGTGAGCCGGTGAATCTTGGATTGCAGGGGCGCAGTGTGATTGTCTGCGCTTCAAGCGAGGGAATTGCGCGCGCCGCGGCGGAGAAATTTGCCGAAGAAGGCGCGCGTGTGGCCATGTGTTCGCGCGATGCGCAGAAGCTGAATGCGGTTGCGGAGGGGATTCGCGGCCGCTATCCAGTGGAATTGATAACCGAGGCGCTGGACGTGACCGACGTTGCAGCGGTGAACCAGTTTGTTGCTCATGTGGCGCAGAAGTTTGACGGTGTGGATGTGTGCGTAACCAACGCCGGCGGTCCGCCGCCGCGGATGTTTCTTGCGACGACGACTGAGGAATGGCATCGCGCGGTGGAACTGAATTTCATGAGCGTGGTGTATTTTGCTCATGCGGTGCTGCCGCACATGCAGAAGAAGCGCTGGGGCAGGCTGGTGACGCTCACCTCGGTCTCCGTGCGGCAGCCGCTGGGCGATCTGGTTTACTCCAACGCGGTGCGCGCCGGTGTGCTGGGCCTGGTGAAAAGCCTGTCGAATGAATTTGGCAGAGACGGCATTACCGTAAACAACGTTGCGCCTGGGTACACCGCGACCGAGCGGTTGAAGCAACTGGCGCGCTCGCGCGCTGCCGAGACCGGGTTGAGCGAGCAGGCTTGCATGGACCGGCTGGGCGAGCAGACAGCTTTGCAGCGCGTGGGACAGGCCGAGGAAGTTGCCGATGCCCTGGTCTGGCTGGCTTCAGAACGCGCGTCCTACATCACCGGGCAGACGCTGCTGGTGGATGGCGGGTTGTTCAAAGGCATTTGATGAAGCGCGCGATGTTATTTGAGCCGCGTGTTTTGAGTTTGTGCGCTGTCTCTGAAGTTCAAAGCATTCGTTCCGGGCTGACTGGATTATGGTGAGCTTACCGAATGCAGATCCTTCGACTCCGCTGAAGTACGCTTCGCTCAGGATGACAGGCCATTTTTTGATAGGAACTTTCGAGGCAGGCCTAGTGTGCTGCGGTAATGCGCACGCCCATCCCGTTCAGCTTGGTGCGGGCCTGGCCGGCTTCCGGCGTTTGCGGATGGCGCTGGATGAGCTCCCGGAGCTCGCGGATACCGGCGTCCTTCTTGTTCAATTGCAGCAGGGCCATACCCGCTTTGAGCTGGGCGGCGGGAGCTTTGGGGTTGCCGGGGAAGCCCTGAAGGACGGCGTTGTAGGCTTTGACGGCATTGGCGTAGTCGGCCTGGCGGTAGGCGATTTCTCCCAGGTAGAACTGCGCGGTCCCGGCCAGGTCATCCATGGGGTAATAGTGCACCACGTCCTGGAACTCGCTTGCCGCCACGTCGTAATGCGCTGCCATGTAGTCGCGGTAGGCGGCCTGGTAGGTGTCCCTGAGCGGCGGCGCGACGTTGGCCGCCGACGCAGCGGGACTTCCCATCGATGCGCCACTGCCCTGGGGAGCATTCGGATCGCCAGGCTGGCCCGCGGGCGCGGCATTGGCGGGCGGGGACTGAACGTTCTGCAGCTGGGTCTGCAGGTCCTGAATTGACTTGTCGAGCTTGGCCATCCGCGACTTCAATTCGTCGACAGAATCATTCAGCGACTGCATCTGGCCGGAGACCGTATCCAGCTTGCCGCCGTTGGCCTCGCTCTGCGCAGTGATCTTCTGCTGCAGCGCATTCACCGTGGCGCTCATCTGGTTGGAGTTGTCGGCGGTCTGCTCCACCAGATGCTGGATCACGCCAAAGCGTGTGTCCATGGTGGACTGGAGGCGCTGCATCATGTCAAGAAGCTGCTGCACCTGGGTCTGCAGCTCAACGATCTCCTTGGAGGCGGCATGCGCGGGAACGGGCACGGCGGTCAGGACCAGGCCTAAAGCCGCGGCGACAAGGAAGCGATTGCGGAAGGTTGTAGCGATCTTCATTCTTCACCCGTGAGGAAAGGCTCACAGCTAACAGTTTACGGTCGTCGGGGATACCCCAACAAGAACCTGCCCCAGATCTCGATTTCGAGACCTGGGGCAGCTCGAACGCTGCGAGTCGCTGAACGCGTGATCTGGCAACTTGAGGTTGGCGGTTTCCCACCCTTTCGCCAGGAAAATGGCGAAAGGATGGGGCACGGAATTGGCATACACTACCGGTCGAGCGTAAAGCCGGCGCGGCGGTTCTGCTGCCAGCACCCTTCGGTGGATTCGGAACAGAAGGGCTTCTCCTTGCCGTAGCTGACCACGCGAATGCGGTTAGCAGCCACGCCGGCGGTCACCAGTGCATTCTTGGCGGCGTCGGCGCGATTCTGCCCCAGAGCCAGGTTGTATTCGTTGGAGCCGCGCTCGTCGCAGTAGCCGCCAATGACCACTTTGATGTCAGTATGGCCGACCAGGAATGAGGCGTCCCTGGCCAGTACCGCCTGCGCGTCGTTGCGGATGTCGTAGGTGTCGTAATCGAAGAAGGCGTCCTGCACATTGGCCTTGAACTCGTCTTCCTCGCTCATGGCGGTGCTCGGCACCACCACGGCGGGCGGGGAGTTGACGGTGACGCGAGCAGTTGCGTCTGTAGTTCCACCGTCTCCGGTGGCTACCAGGTGGTAGCTGGTGGAGGCGGTCGGTGTGACGGTCTTGACACCCGAGGTGGGCACGGAGCCGATGCCGTCAATGTTGACGGTTGTGGCGTCGGAGGTGCGCCAGGAGAGGACCACCTGGTCACCGGCGGAAATGACCGTGGGCGTGGCCGTGATCTGCGCCGTGGGCGCCGGCACGGTAGAGGGAGGCGGAGCTGTTTCAGTTGGCAGCGGCGCCTGTTTCTTTTTGCAGCCTGCGACTGCGAGCAATGAGACAAGCAATACAACGGGAACCAAAATGCGGGAACGTACGTTCAATGGATTACTCCTTCCGTAAATTCAAAATTGTCTTGCAAGCGAGCCTGACCGGTTCGATCCCGGCGCACAGCCGTCCCTGCCTGTCTTTTGCGAAGATTTTGCGGGCTGAGACAAAGCAGGCTGAACACCTGGATCCTGGCCTTGATCCTTGAAGAAAATGTTCAAGTAAATGCCGCCTTCATTCGGGTTCGGGATAGAACAAAGAGGACGGTGCGATGTGAGCGCGTTTGTTCCCCCTTGCATGAGGCAGGAGGAGAGTTCTTCGACTATAAAATCATAATTCATGCATGCCGGAAAAACAGGGTAACGCATTTGCTTCAGGGCAACCGCATGAATGCCGGATGACGGCATCAAGTTGTTTCGTTCCGCCCCTCCGGGGCGGATGGATTTGTTTGGGGCAGTTTCCCAGGATTGCGTCCGCTGAGGCGGACTCCATCCTGGGCTATTATCGTTCCCTCCCTCCGGGAGGACATGCGGGATTTGCCCTCGCTCCGGGAGGACATGCGGGTTCATTTCCAGCTCCAGTTGGGCATGGAATTGTTGCCCGATTGCGTGAGCTGATGCTGCTGGGTTCCATCGGCAAGCATGGTCCAGATCTCGGTGCGGCTGCCGATGGTGCGTTGGAAGACAATGTGCCGGCCGTCGGGAGCCCAGGAGGGAAAGTCGTTGCTGCCGGATTCATGCGTGACCTGCAGGTAGTCCTTGCTGGCCAGGTCGATCACGTGAATGTCGTCGCCACCGGGGTCGCCCGGGCCGTACTTGCGATTCCAACTGAAGGCCAGCAACTGCCCGTTGGGAGACCAGGAGGGGCTGACGGCATAGCCGCCGTCGGTGATGCGCTGCACGTTGGAGCCGTCGATGTCCATGGTGTAAATCTGCGGCAGGCCGGTGCGTCCGCTGACCCATGCGATCTGGGCCCCGGTGCGCGGGTTGAAGGTGGGGCCGACGTTTGGGCCCTTGAAGGCGGTGAGTTTGTGAAGATCGCCGCCGCTCGAGTCCCCCAGCCAGATCTCGGGGTTCCCGGTGCGCGAGGAAGAGAAGGCAATCTTGGACCCATCGGCTGACCAGGCGGGGGACTGATTGCTTCCGCCGGCGGTTCCACCGGGGAAGGCGACGTAGCGGTTGAGTTCAAGTGAGTACATGCGGATCGTCCATCCGTCGCGGCCCAGGGAAGCAAAAGCGAGACGGGTGTTATCTGGTGAGATGCGCGGCGAGATGGAAATGGTTCCCAAATGGGTGATGGCGTGTTGATTTTGTCCGTCGTAGTCCATCGCCCACACCTCTTTGGTGCCTGAGCGGGTGCTGATGAAGTAGATCTTGGTCTCGGCGATGCCGTTGATGCCGCCGCCGAGCCGCATGATGATCTCGTCGGCAAAGTGGTGGGCGATGGCGCGGGAGGACTCTTCGGTGGCCACATCGCCGTATTTCTTGCCCAGAACCTGCGGATTGGTGGCATTGGCGGTGTCGTCGAGGAACCCGTCGACGGTCATGCGGCCGTTGGC
>DATKGE010000240.1:0-3994 GCA_035510955.1 Occallatibacter sp. | reverse complement strand
TGCCACACCGGCGCAAGGCTCGGCACCTCGGTTACCACCGCCGTGTCCTTGATGGCGTCGGACAACGTGCTGCGCTCAGCCAGTGCGCGGAAATTGTGAAAGCCTTCGCCGGGCGAGGCCAGGTAGAGGGGATCGAGGGCGAAATAGGCGTCGGCCGGCGTGTTTTGGCGGATCCAGTTAAACGCCTCCAGCCATGGGTTGCTGGTGGCCGATGCGGGCAGTTCGAGATGCGCGCCGTCGTCAATCACCTCCCACTGCACCAGGAACATTCCGCCGTTGAAGACCAGCAAATACACCGCCCAGCGCCAGACCTGCGTCTTGAGCAAAAAGCGGCCCAGCAGGCCGCCCGCTGCCAGCGCCATGAAGATGTAGACCAGTTGCAGATAGCGCATGGGCTGCAGGGGTGAGAGCCGCACCAGCGAGTCCGGTGTGAGCAGCGCCATGGCGACAATCTGCTGGAAGACACCATAGGCAAGCACGGCCAGAGCGAAACGGGCCAGGCGATCCTGGTTGCTTCGCTGCGCCAGGCGCCACAGCAGCCAGAACAGAAACAACGGCGCCAGCGCGCCCAGCCACTCATACCAGGTCCAGCGCCAGATGGAGTAATACGATTTGGAGGCCAACGCCAGCCGCCAACTGGGATTGGTGGGCACAAACAGCCAGCCGAGCGGCGCCGCTGCGGCCAGGGAGCCTTGCGCGGCGCGCAGCCGGAAGGGAACCGGCACAAGCAGAGCAAGGCCGAGGAAGATACAGAACGACATGCCCAGCGCCGCCATGATGGGATGCATCGCAAAGGCCAGCAGCAGCGCGGGAACGGCCTGCCAGCGCTTTCCTTCCAGAATCCAGGCAACGGCGATGAGGATGAGCGCCGTGGCCAGGTTGCGCGGATGGAGGTGCTGGTCCGCGATGCTGAGTGCCGTCCCCGCCACAGGGAGCGTGAACATGGCCGCAACCATGGCCACGGCTGCCCACTGGGCGCGCGCGTCCGCAAAGATCTGTGCGGCGATGCGCCGGCAGGCCCAGAGGATGAGAAAGAGCGCGGCAAACTGCCAAAGCAGCTCAGCCCAGGCCACGGGAATGCCCGTCCAGCGGACAAAATGCGCCATGCCGCCGTCAAATACCGAGGCCTGCATTTGCAGCCGGAAAAAGTCTGAATCGTGTGGGAAGAGGGCAGGGTTGAGGTCGGCCTTGACGGCAGTGAGATAAATGCCATCGTCTTCAAAGCCAGGGTGATAGCCCATCACGAGAAAGCCGGTCAGCGTCAGCAGCAGCAGCGGCAAGGCTTCTTGAATGATCCGTTTGCGCAGCAAGTAGAAATTCCTCGCAGGTCAGGTGACGGTTTGTTCCCGGAGGAACGCCGCCTTTCATGATACTTTCCTGGGAGGCGAAGGGGCTGGGAATCTAAGATTTCGCGACGCGTCCTCAGAGTGCCGCGCCGGTTTGAACGTGGGCTGCCGGTTCACATGCTGATAAGGTCAATCCTCCGCGCACGCATCACGCGAGTAAAGATCGCGTCTAATGAATTGGGAGT
This sequence comes from Occallatibacter sp., assembly GCA_035510955.1. Classification (GTDB taxonomy): domain Bacteria; phylum Acidobacteriota; class Terriglobia; order Terriglobales; family Acidobacteriaceae; genus Telmatobacter. The sequence goes on along the minus strand of DATKGE010000240.1, from coordinate 2,463 downwards.
CGACAGGCTATTTACTCCATATACACTAGGAAAGAATGCCGTCAACGATGATTGGAACCTCAACCATGCCGGCCGACGCCGCGGTCGATCCTCTGCAACCGGCGAAAGGCGCTGCCAACCGCGCGCTGGACAAGCTGGCGCTGGTCATTCCGACGCTCTGTGAAGCGGAGAACATCGGCGGCCTGCTCAACAGCGTCCGCTCCGTGCTCGATCCGCTGCATACCCCTTACGAAATCCTGGTAGTCGACGACGACAGCCCCGATGGCACCGGCTCTGTGGTTGAAGCCCTTGCGCTGGACGACCCGCGCATTCGCCTGATGGTGCGCAAAGGCGAGCGAGGATTGTCTGGAGCCGTTCTGCACGGCTGGCAGCGCACGGATGCAACTGTGCTGGGCGTGATGGACGCCGACCTGCAGCACCCGCCGGAGCTTTTGCCGGAGCTGCTTTCGGCCATCAAGGACGGGCGCGATCTGGTCATCGGCAGCCGCTACACGGCGGGCGGGGACCTGGGCCAATGGAATCCAGTGAGGAAGCTGCTGTCGGCCGCCGCTGTCTGGGTTACATGGCCCCTACAGCGGCCGCACCTTCGCGCGAAAGACCCCATGTCGGGATATTTCATGGTCCGCAGGAGATGCCTGCCGGAAGGCGCATTTCAGAAGTCCGGATTCAAGCTGCTGCTGGAGATCCTGGTGCGCGGCAGGATTCAGTCGGTCAAGGAAGTTCCGTTTGCGTTTGGCCTGCGCTATCGCGGGGCGAGCAAGGCCAACTTCAAAGTGGCGTGGGACTACGGAATGTTGCTGACCCGCCTTTACGCAGGAAAGATTGGCCTCGGATCGCACTCCTGACTTTTGATGGATTGGCCTACAAAGCCGGCAACAGCATTCGCAGCAACAAAAATCCACCGACGCCCGCAAAAAACACCAGCGCCATGCGGATGCCGGGCTCGCGGTTGACTTCGGGGACCAGATCCGTGGCCGCAACATAGAGGGCTACGCCCGCCGAGATCGGCAATCCGTAAGGCAGCCAACTGGGCACCAACTCGATGATCAGCACGCCGGCCAGCGTTGCCGCGGCCAGCGCTACCGCGGAGTAAAACGCCGTCGACCGGCTCCGTCCACTGGCTAACATGACGGAGGCCATGGTGAACCCTTCCGGCGCCTTGTGCAAAAGAATCGCTAGAAAGATCAGCACGCCCAGCCAGTTCGAAACCACGAACCCCGAGCCGATGGCCACGCCGTCAAACAGCGCATGAACGCTGAGGCCGGCCATGACCGAGTTGCTGGTATGACGCGAGACAAACTCGCCCTTGTGGGTCTCTTCTCCGAAGTGAAAATGGGCGTTGATGGTGTGCTCCAGCAGGTGCACCACGCAGTAGCCGGCCATGATGAGGATGGGAGCCAGGGTCGGATTCAGCTTCAGGCTTTCGGGAGCCATCTCGATGACTGCTGTGGCCATCAAGAAGCCCGCGCCGAGCGCCACGAAATAGCGCAGATGGCGTTCCACACCGCGCGCCCGCACCAGAACGAGGCCGCCGGCCACATCGGCCAGCGCGGCAATCGTGCCCAGCAGGAGTGAGAGCTTCAGCAAGATTAAAACCCTTCGCGCTCGAAACAATCGCCGCTTTGATAGGGCACGGCTTCAGCTGTGCCGAAACGTAGTAGCAAAAAAACCGTCTGGGCTTTGGCCCCTGAGGAAATTCACTCTCTACCCGCTATGCCGGATGTGCATCACGTCCCCATCCTGCACCACGTATTCCTTGCCTTCCAGGCGCAGCGTACCTTTGGCGCGCGCGGCAGCCTCCGAGCCTGCATCCAGCAGCGCGTCCCAACGGATGGTCTCCGCGCGAATGAAATGGTGTTCGAGGTCGGAGTGAATCGCGCCCGCGCCTTGCGGGGCCTTTGACCCAAGCGGAATGGTCCACGCGCGGCACTCATCCTCGCCGGCGGTGAAGAAGCTGATGAGGCCCAGCAGCTCATAGCTCTTGCGGATCAGCCGCACCAGCCCGCTCTCGCGCAACCCATAGCTGCCCAGAAACTCCGCCGCTTCTTCGTCGTCCATCTCCGCCAGCTCGGCTTCTACTTTGCCGCAGATGGCAGTTGCTCCGGCGTTGGGACGCGCCGCTACTTCGTCCAGCTTGAAGCGCGTAACCGCAGCTTCAAGATCGTCGCCCAGCGTGGTGCTCTCGCCGATGTTGACGGCGTATAGGATCGGCTTCTGCGACAGGAACATGAAGCCCTTGATGAGCTTCTTCTCCTCGTTGGTCATCTCCAGCTCGCGCAGCGGCTGTTCCTTCTCAAGCGCTTCTTTCGAGCGCAGCAGCAGCGCCTGTTCGCGCTCCAACTCGCTGGTGCGGCCTTTCTTCAAATCTTTTTCAAGCCGCTCCAGACGCTTTTCCACCTGGGTCAGGTCGCTGATCATGAGGTCGAATTCGACGCTCTTGATGTCGCGCAAGGGATCGATCGG
>DATKGE010000239.1:0-5151 GCA_035510955.1 Occallatibacter sp. | reverse complement strand
GGGCGTTGCGCGGCCAGCATGGCTTTGACCGCGCGCGCCATGTGCTCGTCCGACTCAGGGCGGCGGCCGGCCTCAGCCAGAGCTAACACCGCGTGATAGGAAATAAAGTCCGCCGGCTTGGCTTTCTTATCGAATGGATAGGGCCATGTGCCCTGGGGTGTCTCGTACTCGTAGAGCTTGTCGATGAGAGCGTTTATCTGTGCCGCGTATTTTTCCCGGTCCAATGCAGACAGAAGCTGGATCTTCCAATTCAGATCGATGACGTTCTTCGGCTCGTACGGCAGCGCCAGACTCTCCACATGATCGCGCTCGGCCAGCCAATCGGCATCGTGGGTCTCGCCGTATGCAAGATTGAATGTCTGCCAGCTCTGCAGTGCGATCTCAAACGGGCTTATATCGGGCTCGCAGCCGTCAGCCTCGTCGCCGGGAAGCACGGTCAGGCCCTTGTAGTGAATCTTGAGGTATCGCGCATAGGGCACGTCGAAGTTCTTTCGCGGCGGATCGTGAGTGACGTTTTGTTCAAAGGCGTGCGCGATCAGCGGCAAGCGGCTGGACACCGTGCGCGCGGAGTAAATTACCCGTACCCAGTTGGTTTCGGGTTCTCCGTAGAGAGGCCTGGCGTTGTTGTAAATGCGATCGGTGAGAAACTCGAGCCCCGCGCGCTGTGTTGGAGCGTAGCCGTTCTGGACCGCTCGCAAATAGCCGCGCGTGGTGAATTGTGTGGGATGACACGCAATGCAGAGCTGGGTTTCAGAGTGCTGCATCACCGTACGCAACGCGACCGCACCCCGGCGCGGCGTATTCGACAGCCAACTGTCGCCCATATTGACCAGGAAATCCATCCCGGCGCGCACGGCCAGGTGCGGGTCGGTATTCGGCGGTACGGGGTACTGGTAGGTGTGCAACTGGTAAGCAGGGTGATCGGCGGCCACGCGCACGTAGTATTCCTTCCCCGGCTGAAGAATGCGCGTGCGGAACTTGTAAAGACCCGGATAATTTTGCGTCGCTTCAACCTGGTAGACAAACTCTCCGGTCGTGAAGGGAACCACATCCGGCTGTCCGGAAGAATCCTTGCCTTTTTGAAAGATGTCCACGTCGAGCGGGACATCGCGGTCGGTCACGTTGAGAACGAAGTAAACCAGGCGCGGCTCCTTTTCACGGAAGGTGAATCGGAACCACTGGAAGCCTTTGAGCATGGCGGCGTAGGCGTCTTCGCTCTTCGACGGAGCGTAGGGCCTTTCGTCGTCGCTGCCAAAGATGGTCTGGCCAAGTTCGAATTGCTGAGCGTTTTGCCAGGTATCGTTGGGCGCAGCGGCAATCACGCCGCGCCTGACCGCAGGAAACTCTCCGCTGGAAGCTTGCAGGATTTTGCTCAGTGACGCGCTGATCTCTGGATCGTGCCCCGCCGAAGAGGACGAAAGACTCACGGTAACCGGACCTGCAACCCGCGGTCGCAAGGTCAGGTAGAAGTCGAGGTCAGCCGCGTGCAGCCATTTGGATCCGACCACACCCTGGGCGTCGCTCACCGTGACCTGGACTGAGTCGTTCCCCTGGAGTTGTACGGGATCTTTCACCGATAAAGTGATTGCGTAGAGGGAGCCGGGGCGCGCTGTGCCGAGCTTGATGATACGCGCCGACGGCATCGCCGATTGGTTGGCATGGACGAATTGACCGGCGTGAATGGTTACGCCAATCATCCATGCGGCGATGGCAAGCAGAATGATCGCCCCACCGGCAATTCTTTGACGCACTGGTGTGAACCTCATGATTAGTCCTCGAATGTTCCGCCGCCGGTTCAAAGGGGGCCAGAACGGCGACAAACATCGGTGAAGAGACTATATAACCGCCGGGGTCTCATAGGACACGGGCCAGTTTTGATCGGGGAAGTAGCCGGCATCAAGCCGGGAGAACGGATGGGCATCTCCGGCAAGAAGGAAAAAGGAGACGCCGGCGCCCCGCAATAATTCCTTGTAGAAATGCTGGCGAAGGTTTATGGTTCGTGCACGGTTTCGCGTGCGATGGCCTGAGTCCCCTAAAAGCTCGTCCTTGCGGTGTGCGCAAACCTATCGCTGCCCATCCCGCACATTGCACCCTGTTCACCATCAACCTGGAGGGCGAAGATGAAGTCGATTTCTTCCACGATTGAGAGGTTCCCCATGCGAGTTACTCGATTCAGCAAGTCTGTCCGTGACTCTGACGGAGCTTTTTTGCCGGAGTCATTGACCCCAATCAAGTCAACCGGATCGCCTGCGCACCGGCCACACCTCGTGCTCTGCTTCACGGCGCTCCTGTTCGCATTCAGCACCGTTGCGGTCCATGCCCAGGACGTACACCACCCGCCGGATTACACGTCTATCGTCGTCTTCGGCGACTCGCTCTCCGACACCGGCAATGTCGCAGATCTCAGCGAGGCCAAGTACGGCGTGCGGATTCCAGGCCCCTACGCCGACTACACGGATGGCCGCTTCACCGATGGCGCGGATACCGAGCCCGCGGCCGAAAACTACTTCGGCGTGTGGGTAGAACAGCTCGCCGCGACCTTGCCTGCCAAGCCGGAGATCAAAGCCTCGCTCGACGGCGGAACCGATTATGCCTACGGCTTCGCTTTCACCGGCGACGGCACATCGGTCTTCTCCTTCGGCACATCAGACGAGCTTTCAGTCGTTGTCAACAACATTGGCCAGCAGATTGCCGATTATCTTGCTACCCACCCCAAAATCACCGACAAAACGCTTTTCGTGGTATGGGGCGGAGCTAACGACCTTCTCAATGCCACCTCGGAGGACGACATTATCGACGCGGGCATCAATCAGACGCTCAACATCCAGCGCCTCGTCGATTCCGGCGCCACTCAGTTCATCATTCCCAACCTGCCGCCGCTGGGATTGGTCCCACGGCTCAACGGCTCTCCAACCACGTCGGTTCCCGCCACCAAAGCGGCAGAACTCTATAACCAGGTTCTCGCCGGGGGCATTGCCGTGGTGCGGGACTTCAATCGTGACAGACACCTCAAGCTGGCGCAGCTTGACGTCTTTGCTTTGTTCAATCAAATCATCGCCGCGCCCTCAAGTTACTCGCTGGTGAACGTGACAGACAGTTCTCAAGGCATGGCGGTTGACCCGGACACGTACCTGTTTTGGGACAGTCTTCACCCCACAACGCGCGGCCACGATATTCTTGCCACCACCGCCGCCGAAATCATCGCTCAACGCGAGTGCAGGGAACACTCCGATGCAGCCGGACTAACTGACCCGCACGCAGATTGCGCCGGCGAGGTTGCTGTTGAGACATCAGGAGCAAAGCATTAGTTGGAGCACGATTCCGGCGCTCGCTTCGTTCTTCGCCGTTTGGTAACCCAAAGGGTCATGGTTCTGTTCGGTTCGCGAATCGCAAGGATTCGAGGCCCGCGCGATAAGTGTGTCTCATTTCTCCTATTGCCGCGGAACCTGAAAATGGGAGCCCGAGCAGGCTCTTGCATCCTCTGCTGTGACGCGCGGAGGGAGTTCGGCGATGGCCCCAATCCGCGTCAATGGTGGGAAGGGCATTGCCGCAAATGTTGTCTCTCAGAAGCTTGTAGCATTCGTTTAGGGAAGCTCTGAATGAGCCATGCGCATTGCCTCGGGGGCTAAGAACCTATCCGCAAATAGTAGCGCCGGTCTCCAGACCGGATGTACTGGCGGCTTCCCAGCCGCCAGATGCGCTTTGTGCGGGTCTGGAGACCCGCACAACAGCCGCTCTGGAGACCGGCGCTACAAGATTCGCTATTCGCGGATAAGCTCTAAAGCCCGCGTTTATTTTGTGGTACTTACGGCACGACTAAAGTCGTGCCCTTTCAAGACATCGCTCCGCTTCAGGACGACAGCTATTTTTTGGCAGGAACTTTGGAGACAGTACACTAGAGAGAGCGGTAAGTTCGCTTGATCGGCCTTTTTGGGCTGCGGAGTGCATGGAGTTGGCCCTTCCTGAACCCCGCTATGCCGCTTCGACCCTGAAATTGGCCGATAGAATGAACTGAAGCTATCCATGCCTGATCGCCAAATCTTCTTCGACCCCCAACGCAAGCGTTGGAAGCGCCTGCGCCGCATCTTCGACGCTGCCGCCGTTCTGTCTACGCTGATTCTGGCGGCCTTTATTTTCAATGTTTTGCGCTACCAGCATCTTCCTGCGCTGCCGCTGCTCACGCCGAAACACAACTTCAAGGCCTTGCCCGAAATCCAACTCCTGCGCGGCGGCAAGAGCGCCCGTCCGGCGCGCCGCAAATCGGGCCGCAAGCCATCTGAAATTCCTTTCAACTCCGGCGAAGGATTGCGCGCCGCTTACTACGTCCAGGACGACCCGGCCAGTTACTCCTCGTTCAAGGAGCACGTTCGCCAGATCGATCTGCTCTTCCCCCAGTGGCTTCACGCCACTGCTCCCACCGGGACGTTGATGGGCACCAACAACGACACACATCGTGAGTATCCCATTGTCGAAGGTTCAACGGTCCACGACCCCGACGACGAAGACAAAGTCAAGCACGTCATCCAGGCAGCCAGGGTAGACACGGAAATCTTTCCCCACCTGAACAACTTCAACGCCAGCACGCAGTCCTGGGACGCGAGCTTCGGCACGGTGCTCAAGGACGCGGGCAAGCGGGCCGCGCTGCGCCAGCAGGTTGTCCGCTTCTTCACGGCATACCCGGCCTATAGCGGACTGTCGTTGGGTTTTGAGAGTCTTGCGGACGACGCCGATCCGGCCTACCTCACGTTCATCCACGAGCTTTACGGCGACCTGCACCCGCACAACCTGAGCCTCTACGTGAACACGGCGGTCGCCACGCCCGACAACGACCTGAAGCAGATTGCCGCCAACTCCGACGGCATCATCCTGATGAACTACGACCAGCACCAGACCACCAGCGACCCGGGCCCCATTGCCGGCCAGGATTGGTTCATCGACAACCTGACCCGCGTGCTCAAAATCGTCCCCAAGAAAAAAATCATCTGCGCCGTCGGCAGCTACGGCTACGACTGGACACTCTCCATTCCCGCTGCGGCGAAGAAGGGTAGAGCCGGCAAGATTTCCAAAGCCGAGGTCGTCTACACTGAGGATCTGCACGTGTCCGAGGCCTGGCAGCGCGCCTCCGACGCCGACGCCGACTTCGATCTCGAG
>DATKGE010000238.1:0-9875 GCA_035510955.1 Occallatibacter sp. | reverse complement strand
CCAAATGGATCGCCTATCCGCGCTCGCTGCCCAACCACCTGCATGCGCTTTTCCTCTATTCCGTGGACACAGGTCAGTCAACGCAGGTGACCGACGAGATTGCCGACTCCCGCTTGCCGGCCTTCGATCGCGAAGGCAAGTATCTCTACTTCATTGCCAGCACCAATTCCGGCGCTACGTCCGACGGGCTGGACATGACCAGCGACCTTTACGATGTCTCATCGCATATCTATGCGGCCGTATTGGCCGCCGATCAGGCTTCACCTGTCGCTCCGGAACTGGACGATGAAAAGAGCCCCGCCGAGAAGAAAGACGAAGCCAAAAAGGATGCCGATAATTCGTCAGACGCGGATGCCGCAAAGAAGAAGGACGCTGCCAAATCCGGCGACGAGAAGCCCCAACCGGACGCTGCTCCAAAACCCGTGAAGCCCATCAAGGTTGACCTGGCGGGAATTGAGAATCGCATCGTCGCTTTGCCTCTGCCCACAGCCGACTACGTGGCCCTCGCGGCCGGGAAAAAGGGCAGCATTTATTTCCTGCAGAATACCGATCCGGTGGGCACCTCAGGCGGCGCTCCAACGCTGAACAGATGGCTGCTGGAAGACCGCAAGACGGAAAAACTCGCTGAACGGGTAAACAGATTCGAGATCTCCGCCGACGGCGAAAAAATGCTTCTTGCCTTCTCCAACCGCAAGCCGGACGCGACGGATGCACCGCCGGGCGGCGGCGCTCCACCCACCTGGGTGATTGTGCCCGCCAATGCGCCTGTGAAACCCGGCGAGGGTGTGCTCTCATTCGCCGACCTGCAAGCTCACGTCGATCCGGCGGCAGAGTGGATGCAGATGTATCACGAGGTGTGGCGCATCGAGCGAGCGTACTTTTACGATCCTCATTACCATGGAACCGACACCGCGGCCGACGAGCGCCGCTTCGAGCCCTATGTCGCTTCGATTGCCTCGCGCGCCGATTTGAACTACATCTTTCAGGAGATGCTCGGCGCCTTCTCCGTCGGACATCTGCGCGGAACCGGGGGCGCCATTCCCACTGCCAAGCACGTGCCGGGCGGCCTACTCGGCGCCGATTACTCCATCAACAACAACCGCTATTGCCTGGCGAAAATTTATACCGGTGGAAAATTCAATCCGACCGCGAAAGCTCCATTGGCACAGCCCGGCCTCAACGTTGCCGCGGGCGATTGCATTCTTGCCATCAACGGCCTCGATCTCGATGCATCGATCGACATACAGAAGCCGCTTGAAGGCACCGCCGGACAGGTGATCAGTCTCCGCGTCGCATCCACCGATGGCAAAAACCCGCGCGATATCTCGGTTACTCCCGTGGCCAGCGAGGCCGGTCTTCGCAATATCGACTGGATTGAAGGCAACCAGCGGAAGGTGGATCAACTCTCTGGAGGAAAGCTGGCCTACGTCTATCTTCCGGACACCGGCGAGGGCGGCTTCACCAACTTCAATCGCTACTACTTTGCACAAACGCAAAAGCAAGGCGCCATTATCGACGAGCGATTCAACGCCGGCGGACAGGTGGCCGATTATTTTGTCGAGGTGTTGGGCCGGCACATTGAATCGTACTGGTCGCCGCGCTACGGCAACATTGAACACACGCCCAACGCGGCCATCTACGGTCCCAAGGTGATGATCGCCAACGAATATTCAGGTTCCGGCGGCGATGCGCTTCCGTGGCTTTTCAAGCAGGCGAAACTCGGCACCCTGGTGGGCAAACGAACCTGGGGCGGCCTGGTCGGCATAAGTGAGATTCCTGTACTGATGGATGGTGGACACGTTACTTCGCCGAGCGTCGCATTCTTTTCACCGAAGGGCGAATGGGACGTGGAAAACCACGGCGTAGACCCCGATGTCGTCGTCGAGCAGGACCCGAAGGCAGTGAGCGAAGGGCACGATCCGCAACTGGAGAAGGCTGTCTCTCTTGCTCTCGAAGATCTTGCGCAGCATCCGGTCCCTCAACCGGAGCGGCCGGCTTATCCGAATTATCATCGCTGATCGCGAAGCCCAGATAAATCCCAAAATGAATCCCAATCGCCGGCTGGTCTCTACGGCGTGAGCACGATCTTGCCGATGGTTTGCAGTCATGGGGCTACCGGCCAAATTTGAACACTCTTGCTCACTGCGTATGCGCCACAAACGTCATAGGACCAAGCGCTTCCATTCCAGGGGCATGAAGAGTTCGGTACAATTCCCACATGTGAAAAATGTTCGCAGTCCAGGTGCATCCCGGAAATACGCAGACGGCCCCGTGCCATGCAACATTTGGGGCGGCCAACTCATCCCAGAACTAAGTACCCAAACATTTTGTCTGCCATGGCAGATTGGTCTGGAGAACATCGAAGTGAATGCAAAGCGTCTTCTGCCTCTGCTGGTCGTGGTTGCCTCCATCGGCTTGCTTTTACCAACGGCCTCCTCTCAGGATCAAGCGCAAGCTGTGCGGGCCACTCTGCCCAACGGCATGCGCGTCGTCATTCTCCGCAACACGCTGGCCCCGGTGGTCACGGTGGAGACAAATTTCCTGGTCGGCGGCGATGAAACGCCTCCAGGGTTTCCGGGCATGGCCCACGCACAGGAGCACATGGCGTTTCGCGGATGCGCCGGTTTGACGGCAGACCAGACGTCCGCCATTTTTGCGCAGCTCGGAGGCCAGAACAACGCCGATACGCAGCAGAACATCACCCAGTATTTCGCTACTGTTCCGGCAGCGGATATCGACGTTGCTCTCCAGGTGGAGGCCGCTTGCCTGCATGGCATCGACGACAGCCAGCAGGAGTGGGCGCAGGAACGGGGAGCAATCGAACAGGAAGTGGCGCGCGACCTGTCGAATCCCACATACAAATTCATCGACCGCCTCAACCAGGATATGTTCGCGGGCACTCCCTATGCGCACGACCCCCTCGGCACCAAGGCCTCCTTCGACGCGACCACGGGCGACATGCTCCAAGACTTCTACAAAAAGTGGTACACGCCGGGCAATGCCATCATGGTGATTGTGGGGGATGTGGATCCCGTTTCGACAATGACCAAGATCCGTCAGTGGTTTGGCGATGCTGCCAGTCATCCTTTACCCGAGCGGCCAACTGTCGAATTGAAGCCGGTCACGTCGGAGACCTTTACGCTGGACAGCAATCTCCCTTACATTCTCGGTTTCATCGCTTATCGGTTCCCCGGAACGGGCTCTCCGGATTATGCGGCCTGCCAAATTCTGGCCGATGTGCTGGCCAGCCAGCGCGCCGATATCTACGGAATGGTCCCGGCAGGCAAGGCTCTTGGAGCGCAATTCGGCATTGCGGAGGCCTATCCCAAGGCCAGTGTCGGCTACGGATTGGTAGCTCTGCCTGCTGGGGCAGATGCTTCCGGCGCGATCAAGGAACTGCGGGCGATCCTGGCAAGCTATGCGCAAAAGGGCGTGCCGGGAGACCTGGTTGCGGCGGCGATTCGCAGCGAGGTCGCCTCCGCGGAGTTTGAACGGAACTCGATCCCCGGCTTGGCCAACGTCTGGTCGAATGCGCTGGCCGCCGAAGGCCGTACGTCTCCCGATGAAGACGTTGAAGCCATCAAGCGGGTCACGCTGGCCGACGTGAACCGGGTTGCCAAAGAATATCTGCTTGACGAGAACTCGATTACGGCGACCTTGAAGCCGGTACCGACGGGACAACCCGTTTCCGGAAAGGGATTTGGCGGCGCGGAAGAGGTTACCTCGCCTCCGACCAAACCGGTGCAGCTTCCCGCGTGGGCGGCAGGCGCGCTGGCCCAGCTCAAGGTTCCTGAAAATTTCATCGACGTCTCCGACACAACGCTGCCCAACGGACTTCGCTTGATCGTAAAAACGGATCGGACCAGCCCGACCGTCTCGGTTGCGGGTTCGGTGAAGCACGAATCCGACCTGGAGACACCAAGCGGACAGGAAGGCGTCTCCGACCTTCTCGACGGGCTCTTCTCCTATGGAACCCAGACGCTGAATCGGCTCGCCTTCCAGAAAGCGCTTGACGATATTGCCGCCAATGAGAGTGCGGGGTTCGGCTTTTCATTGGATGTGTTGAAGGAGCACTTCTCTCGCGGCGTTGAGTTGCTGGCTGATAACGAGCTTCATCCCGCGCTGCCGTCAGAGGCATTTGCCGTCGTTCAGAAGCAGACGGCGCAGTTTGTTGCCGGCAACTTGCAGAGCCCGGGCTACCGGACATCGCGCGCTCTCGATCTCGCGTTGCTGCCCGCGAACGACCCGGCGTTGAGGGAGGTGACGCCGGCTACCGTCGGCAAAATCACGCTGGACGAATTGAAGCAATTTTATGCCTCCACCTTCCGCCCCGACCTCACTACCATCGTTGTCATCGGCGACGTCTCTCCGGAAGAAGCCCGGCAGGTGATTGAAAAATGGTTTGGAGATTGGAAGGCGGCTGGCCCGAAGCCCGATACTACGCTGCCTCCCATCCCGATCAACAAACCCTCGGCAGTCAACGTAGCCGATTCTGAAGCGGTGCAGGACTCCGTCGTTCTTGCCGAGCAACTTAAATTGAACCGCTTTGACCCGGACTATTACCCGTTGCAATTGGGAAATCACGTTTTGGGCGGAGGTTTTTACGCCACGCGTCTCTATCACGATCTGCGCCAGGTGGCCGGCTACGTCTATACCGTCAATGTAAGTTTGCATGCCTCGAAGACCAGGGCCAGCTATTCCGTCGACTATGGCTGCAATCCCGAGAATGTCTCGAAAGCGAGGGCTTTGATTCAGCGCGATCTTGACCAGATGCGAACGGAGGACGTTTCCGCGGGCGAGTTGCAGCAGGCCAAGGCGCTTCTCTTGCGGCAGATTCCTCTAAGCGAGTCGAGTGAAAGTGCAGTTGCCGGAGGACTGCTGGGGCGCGCTCAAATTGGCCTTCCGCTCGACGAACCGATACAGGCGGCGAAGCGGTACTTTGAACTGAGTGCCGACGACGTGAAAGCCGCGTTTTCCAGGCATGTGCGTAGCGGCGATTTTGTGCAAGTGGTCCGTGGCCCGGCTCCGCAGTAGGCTGCCAACCGATTCGGGATCAACGCCAAGGTTCGAGGCCGATCTTTGTCACTCACCATTACGAGATGAATGCGAAGAGCGGGATTCTGGCGCCGGCGTTGGCGATCGGCGCCTGGTGGATGGATCACGGGCTCGACTTAGGCGAGGACTTTCACGGAGATTTTCAGGCAGCGGCGCTGCGCCTGGACAAGGAGTAGCCCGGTGAGAGCAGGCATGCATCGTCCGCGTCCCGGCTGGCTTTCGGGGCAGGCCGGGGTGGCCTTGTAAATGAGGTCACTGCAGGCTTTCGGATGGATTTTGACGGCAAGAGGTGTGCATAATGGTACGCCAAAGCCACGAAAGCGAGTTCAAGAACATGCGAATCTGTGTTAATTCTTAGGCGCAATCAATTGTTCCTTTGGAGATAGACGGATAATAGGTTACAAGGATGTGACGGCCCCGGCAGTGGGTTCGAAGCAGTTTCACTTCTTTGCCGGAACAGGCGAACTTCAAGAGCAGTTGAAGTTGTAAGGTCTTTTGGCCGATAAGTCGATTAGCGCGTTCCGTCCAGTTCGTGGCTTTTAATGTGGACTGGCGCAACCAGCGGCGCTGGTCTTTTGGTGAGGTCTTCGCGTGTCACTTGTCAGACCATCGTGGCTGCAGGCCATCGGCATTTCCGCAACCATAATTTTCGTCCAGCGAATCGGGTTTATGGTTCTTGCGGCCGGTCCGGCCAGAACGCTGTTTCTTGATACGCTCACCATTTTTGCAACCTGTCTGGCTGTTTGCGGTTGCCTTGCCGCTTCCACGCGGGGTCGCGGTGCGTCGCGCATTTTCTGGCTGCTCTTTGCAAGTGGATTCGCGTTACAGCTGGTTGCCGGTGTGAGCTGGGCCTACATCGGTTATTTCAAGATCGCGGTTCATGACACGGCGCTGTTTCCCTCATTGTTTTACCGTCTTTTTATTGGACCCATGGCCATTGCCCTCTTCCTCTCGGACGATGTCCGCACTTCCAGGCTGGAATCGTTTTTCAATGGCATTATCGTGGTTGGCCTCGTGGGTTTGACGATGTTTCAACTGCAAGTGGCGGAACTCCAATCCCACGATCCCAAGCTCTGGCGGTTAATCACCATTGGCACAGCTGTGAATGTCGTCCTAATTCTGGTTGCAGCGGCACGCTTTCTTTTCTCAGCGCGGGGCAGCTTGCACGGGCTTTTTGCACGGCAGGCGATTTACCTCTCGATTTATGCGGGCATTGCCCTCGTGACCAGCATCGGAGACGCCTACTTCGCGGAAATCGACGCGTCCATTGACCTGATCTGGATTGTTCCCTATCTGGCGGGGGCGGTTCTGGCTATCACGTGGCATCCGCCTGCCACCGAGGATACGCCATCAGAGCCAAGGATCAGCAGGCGCGCGTCCTTGCTGAGTTTTAACCTGACCTTGGCCGCGATGGTGCTCGGTTGCACCGTTCTTGGACTCCTGGTCGTGGATTCAACCCGAATTGTAGGGTTGCTGGCAATCAGCGTGGCTCTTGTCTCCTATGCCATCCGGGGCGCCTTGATGCAGGATAACCAGGAGAGATATCACGTTGCGCTGCTTGAGACCCAAGCTCAACTGGAGCATCAGGCCCTCTATGACGAGCTGACAGGATTACCGAATCGACGGCTCTTCGCGGAGCGGTTATCCCAGGCGCTCGCCTTGGCCAAGCGCGAGGGTCACATCGTAGGATTGCTGTACTTCGACCTTGATAGTTTCAAGCCAGTCAACGATCGCCTGGGGCACACAGTTGGAGATATTCTGCTGAACCGGGCAGCGTCTCGAATGCTTTCGCGAGTTCGGAAATCTGATTCCCTGGGCCGAATGGGTGGAGATGAGTTCACGTTGCTATTGGTGCACATTCCCAGCCGAGAGCACGCGATGATGGTGGCGAAGGAATTGTTGACCAGGCTGTCTGAACCGTTCGAAATTGAAGGTCACTCGATCGCGATTACTGCCAGCATGGGCATTGGCATTTTTCCCGAAGGCGCGACCGACTCTGCCGGGTTGATCCATCAAGCAGACAGCGCCATGTATGCCGTGAAACGCAGCGGAGGAAATGGAGTGAGGTGTTACACGCCCGATCTGGGGTAGCTGAATGGAATCAGTGCGGCCCTGCAAGCGTCAGCGTTGCAGGGCCGTTTCCCGCTTGAACTGGGAAGAAGTTACCTGCTTTTGGCAACCTCCTCGACGGTGACCGGATCGAGAAAGGGCATGGCGGCGCGCAGTCGTTTGCCAACGATCTCTACGGGGTGCTTGGCTTCGGCTTCACGGAAGGCCAAAAATTCCTTGCGGCCGGAGTTCTGGTCGGCGAGGAATCTTTTTGCGAAGCTGCCGTCCTGGATTTCCTTGAGGATCTGCTTCATGGCCTTGCGGCTCTCGTCGTTGATGACGCGCGGGCCACTGACGTAGTCGCCCCACTCGGCGGTGTCGGAGATGGAGTAGCGCATATAGGCAAGGCCGCCGCGATAAATGAGATCGACGATGAGCTTTAGCTCGTGCAGGCACTCGAAGTAGGCGCTCTCGGGTTGATAGCCGGCTTCGACCAGCGTCTCAAAGCCAGCCTTGATGAGCGCGCTGACGCCGCCGCAGAGCACGGACTGCTCGCCGAAGAGGTCGGTCTCGGTTTCTTCTTTGAACGTTGTTTCGAGCACTCCGGCGCGCGTGCAGCCGATGCCCTTGAGATAGCTGAGATTGAGCGCGTGGGCCTTGCCGGTGGCGTCCTGATGGACGGCGATGAGGCCGGGGACGCCGCCGCCCTCAATGAAGATCTCGCGAACGCGATGCCCAGGGGCCTTGGGTGCGGCCATGCCCACGTCGATGCCCGCTGCTGGGACGATGGTCTTGTAATGGATGTTGAAGCCGTGCGCGAAGAGGAGCAATTTGCCGGCGGTGAGGTTGGGGCCGATCTCCTCTGCATACAGCTTGGCCGCAGTCTGATCGGGAACCAGGACCATGACCACGTCGGCCCATTTTGTTGCGTCGGCAACGGTGGTCACTTCGAGGCCGGCCTTCTGCGCTTTGGCGATGGATTTGGAGTTGGCCCCGAGGCCGACTTTTACCTGGACTCCAGAATCCTTCAGGTTGAGGGCATGCGCATGCCCTTGGGAGCCGTAGCCAATAATGGCCACTTTCTTGGCCTGGATGAGGGAAAGATCGGCGTCGTGATCGTAGTAAGTGGTTGCCATTTTGTTCTTCTTTTCCTTTGCGTGGTTAGAGTTCAATTGGGTTGTGGCTGTAGTGGTCCGAGATTTCCCACCCTTGCGCCAGAATTAAGCCGCAAGGATAGGCACGGGCATTGATTGCGCCGGGCGAAATTGCGAGTTGTTCGTTACTCCGGTTCAACGGAGGCGTCTTCCGTGGACTCCGCAGGATCAGCCTCAGTCTCTGAGGGCTCTTCCTGGCCGGCGCCCATGGCTTTCAGAACGCTCGATACATGGCAGCCGCGGCGCATGGTCATTTTACCGCTGCGGCAGATTTCCAGGATACGGCCGTCGTCTTCGCGCAGCACTTCGATGAGGCCCTCGATCTTGCTTTCGACGCCGGTCATTTCGATCATCAATGACTCCGAAGTCAGATCGACGATGCGGGCGCGGAAGACTTCGACGAGGTCGAATATCTGCGAGCGGTTGCTGGGCGAAGCGGCTACTTTGATCAGTGCCAGCTCGCGCGTGACGGCCGGGTCCTTGGCGATGTCGTCAACATGGACGACATTTTCCAGCTTATACAAGCTGGCGCGGATACGATTGCCGGCTTGGGCGGAAGCCTCGCAAACCAGCGTCAGGCGGGAGAGGCCGGGCCGCTCGCTGCGGCCCACGGTGAGCGAGTTGATGTTGATGTTGAGGCGGCGGAAGAGCGACGCGACACGGGTGAGCACGCCGGGAATGTCCTCGACGTAAGCGACGAAGGTGTGCAGCATAAATCAGTTTCTAGCCTCTAGCTTCTAGCTTCTAGCTATTAACTTCTAGATATCGCCTGTAAGTGCCAAACCAATTGCTGTTACCGGCAGGAATAGGCTGAAAGCTAGAAGCCAAAAGCTAGAAGCTGCGTTATTTATCGTCCGGCGTTTCCAGCAGCGGATCCTTGCCCGGTCGGCGGATCATTTCATGCAGTGCGGAGCCGGCAGGAATCATCGGGTACACCGACTCTTCTTTCTCGACCATGAAGTTGAGCAGGAATGTTCCCGGCGCGGAGCGGGCCTCAGCAACGGCTCCGGCCACTTCAGGCCGTGTGCGGACGGTGAGCCCCGAAATGCCGTGGGCGTCGGCTAGCTTAACGAAGTCCGGGCTGATGAGCGGCGTGGATTCGTAGTTGCTGTCGTAGAAGAACTGCTGCCACTGGCGCACCATGCCGAGAAAACCGTTGTTGATAATGGCGATGTTGATCTTGATTTTTTCCTGAACGATGGTGGAGAGCTCGGCCGCAGTCATCTGGAAGCCGCCGTCACCGGCCACCACCCAGACCTCCTTGTCGGGGCAGGCGGTCTTTGCGCCGATGGCCGCGGGCAGCGCGAAACCCATGGTGCCCAGGCCGCCCGAAGTGATGAGAGAGCGAGGATGCTCATGGTGAAAATACTGCGCTTCCCACATCTGGTGCTGGCCCACGTCGGTGACCACGATTGCGTTGCCTCCGGTGATGCGCCAGATGTCGTGAATGACGTGTGCAGCGTAAAGGTGGCCGAGGTCGGGAAGGTTCTTGATGTCGCGCACGGCGACCGCGCCCTTGCTGGCGTCGATGGTCCTGATCCACTCGGAACCGTCGCGGCTAGAGACGCGCGGCAGTAGCTGCTCCAGTACCTCGCGCAGATCGCCGACCAGCGCCAC
>DATKGE010000237.1:0-6221 GCA_035510955.1 Occallatibacter sp. | reverse complement strand
CACGTCAACGGCGAAGAGCACGCTTTGCAAATCGAGCCGCGCACAACTCTTGCCGACGCCCTGCGTATCCAGCTCAACATGACAGGCACCAAAGTGAGCTGTGATCGTGGCGTATGCTCCAGTTGCACTGTCTTGCTCGACAGGATGCCCGTGAATAGCTGCATGACGCTGGCCTTCGATGCGGTCGGCCACCAGATCACGACCATCGAAGGCATTTCATCCGATGAGCGGATGCATCCGGTGCAAGCAGCCTTTGTCCGTCACGACGCCATGCAGTGCGGTTTCTGCACTCCAGGCATGGTCATGAGTTGTGTGTCACTGCTTGAGAAGAATTCTCATCCCACCGAAGCCGATGTGCGCTACGCCGTCTCCGGCAATCTCTGCCGTTGCGGCACGTACCCCAAAGTTTTTGCTGCGACTCTCGACGCAGCCAGCCAGCTCACACGCAAGGCTTAGGAGAGAACTTTATGGCGATGGACACTACGGATCTGCTTCCCGATGCAATCCACAGCGACGCTGTCGATTCCATCGGCGCCGTGACGAGAACTGTCAGCATGCCGATCGGCATCCCAGGTTACACGCTTCACGAGGAACAGCGCACTGTTCCCACCTCAGAGCCGCCCGTCTTGCCCGTTAACAAAGACCTGGATTATATCGGCAAGTCGCCCGAACGATGGGACGGCCATGCCAAGGTCACCGGCCGCGCCCGCTATACCGCTGACGTACAGTTGCCTGGCATGCTCTACGCCAGCTTCGTCAATGCCTCGATTCCGCACGCAAGGATTCTTTCCATCGACACCACTGCCGCGGAGCGACATCCTGGTGTAAAGGGGGTGCACGTCATCGAGCTGCTGCTCGGCGCTGCCGTGCTGCGCGATCCTACCCTGGAACGTACGAAATATCCCATCGTCCGCTTCGCCGGACAGCCTGTGGCCGCCGTAGCCGCCACCACGCCCCTGGCGGCCCAGGAAGCCGCCGCCAAAGTCCAGGTAAAGTATGAAGCCCTGCCCTTCGTGGTCGATGTGGACCTGGCTCGCGAAGCCAATGCGCCCCTGGTATTTCCGGGCGCGGCCGATGAAGCTGGAACTGCGGGCGGCGGCGGAAGCGAAGGCGGCATTCCCCAGACCGGCAACGTGCACGGTCCCTCCGTGCACAAACATGGCGATGCCGAGCAGGGATTCAAAGACGCCGACGTGATCGTGGATGCCCGCTATACCACTCAGGTGCAGACCCACTCCGCACTCGAAACTCACGGAGTCGTCGCCGACTGGAGGCCCGAGTTACTCACCGTCTACGCATCGACTCAGGGGACCGCCAGTGTTCGAGAGGAGCTTGCCGGCTTTTTCCGCCTTCCCAAGTCTCAGGTGCGCGTCATCACCGAATTCATGGGAGGCGGCTTCGGCGCCAAGTTCGGCGCAGGCAATCCGGGAGTCGTTGCAGCGGCGCTCTCCCGCAAAACCGGAGCCCCGGTTCGCCTTATGCTCGACCGCCAGGAGGAGCATCTCTCCGTCGGCAATCGCCCCAGCTCAGATCAGCGGCTCCGCATCGGCGCGAAGAAGGACGGCACCATAACCGCCATCAAGCTCATCAGCTACGGCACCGCGGGCTGCGGAACTGGTGCCGGCTGTTCCGGCCCCGCAGCCAACCTCTATAAGTGGGCATCGCTGCACACCGAGGAGAATGACGTCTTCATCAACGCCGGTCCTGCTGCTGCCTTCCGCGCTCCCGGCCATCCGCAGGGGGCTTTCGCGCTGGAGCAGTCCATTGACGAGCTCGCTGCCCGCCTCAACATGGACCTCCTGGACCTCCGCGACCGCATTGACGAGAATCCTGTCCGCCGTGTGCAGCGCCAGATCATCCGCGAAAGCGCACTCTGGAAGTCCCGCAATCCCCGACCCAACGCCGATCCCGGACCGATCAAGCGCGGCATCGGTCTCTCTCAGTCGGTTTGGTACCGTCACCTTACCATGAACTGTGGGGCCGAAGTGCGCGTTCATAAGGATGGCTCCATCGAAGTTCTCTCCGCCGTTCAAGACATTGGCAGCGGCATCAAGACCGTTCTCGCGCAGATCCTCGCCGAACAATTCGGCGTGCAGCCAGCCAAAGTTTCTGTCAAGATCGGCGACACCAATTATCCCGTTGGCCCTAACTCCGGCGGGAGCGTGACCACAGCTTCCCTCACCCCCGCAGTGCGCGACGCAGCCTGGCAGGCCGCGCAGAAATTCCTCTTGAGCATCGCCCCGGCGCTCAGCTCAATGCCTGCCGATCTCATCCTTAGCGGAGGCATGGTGCGCAGCGCTTCGGGCAAATTCCAGCCCATCCCCTTCCGCCTCGCCGCCGCCAAAATGAATACCGATGAGGTTTCCGCCCAGGCCAAGCGTATCCCCGACTACGATCCCAGCAAATATGACACCTATGGCGGCGTCGATATTGCCGAGGTTGACGTCGATACTGAGATTGGCCGCATCCATGTCAAACGAGTACTCGCCGTCCACGATTGCGGCCGCCCCATCAACCCCGCCCAAGTCATCAGTCAGATTAATGGTGGCGTCATTCAGGGTATCTCCTACACCCTCTTCGAGCACCGGCTTCTCGATCCCAACTACGGCCTCATGGTCAACTCAAACCTGGACAAGTACAAGATCGCCGGTTCGTACGAAGTACCGCAGATCGAGGTCCAGCTCGTCGAGTCCTACATCGGGCAAAGCTCGACTGACGCGTCAGGCATCGGCGAAGCCGCCGGCATCATCTCCGCTGGAGCCGCCATCGGCAACGCCGTCTATAACGCCACCGGCGTCCGCATTCGCCAACTGCCTATGACACCCGCAGTTGTGCTCGCAGCCCTCAACCAGCCCCAACCTTCGACGGAGCCTGTATGAATTCCTTCGCTCTCGCAGATTGTTCCACGATCGATGACGCCCTCTCTCAACTCAAGGACGGTGCCATCGTTAAAGCTGGCGGCGTTGATCTCCTTGACCGCATGAAGAACGGCACCGATACCCCCACACGCCTTGTGAACATCCGAAACATCCCGGCGCTGCGTGGCATACATCCCACACCTCAAGGCTTGACCATTGGTCCCCTGACCACCCTGGCTGAAGTCGCCGACGACCCTGCCATCCGCTCGCAATACACCGTGCTCGCTGACGCTTGCGGACACGCCGCTACGCCGCACATCCGAAACATGGCGACGCTCGGCGGGAATCTGTTGCAACAACTCCAGTGTTGGTACTATCGCTCCGCCGACTTTCAATGTCTCCGCAAAGGCAAGGACATTTGCTACGCCTTCTCCGGCCTCAACCAATACCACGCCATCATGGATTATGGCGGCTGTCCCTCCGTCGCGCCATCCTCTGGAGCGGTTGCCCTGCTCGCATTGGACGCCAGCGTGGAGCTCACTTCTGCCGCAAAGGGCAAGCGAACTGTGGCTATCCGCGACTTCTATCTTCAGCCCGATTCGAACCCGCACAGTTTCCATGTCATGGCCGCGGATGAGCTACTCACCGCTGTCCACATCCCCAAGCCAGCGACCGGAACGCGTTCGGCCTACCAAAAATACGGCGAGAAGGAGAGCCACGACTGGGCCATTGCCGATGCCGGTATTCTGCTCGAAATGGATGGCAATCTCTGCCGCCGCGCCGTCGTCGCCATGGGCGCCGCTTCGCCCGTCGTACGGCGCTCTCAGGAAGCAGAAGCCGCGCTCACTGGCAAACCCATTACCCCTGAAACCGCCCGCGCCGCTGGCCGAGCATCCATGACGGGTGCCATGCCGCTCTCTATGAATGCTTATAAAGTCCAGCTTTTTCCGGCTGCCATCTACCGCACAATCCTGCTTGCCGCCGGACAAATGGACCGCGACCCGAGTGCCGCCGGTTAACCGAAGTCCCCGTCCGCTGTCGCACGCAACAGCCGCAGAAAGGAAACCGCATGAGCGCGACCGAACGCCCTCCGCAGCCCTGCCAGTGCCTTCGCACCAAAAATCCATATGGTACCTCCCCTTTGAATGCCGAGTCCTGGCTCCCTGGGGTCGATGCCACCTCGACCTATTGGTGTCTGCGCACCATGGGTCCCGCAGGGCCTGACGAACACTACGTCCACCTCTCCCGCTGCACACCATCACGCGTCTGCTACGAGTCGTCCGACGAGTAGCCGCCGAGCACTATCCTTTGCAACGCGCAGATCCACTCAGAAGCCGACACGATTCCGGGGACAAATATTCACGACAGTACGCTGGGACAACCGATAGAAGCGGAGATCGAACAGCAGAAAGCAAAATCTCCGTGTAAGCCTACGCGTCGAGGCCCAGCGTGAACTCTGCAGTTCCCTATGGGCTAGATTACGTTTCTTTATGACCGCCAAGTGTGCAACTCTGATGCAATGGCGCCTAAATGCGAACAGAACCATAATCGTCTTTGGAAGCGGCCACTCTACGTCGCCCGGCGACCAAATTTATTGATGCGGCGTAATTTGGGCTGATCGGCAGTTCGGAGATGTCGCATTGGGACTTTTTCGCAATCGTACTGCGTGTTCCTGCTCGGAAGATAGCGAGAATTGGAGTTGGCCATTCACTCGTGCTCACGAACGATATCAAGGCAGAACCGTCACAACCGTAACCTGCCGGAAGCATCCCTGGTCTGTCCGATTGTACGACCCTAAAAATATGAAATTCGTTAAGCCCGCAGAGGAACGGAAATTCCAGCGTCAGATTCAGTCTGGCGCCGATCAAGCTCGTCAAACAGTGGCGCACGCCCTAATGGCTAACCTCTAAGTTTCGACGAAGGGTTCGCGACAATTATTCCGCTAACGAAGTGAGTGACAGATTGGGAATGCTTGTTAAGCCCCCTCAAGGACACAGCGACTCCTAGTAGCGGATCGCGACTTCCAAACCTCGCTCGTCACGTTCCGGAGGGCAGACGCACTCGGCAGTCCCTGTGTGAATGCGAAGCGCTGTCCATGCTGCCGCAGCAGCGTCGAGGAGGTCGTCGATACCAGCGTGAACAGGACGGCGAAGAATGTGATCCTCGATCGCCGGAAAGACTTTGCTCAACAGAGCACGCCTTTCAGACTTCCCTTCCTTCCTTTTCTTCCTGAATGCCCTCGGAATGCGATTGTTCATCGCCCAGAAGCAAACTTCCGGGTGAACTTCGAAGGCCCAGTCCTGTGCGGTGGAGCTGATCGCGTCATCGACAGCCTTGATCTTTGGACCAATGCACCAGGGCTGCCGACTCAGCCCTCGACCCATTTTCTACCGGTTGATTTCGGACGCCTGTCGATACTCCCTAGCCTGCAACGAGGCACGGCACGCTGCTGGGAAGACGCTACATCCACGCACGGGTCCAAGCAAGCTTCTCGCCGCAAGGTCGCACGCCCTTGGTCTATCGAGCAATCCAATCGGGATGTCAATCGCGATCGCCTCAGTGTTGCGGGGCCGCTCCCAAATCGTGTTTCCGGTTTCGATGCCAAAATTGCGGCAAACTTCACATGTATAGTCACCAAGATTTGAAATTTCTTGTAAAGGATCATCCTCCTCTTTCCGGCGAACAGTTTGTCGACGATTTATCCTCGTAGCCCTTGGCCTGCGTAGACGAACTTCAGCTATTCAGTCAATCACTTTAGTCCCGTCCACAAATGGGTTATGTACACTTGGGCCGGTCCAGCCGATTATGTATGGCAATCGGAGGTCGGGACCATAGATTCCATACGCATCCGCGAGGCATTAACGATTGCCGTTGCAGACGACAGATCGCTGTTAGTCGAATGGCGTATGCACGGTGGTCCACGGTCGCCTGTGGCTCTGCGGTTCATCTTGGCTAAGCCGCTCACCGACGCGCAAATCCGGCGGTTGCCGGATGAGCTTATAGAGTTAATTGAGTTCCCGGATGACTCTGTCGCTTTTATCGAGCGGTTATACCGCCTGGAAGACCGACGCGGTTAAATCGCAATTGCGGTCCGCACCACGAATGCGTCAGCCTGTGGCCGCAAGACCTCATTTTTGATTCTTCGGGCGCAGTAGTTCACTCAGGTCCAATCCAAAACACACGTGGGTATTCTCCGACTGAACCAAGTCGTCTTCATTGGCATTGCTGCCAACTGTCATGAAACATCGTGGGCAGATCGATTCGTAAATTCCATCAAGTCTGCGTTTGTGAGGGAAGGTGACGGGGCGGTTGGGTTCGGCCACTGTGGGCCTCGATTCACGCTCTCAGCCGTTCGGAAGCAGT
>DATKGE010000236.1:0-7925 GCA_035510955.1 Occallatibacter sp. | reverse complement strand
CTGCTCTCGACGGCCATCGTGAATCTGTTTACCAAGTCCGTTGCGACAGTGAGCGGGATCGTATTCGCCGCGGCTTTCTTCATCATCTTCACCATCTCCGAGCGCCAGAACCTGCGCAAGCACGCTATCACCGCGCGGCAGATGAAGGACCACTTTCAGCTCGAGCACCAGGACACCATTAGCCGCGAGTCGGCAGCCATTCGCCCCGGCGGCGTCATGGTCACCATGCGCGACCCTTCCAATCCGCTGGCCCTGAAATGGACTCTTTCCCGCACCAGCACCGACGATCAGGACGTGGTGGTGATCAGCGTCCGCATGATGGGCGCGGGCGGGCCGGAGTATCTGAGCGCCGAGGAACAAAGCTTCAGTGAGCACGAGCAGATGGTCTTCACCAAGGCTGTCTCCGTGGCCGAGAGCTTCGGCAAAAAGGTCTCTCTGCTGGTGGTGCCCGCGGGCGACGTGTTCGCCGCGCTGGTTCAAGGCGCAAACTCGCTGGAAGTAGACTCAGTGATCTCCAGCATCTCCTCAAAGATGACCGCCGCAGACCAGGCCTTTCACATGGGACAGGCATGGGAAGCGCTGCCCGAACCGAAGCGGCAGTTCAATTTCTACGTGGTCGATGCAAGCGGACAGGTCAAGGTGTTTTACATTGGGCCGCACGCGCCGAACCTCAGCCCGGACGACGTGCAGTTAGTTCACCGGCTGTGGCTGAATATGCGCCGCGATCCCTCGATGGCGGACCTGCACCATAGCGATATCATCACCTACGCTCTTACCCGGCTGGCCGGACTGTATGCCCGCGAGAAACAGGAGATTCTGCGCGACCTGCGAAACTATCGCGCAGCGGATTCTCCCGTGAATCTGCGCGTCGGCAGCCAGGATCCTCCTGCTGCTCCGCAAACCGGCAAGCAGCCCGCGCTTCCAGCCAAGCCCCCGCCTGCCCTGAAGTAAGCACCGACCAGGATACCGTCACCGATTATAGGCAAGAAGGTAGAACCCCTCGCCCCAAGACTATCTCCTATCTCTAGCGTGTGAAATATCAACTTATAGCTGGCCCCGGAAAGAGGCTTTTATGACCTTGGCACGCGAAGAAGATTCTCCCATCCAGAAATAACTTCGCGCACTGCTATCTTTTCATTTTTTTGTTTGTAAAAAAGTCCTCAGTTGCGTATTGTGTTTCACAGGCCGAGTGGCTAACCCGCAATCGTTTCCCCCTAACGGCATTTTCGATAAGTACGTGGCTAGTTCAAGCCCATAAAGGTCACGGGCTCTTTGGGTCGCGCTGACTTTGACGCTTGGGTTTCGATCTACAGAATTTTCGAAAATACACACGGAAGAACGGCAATTCTGCCACTGATCAGGACCAAACAGGAGGAATCGTGGGAGTTTCAGAGATACTGATGCAGATCGATCGAGAAATCGCACAATTGCGGCATGCACGTGCATTGCTGGCGGGTAAGGGAGCCCCAGCATCGAAGAAAGCTAAAGCTGCTCCGGCCGCCAGAAAACCAGCCAGGAAGAAGCGGAATCTTTCTCCTGAAGGACGCAAACGCATTGCCGACGCCGTCAAGAAGCGCTGGGCAGAGCAGAAGAAGGCCGCGGCCGCAAGTTAGCATGAAGGATCAAAACAAGAAGGGCCGGCTATCGAGCCGGCCCTTCTTGTCGCTGCCCGAAACGCAGGTTGAAACTAAAAGGATTCTCCCGGCGACCAGCGCACCACGTCGACCTTGGAATCGACCAGGGCGGCCAGTTGCGCGGGCGTTCCGGTAAGCGGCGGAAATGTGCCGAAGTGCAGCGGCAGCACCGTCTTCGGCCCCAGGTAACGCACCGCCAGCGCGGCTTCCTTTGGCCCCATGGTGAAGTGGCCGCCGATCGGTAACATGGCTATCTCCGGCTGGTATAGCTCGCGGATAAGTTGCATATCTGCGAAGACCGCTGTATCTCCGGCATGATAAAGGGTCGGACCGTCCGCAATGCTGAGCACATAACCTGCCGCCACGCCAACATAGTGTGTGCCATCTTCATCCTGGGCGCCGGCCGAGTGTTTGGCTTCCACCATGGTGGCTGCAACGTCGTCCAGCTGCACGGTTCCGCCCAGGTTCATGCCGATGGTATTCTTAACTCCCTTGCCCGCCACATAGTTAGCCAGTTCATAGATGGCCACGACAGTTGACCCGTGCTTTGCCGCCGCCGGCACGGTGTCCGCCATGTGGTCGATATGCCCGTGCGTCAGCAGGATATAGTGAATCTTCTCCGGCAGGACAAAATCCTTTGGATACTTTGGGTTCATGGCGATAAATGGATCGATCAGGATGTTCGTGCCCTTGGCTGTTGAAACCAGCACGGTGGAGTGACCGAGCCATGTTATGCGCGTTCCTTTAGATGAGCTCATAACTTGTTCCTCCTATGACTTAGGTAACCTCTGAATAAATCGATGTTTTGAAAGGGCACGACTTTAGTCGTGCCGTAACTGCCCAAAAATGAACGCGGGCTTTAGCCCCCGAGGGGATGCCGATGACCTATTCAGAGCTTTCTTAGCGCGTCATAATAACTTCAGAAACGCTGTCTTTGGCGAGAAACTGCCGGTGGCCGGACCAGCCGGCAAACAGCTTCTCAATGCTGCGATTGGTAAAAGCACGCTGAATGGGAAACGGCTGCGCCAGTTGCACCTCCACGTCGTTGCCGGCGGTGAGATGAAAGCGGCAGTGAACCGTCTCCTCGCCCGTGGTGCGCGTGTGGCAGAATGCCAGCACCTGGCCACCCCGATTCATGGACGCGTGAAGTCGAACGACAACGGGAGCGACGAGCGGCTCAGGCAGATAGTCGAGGGCGGTCCAAAGCAGCACCACATCGAACATGCGCCCGGAAAAATTGAGCGCGTGCTCCAGGAAGCCTTCCACATTCCAGATGGGCTTTCCGTCTTCGTCGGTGCCGGTGGTCCACTCGCCGGTGTACGCATCATGGACCAGGTTGGCCAGGAAGACACTGTGGCCCAGCCCGGTGAGGTAATTGATATTCGCAGGCGAGGTGAAGCCCACGTCGATGATGCGCAGGCCGGGCTCGCTCTCCAGCCGCTTGCGCACCTCCGACCAGCCGCCCGAGTGCCGCGGGACTCTCGGCCCCTTGAGTCCGGCAGCGGGGGCGGGAGAGCCGCCGTCCTGCTTCTTTTCGAACCAACGGCCTAGCAACTTGAAATCCCCTTGCAGTCAGACAGCGGATTGTCTGACAGACTGGAAATCGAGCATCCGGTCAATCGGCCCCGCCATTTTGCGGCGCCTCCGGCGCCTTGGCAGCGGCGCCCTGGGTCAGGTCCACTCGTCCCCGGAATACCGCGTTGTCTTCAACCGCCAGGCGCAATGCGCGGATGTCCCCTTCCATTACGCAGCCGGCGCGCAGTTCCACCCGGCCGCCGGCCACCACGTTGCCGTGAACGTGACCGAGAATCAACACGTCCTTGGCCGCTAAATCGGCAGCCACATCGGCACTGGGCCCGATGGTCAAACGGCTTTCGGAGAGGTTGATGGTTCCCTCCACGCGCCCATCCACAATCAAGTCTTCGCTACCCTTTACTTCACCGCAAATAATCACGCTCTTGCCGATGCGCGCTGGAGTGTTCTCCACTGCCATAGTTGGATTCCTTCCGAGGACTAAAAATCTCCCCTGATCGAACTATACGCAACCGGGGGGCCTTGCTTCAATCCGGGAATCCGTCGTCTATACGCAACCGGGGTGCCTTGCTTCAATCCGGGAATCCGTGGACCCGTCGCCGCGTCTATATCTTCATGAAGCCGAATTACAGCGCCCGGGGCCGCAATGGTCGGTAAACTATACCCAGTGCGCTGCTTCTTTCTGCTCTTCTTTTATTTTTCGTGGGCCGGTGTGTGGTTGCAGGGCCAGGCTGCTCAGCCAACCCTGGCGCCCGCGCAGGCCCAGGCGCTGGTGGAGAGAGCTCTGGCCACGGAATCGCGCGCCGCCCAGGACCTGAGCCACGCGAGCCATCCCTTGCGCTACCGGCTGCGCAAGACCAGCCCGCGGCTGACCTCGACCAAGGAGATTGTTGAAACCCGCGATGGCGATGTGGCCCGGCTGCTCTCTATCGACGACCAGCCGCTGAGTCCGGCAGGCGATCAACAGGAGCAGGCCCGCCTGCAGGCGCTCGTGGACAATCCCGGCCTGCAACAGCACCGCAAGCAGAGCCAGGACAGCGATACGGCTCGGGCCCTGAAGGTGCTGCGCGTTCTGCCCAAGGCGTTTCTTTACGAGTTTGCAGGCCCCGGCACAGCCAGCACGGGGCCAGTGGAAAAATTCACCTTCAAGCCCAACCCCCACTTCGACCCACCGGACCTGGAGACGGGCATACTGACCGCCATGGCCGGCGAGATATGGATCGATCCCGTCGAGGAGCGCGTGATGCGCCTGGCGGGCACTTTGCAGCAGGACAAGGACTTTGGCTGGGGCATTCTGGGCGAACTCGACAAGGGCGGCTCGGTGGAGATTGAGCAGGCGGATGTGGGCGACCACCAGTGGCGCATCGTGCACCTGAAGCTGGTGATGAACGGGCGCGTCCTCTTCAAGGCCAAAAACTCGAATTCCGTGCAGGAATACACGGAGTTTGTTCCGTTGCCTGCGGACTTGAGCTACAAGCAGGCCATTGAGATGCTGCGCGCAAACTCCTGGCCTGCAGTCCAGGCGAGCCACTAGTGTGGCGTCCCGGAAGTTCCTAACATTATCGGGTTGTCATTCTGAGCGAACGGGGCCCCAAACGTCTTTCAGTTTGGGGGTGGTGAGCCGAAGAATCTGCGTTTGGCCTTTGACATTTCTGATGAGAATTTCCGGGACAGAACACTAGCTCCGTCCCGAAATAGGGCGCAGAGCATCTGCATAGGCGGAACATGAAATACTCGCTTAGACAAAGCAGCCCCACCCGCATGGGTGAGGCCGGTTTGGTCGATCAAGGATTCGGCTTACCTCGTCTGGATGAAAATCAGGGCTTGATCCTGATGAAGATCAGGGCGAAGGTGAACAGAGTGAGGGACTCTATGAAGGCCAGGCCGAGAATCAACAGCAATTGAATGCTGGCCGTAGCGCCTGGATTGCGCGCCACGGATTCCGTTGCCGAGGCGATGGCCTTGCCTTGTCCGATTCCGCACAGACCGGCGGCCAGCGCGATGCCTATCCCGATGCCGATGGGCGCCAGGTTGACGGCTGGGGAACCGCCGTCCGCAAACGCCGGAACGGCAAAGCAAAGAAGAGACAGTAGCATCAGAACTTGTTGCAGTTTGCGCATATTTCTCCAGCTTCCCTGAGATTGACCGCCAGTGGGTGGTTGAGGCTCACCGTGCTGGCCCCCTCACTCTCGCGGTCTTCCGTTTACCCGGAGCGGAAGCGCTCTCCGGCGGAATCTTTTTCTCGTCCAGGACGAGAGTCTCGCATCGGCCAAAACCGTACTCGACCAAAACCCTACAGCGCAGGTGATTCCACGCCCTCATGGGCTACCGCCTGGCCCAGATAAATCATGGCCAGCAGCGTGAATACCAAAGCCTGAATCACTGAAACAAAGAGGTGCAGCCCCAGGAAGACTGCCGGGAGTGCCACCGGGATAAGTGAAAAAGCGACCAGCGTGACCAGATCGCCGGCGAACATGTTGGCCCAAAGACGAATGGTAAGCGACATCATGCGGGCCAGGTGCGAAATGATTTCGATGGGAAACAGCAGCCACGCGATCCACCAGATGGGTCCGGCAAAATGTTTCAGGTAGCCGATTGGCCCCTGCGCGCGAATGCCGTGGAAGTTGTAATAGAGAAAAACGGCCACAGCCATCCCCAGCGGCACAACCGGCGACTGGGTAGGCGCTTTGACGCCCGGAATCAGGCCAATCAGGTTGCAGATCAGCACAAACATGAAAACGCAGGTCACAAAGGCCTGGAAACGCTCATAGCCGTGTCCGATGATTGACTCCGCCTGCTCGCCGATAAACTCGTGGACCATTTCCGCAATCTGCTGAGGCGTGCCCGGCTTCTCGACCGAGAGCGTCAAGCGCAGCAGAATGAAGAAGACGATGGACCCGAGAACCACCAGCAACTCCAGTGCAAAGGCGTTATCGATGGGTGCGGCGGGATGAGCGGGATGAGCGGGATGAACGCCGACCAACTGCAGGAGAGCGTCCACGGGGCCTGCAAAAAGGCGATTCAACAGGTGGGTAATGGCCAGCGATTCGTGCATGAAGGCAAAAGTTCTTTCTGATTCCGGGCCGGGTCGTCAGCCGGCCGAAGCCGATGCTCAGCTCCGCGTCAGTCCCGCAACAGGCGGAGCCCCTCCCACGTCAGCGTCGCGACCGAAAGACTCAGGCCGCATACCAGCGCAATGGGCGAACCCTGGAAACATCTCAGACTACCATAAATGGCCGCAGCGAAGAAGATGAGGCGGAGAAGGAAAAAACCGATCACCAAAATGGCTCCGCGTGGAGCTTTTTGATTCTTCATGCGGGCGTTGATCAGGCGAACCAGGCGCTGCCACTCCAGAATGCTGGCCGCCGAAATCAGCGCTCCGGTCATCAGCATGGCGCCGTTGCGCCATCCGGAGGCAATCGTCAGTACCAGCGAAACAACCAGCCCAAGAATCAGGGTGATGCGCATCGCTCGTTTAAGCAATGCTTGAAGAGCCTCGTCGGTCAGGAAGGCAATCGGATGGGGTTGTTCGCTCATGGTTCGATTCAGGAGTTCCCCGGTCCGGTTCCAGCCTTGGGTCCTGGCTTGGGATTGCTCTTGACGGCGATCACCAGGCGCACCACATACACCAGCCCTGAGATGCCGCCAAACAGTATCCCCACCAGGCTGATCCAAGTTTGGTGCAGACTCTTATCCAACCACGCGCCGATCAGCCAGCCGATAAAGGCCGACGACGGCAGCAGAATGGCAATCTGCAACATCTTCTCGGCTTCCACCAGGCTGGCCAGCCCGCTGCCAAATCTGGGCCGAGGCTTGGACTCCGGAATGGGGCGGTTAAAAGGCATGGAAGCTCTTCCTCAGCATACAGGGCCACGCAAACGGGCCGCGGCGGGGAGCGTGTTTACCAAGGGCAATCGCATGGAGAATTTTTGTTTACCAAGGGCAATCGCTTGGAGAATTTTGTTGACGGAACCGGTTCATTCTCCCGCCCTGCCGATCAAATCCTGCATTTCTTCCCGGAGGGAAGAGACGAAAATAGCCCCGGATGGAGCGCAGCGCAATCCGGGGAACGCGCCGCAACCGAATCTGTCCGCCCCGTAGGGGCGGAACGAGCCACCATCGTGCCTTCATCGGACGTTCATGCGATTGCCCCGGCGGGTATACTTCCCTTTTGGGCTTTCGTCCCCACATCGGAAGGAAACATTCGTGTTCGATTCGGAATTTGAGCGCAGCCTGTTCGACTTGCGCAGATCAAAACTAGAGGAAATTGAAAAGCTGGGCCAGGCCGCCTATCCCAACCGCTTCCCTGCCTCGGATGCCGCTCCCGCCGCTACCGTTCCCGAGATTCGCGCGCGCTGGGGCGAGGCGACTGCGGAGGAGCTTGACTCCAACCGCGTCATGGTAACCGTGGCCGGACGCATCATGGCCATCCGCGCCCAGGGCAAGGCCGGCTTCGCCACGCTGCAACAGGGCGGCGAGCGGCTGCAGATTTATGTCCGGCTGGACGCGGTAGGCGAGAACGGATTCGCCCTCTACAATCTGCTCGACCTGGGTGACCACATCGGCGTTTCGGGCTACCTGTTCCGCACGCGGACTGGCGAGCTGACGGTACACGTCGAGCAACTGACGTTTCTCGCCAAGGCCATGCTGGCGCTGCCCGAGAAGTTTCACGGCCTGGCCGATGTGGAGCTGCGCTACCGCCAGAGGTACGTCGACCTGTTCAGCAACCTCGACAGCCGCGAAGTCTTCGTCAAACGG
>DATKGE010000235.1:0-16760 GCA_035510955.1 Occallatibacter sp. | reverse complement strand
GCACGAACAGTTCGTCGACGGCCAGCGAGCTGCTGATTTCCTCGGCGTTCCGCGCAAAACACTATTAAGCCTTGCTCGTCGAGGCTCGATCCCGGCTCATCCCCTTGGAGAGGGAATTCGCCACACATGGCGCTTTCGGATTTCAGAATTGGCTTCCTGGGTTCAATCAAAAACGGTAGAATCAGGTAGCCATCGGGGTCGGAAAGAGGAGAAAATCCCTTGAATCGA
The DNA here is from genome assembly GCA_035510955.1 of Occallatibacter sp. Taxonomy (GTDB): domain Bacteria; phylum Acidobacteriota; class Terriglobia; order Terriglobales; family Acidobacteriaceae; genus Telmatobacter. Next base: position 16,532 of record DATKGE010000235.1, on the reverse strand, counting down.
CCGCGGTATCAACACGGCTTTTTTAGCCGGCTCAAACGCACGAAAGGACCGGAAGTATGGGTTTACAGATGGCGAGATATTGATGCCACCGGTAAGCCCAAGATGCGGTCTCTCGTGGTTGGCTCAGTCAAGCAGTACTCCACGGAAACAGCCGCATGGAAAGCTGTCTCGACATTGAGCCTCGACATCAACCAACACACCTTCCGCCCCGAGGGGCGGCCGGAAACATTCGAACAATTGGTGGAACATTACCAGATGATCGAGTTGGATCTGGAGAAATCCTCTGAGCGAAAGGTACGCCAGACAAAACAAACCTATGGGATCTATCTGAAGACGAGAATTGTTCCCCGTTGGGGCAATTGCCGGTTTCAGGAGATCAAGGCCGTGTCAGTAGAACGGTGGCTTGGTTCGATTGACGATCTGTCGAACGGAACCAAGGCGAAAATCAAGGGCGTTATGAGCGAAGTTTTTCAACACGCGATCCGGTACGGTTGGCTCAACGATGGGGAGAACCCCATGTTTGCCGTTCGTCAGAGCACCAAACGGACACGGGTGACCGAACCTCTGGAAGCGGTAGAGTTCCGGGCGCTCATTCTTGAGCTGCCACATAAGATGCGCCTTATTGGCATCGTGGCAGCGACGACAGGGCTTCGGATCAGCGAGGTTCTCGGCCTGAAATGGAAGGACATCGACTGGAAGGCATTGCAGATGGAAGTCACCCGATCAGTCGTTGATGGCATCGTTGGAAAATGCAAGACCGAGACATCCCGCAGGCCGGTGCCGATTGATGAATTCACCACTGCGGAACTACTGGCCTGGAAGCGGGAAACCGCCTATGCAGAGCCGGAAGATTGGGTTTTCGCCAGCGAGCGAGTCCAAGGCAGAATGCCGCCTTGGGCTGACACGCTCTTGGATCGTTTTCTGCAACCTGCCGCGAAGCGGGCCGGAATCACGAAGTGGGTGGGTTTCCATACATTCAGGCACACCTATTCCACGCTGCTAAAAGCCAACGGGGAAGATGTGAAAGTGGTTCAGGAATTGATGCGCCACGCCAACATCTCGACAACAATGAACATCTACACAAAGGCTCTGACGCCAGCCAAGCGGGAGGCGCAAAGCCGGGTGGTCGATGTTCTGATGGATCGTTCACGAAATGTTCTGGAAAGTGCCACGGAAGATGCTGCTTGAGAACCAACGTATCTTTAGCGTATCGCGTTTTTCTTGGCCGTACGCTAAGTTGTTGATTTTATGGTGGACCTGATCGGGATCGAACCGATGACCTCTTCCATGCCATGGAAGCGCGCTCCCAGCTGCGCCACAGGCCCACTTGTTGCGGAGATGCAACTCTTCCATTGTCTCCGCTGGGACGGGATTCGTCAAACCCCGGCTTCAATTGGAGATGCAGCGTGATTGCCGTATGGAATGAGGGTTCGGCCCGATTGCAGCGGAAAGGAGGTTCTGTGGATGAAATGCTCCAGGGAACGGCGGGAAGAGCGGAACGGCGGGGGGAGCTTTCCGGCTTCGGAAAAAGGACGGATGGGCGGTTGCGAGGTGGAGCGCGAGAAAACGCCATGACCGGGAACATTGCGGGGGTGTTCCGGTGTCTAAGAGAATGTGGGCGTGGAACCCTGGGGCATCGCCCTGGTTCTGTGTCCCGCACACCCAGTGGCAGTATCGGAGTTCCCGGCGGCGGTTCAATTGGCGTTGGGATGGGTGGCCGCAACAGGCATTGGGGTCTGGGTGTTCGGGTTCATGAGCCGGCTGTTCGGATGATGAAAGCGAAGAGCGATTTTGAGATGACCGATGTACTGCTGTTGCGGTAAGGTGGGGAGGACACTGATTTGCAGGCGGAACTCACCATGGGCAATCTGGCCAGCGCGCTGACGCTCCAAACCGAAGAGGCGGCTCTCATTGCCGAGTTGCGGTGCGGCTCCGAGGAAGCGTTTGCGTGGCTGATCGCGCGCTATCACCAGCCGATCTACTCGCTGCTGGCGCGCACCGTGCAGGACCGCACAGAAGCTGCCGACCTGGCCCAGGAAGTTTTTGTGAAGGTCTTCCGCGGCGTGGGCAATTTTCATGGCGAGTCTTCGCTGCGGACGTGGATTTACAGGATCGCACTGCACGAAGCCTCAAACCAGCGGCGCTGGTGGATGCGGCACAAACAGCGGGAAATTCCCATTGAGCAGGAGATGACCGAGGGTGAGCGTGGCACGCCGGTGCGCCTGAAAGAGATGCTGGTGGATCCGGCCGAGTCGCCTTACGAGATCGCTGTGCATGAGGAAAACCGGGCACGGGTCGAGGCGGCGCTGCAGCGGGTTCCGGAGCCGTTTCGGACGACGCTGATTCTGCGCGACATTGAAGGGTTTGTTTACGAAGAAGTGGCGGAAATGCAGGGCGTGAACCTGGGTACGGTGAAGTCGCGGCTGGTGCGGGGAAGAGCTTGTTTGAAGGCCATCCTGACGGCGCCTGCGGCCGCGGAACGCTCCATGGGGAGCGGGGGATTTGAGGTACCTCTGGGAGAGGAGGCGCGATGAGCGGATGCAGTGCAGTACAGACAAGGTTTACGGAATATCTGGACGGGCGGCTGAACGGACGGGAGATGCAGCTGATTGCGGCTCACCTGGACGACTGCGGGAACTGTTCGCGGGAGTGGAAGTCGCTGCGCCAGGCGCAGGCGTCGCTGGCCGAGCTGGGACCTGTTGCGGAGCCGGCGGATCTGCTGCTGCGGATTCGCGTGGCGGTGAGCCAGGAGCGCGCGCGCAGCCGGCGGAGCGCCCTTGAGGGCTGGAGTCTGGCCTGGCAGAATACGGTGGGGCCGTTCCTGCTGCAGGCGGGAGCGGGCTTTGCCAGCGCGGTTCTGCTGCTGGGTTCGATCATTGTGCTGGTTACCATGTTTGCCCAGCCGGAGATGGCGCAGGCCAGCAAGGACGAGCCGCTGGGCAACCCGACGGCGCCGCGGCTGGTGAGTTTGTCCAGCTCTACGGGCGACGACCAGATTGGCGCTCTTTCCGCGCCGGTGGTGGTCGAGGTTTCCATCAACGGGGAGGGCAAGACGTACGACTATCGCATTGTCTCCGGCCCCAACGACGCCACCACCCGCTCGCAGATTGAAGACATGCTGCTGACCAGCACGTTTGAACCGGCGCGGTTCTTCGGCCAGCCGGTGCGCGGGCTGGCGGTGCTGTCGTTCTCCGGCGTGTCGGTGCGGGGGTAAAGGCAGGGACTGAGGGACTAAGGGAGTAGAAAATGATGCGCCCCGCTCGGAGTTGGTCCGGGCGGGGCTTCTGATTGGGCCTCCCGTTTGACCGTGCCGGTGCGTCTAACTAGACTTGCAGGCAGGGTTTATTCATGACGCTTTATAGAATGCGAACGTCGGTGGTGCTCTCGATTGTTCTTTCTTGTCTTCTGGCGGGGTTTTCGCTCCCTGTGGCCCGACCGCAATCTTCCGACAGCTCTTCCAACAAATCGAACAAGGGACAAAGCTCGTCTTCGCAGAGTTCCAATGCGCAACCGGTTCGGCAGGAACAGGCGCCGACGTCGATCGATCCGGCGGGGCCGACCATTTCGCTGGTCAGTTCGGAGCCGCTGTTTCTGATGGCCGCTGCCTTGAACGCGTGCGGCTACGACGAGGGGCTGGAGGAGAGCGCGCCGGTTCGTCAGCACGTGCGCGACGAAGTCAACCACGCGCTGGCCAGGAGCGAGGAGGCGCGCGCCGCGCGCGACAAGGTCTGCCTGTACATTGCCCAGCACCGGATGACGGGCACGGAACACGATATTGCGCAGTACATCTCGCTGGCCTTGTACCTGACGCCGCCGCCGGAGATGGAGACCTCGGCGGACCTGACGCAGATGCCGCCCGACTCGACGCAGGTGGTGGAGATTGTGCCGCTGCTGCGGGACTTTGTGAACGATGTGGATCTGCACGGGATCTGGCTGGCGGTGCACTCGACCTACGACAAAGAGGCCGACCGGCTGCACGATCCGCTGTCCACGATGATCCAAAAAACCAATACATATCTCAAGATGCCGGCTTCGACCGACTACGGACGCCGGTTTCTGGTGGTGATTGAGCCCATGCTCTCCCCCAGCCTGGTGAATGCGCGCATCTATGGCACTGATTTCATTGTGGTGGTTTCGCCTGTGGATGGAAAGATACGCATGGACGACGTGCGCCACACCTATTTGCATTACATGATCGAGCCGCTGTTGAATGCGCGCGCCAACGCCATCGACCGGATGCAGCCGATCCTGAAAGAGGTGCGCGAGGCTCCCATGGCGTTCCGCTACCGCTCCGATACGGTGCCTTTGACCATCGAGTGCCTGATCAAGGCCATCGAGGCGCGGACCATGGATACCGGGGTTCCGGTGTTCAGGATTCCGGCCAATGCCGACCGGTCGGAACTGCCTCGCTACGAGCATGAACGGCAGATTTACCAGCAGAAGGTGGATGCGGTGCGTGTGGCCACGGTGCGTCACGACTTGACGCAGGGATATGTGCTGACGCAGTACTTTTATGAGCAGCTGATTAATTTTGAGAAGGATCCGGCCAGCCTGGGCGACACCATCGGAGAGATGGTTTACAGCATGGATGTGGACCAGCAGGTGCATCGCGCGCGGAATATCGAGTTCGACAAGGAATCGGACGGAGAAGTGCTGGGCCGCACCCAGCCGCGCAAGCTGACGGGCCTGGATCTTGCCGAGTCGAAGCTGGAAGGGGGCGACGTGACCGCGGCGCGCGCCCTGGCGCAAAAGACGCTTGCCGACAACTCCGACAGCCTGGAGGCGGTGGCGGCGGAGGCCCGGGCAAACTTCATTCTGGCACGCGCGGCCATCATGACGGGGCATCCGGACGAGGCCATTGACCGGTTCCAGAAGACGCTCGCCGCCAGCAAGGATCAGCGGCTGCTGGCGTGGTCGCACATTTACCTGGGCCGCATGCTGGACCTGGACTGCAAGCGCGACGAGGCGGTGTCGGAGTATCAGTTGGCGCTGACGGTGCGCGACGGCCAGCAGGATACGCGTCTGGCGGCGGAGCGCGGTGTGAAGGCGGCTTACGCCGTGAAGGGGCACAGTTGCGACGAGGACTCCGAGGACGACGCCCCAGGCCCGGGGGCTGTGAAACCGCGCGCGGCAACACCGCCGGCGGGGTCAACGGGACCGCCAGCAGCGCAGACACCGCAATAGTCCCAGCCAAGTCATCCCAGGTTGCCAAGTACCGTCCAACCATGAAAAAGGGACTGTGCGGGGCGTGAATCTAAGCGCGTGGCATCGGTACCACATTAGAATTGAGCGAGACTGGGTTGGATCGAGGGCCTCGTGGAAGGAGTTCTGGCCGAACTCGAAACCGCACTCGGGCATGGCTTTGCCAGGCGTGAGCTGCTGGTGCGCGCATTGACTCACCGGTCACTCGCCAACGAAAAGGCGGCGAATGAAAAGGCGGCAAGGGAGGGGACGCCGAACGGGCAGCCTGGCGCGCACGGAAAGGAAGAAGATTCAGACACGGAAGACAATGAGCGGCTGGAGTTCCTAGGCGATGCGGTGCTGGGGCTGGTGGTGGCTGAGGCCATGTTCGAGGCGCATCCGGAGTGGCATGAGGGCGAGTTGACCCGGGTGCGTGCGCACCTGGTGAGCCGCAAGCACATGGCTGAGGTGGCGATTGCGATCGGCCTGGGCAGCCATCTGCGGCTGAGCCGGGGCGAGGAGCGCGGCGGCCTCAGGAGCAAGAGTACGGTGCTTTCGAATAGCATGGAAGCAGTGCTGGGGGCGATGTTCCTGGATGGCGGCCTGGACCCGGTGCGGGCGTTTGCGCGCAAGAGTGTGATTGGAGATGCGGCCGAGCAGTTGGCAGAAGAGCTGCGCTCGGGCGATGCTCTGGGCAATTACAAGTCGGCGCTGCAGGAGTACGCACAGTCGACGCGGGTGGGGACGCCGGTTTACAAGGTCAAGAGCGAGAGCGGTCCCGACCACCATAAGCGGTTTCTGGTTGAAGTCCGTCTAAAGGCGAAGGAGACAGGGCTGGGCCAGCCGCTGGCGCACGGCAAAGGCAGCACCAAGAAACTGGCGGAACAGGATGCCGCGCGGCGCGCGTTGGATGGCTTGAAAGCAGGGGAGATCAGATTGGTTGCAGCGTCATCGGAAGACGAGGAGCAAGCAGCGGAATGAGCGTTACAGCTCAAGAGCCGGGTGAGTCCGTGCAGCGAATGAGGCACCTGCGGATTCACCTGCCCACGGTGCCGGAGGCGCTGGCCTCGCTGCTTTCGCTGGTAGTGCTGGCGTTGTTTCTGAATACCTTTGTGCTGCAGCCCTTTCTGATCCCCTCCGAGAGCATGGAGCATACCTTGATGGTGGGGGATTTCCTGCTGGTGAACAAGCAGGTGTATGCGCCGGCCGACAGGCTGAGCCTCTGGGTGCTGCCTTACCGCGACGTGGCGCGTGGAGACATCGTGGTGTTTCACCATCCGCAGCCGCACCCGTTTCTGGTCAAGCGCGTGGTGGGCATTCCCGGCGACCGGCTACGCATTGAAGATGGCCGGGTGCTGGTGAACGGCCTCGTCCAGGAAGAGCCTTACGCAGCCTTCGAGCCGGCGGCTAGCAATCCTTTTCGCGACGACTTTCCCGCCAAGGTGTATACCGATCCGGATGTAGACCCGCTTTGGTGGCACCAGATGCAGAGCCTGACGCGCGACGGGGAACTGGTGGTCCCGCAGGGCGAGTATTTTGTCCTTGGAGACAACCGCAACCACAGCGACGATTCCCGCTACTGGGGGTTTGTGTCGCGGTCGCAGATTGTGGCGCGGCCGCTGGTGATCTACTTCTCGCTCGCCCGGCCCTCGACCACCGATGTGCAACAGGTCCCGCTCCAAGCCGCGGATGATAGACTCGGACACGACAGGCAGCTTTCGGCCAGACTCACGGGGTTTGCGCGTTGGAAGCGCATCTTCCGCGTGGTGCATTAAGAACAGGGTACGGGGTTCAGGGTTCAGCAGAAGGCTGGGACCGCGGACCGTAGTTTTTTTGGCCCCTGAACCCTGTACCCTGAACCCTGACAACGAGCTACAGGATGACGAAGAAAAATACGCCAAGCCCCATTGCGCAGTCTGAATCCATTACCGATCAGGTAGCAGTTCCCATTGAACACAGAGTGGAAGAGACGCCGTATGAGGCGGTTGCCAGCATCTGTTCGGTGCTGGTGGTGGGCCTGTTCATCCTCACCTTCCTGGGGCAGAATTTTGTGATTCCCTCGGGATCGATGGAAAAGACGCTGCTGATCGGCGACCACCTGGTGGTGGACCGCATCACGCTGGCTCCGCCGTCGAAGTGGATGCCACTGGTTCACTACCGCGAGCCAAGGCGCGGCGACGTGGTGGTGTTTTTGAAGCCGGTGGCGGATCCGGATCCGGTGGACGGGTCGCCCACTTATCCATATCTGGTGAAGCGCCTAGTGGGGGTTCCCGGCGACCATATACACCTGCGCGACGGCATTGTGATCCTGAACGGCGCGGCGCAGGACCAGCCCCACGCTCAACCGACGACACCTGATAACTATTATGACTTTCTCGATGAGTTCCCCTCCGTGCTACCCCCTGTTGAGCGGGGCGCCACCGAAGCGTGGGCCGTCGATTTTCCCAATCGCGTTGTGAACGGCGACCTGGTGGTGCCTGCGGGCAAGTACTTCATGATGGGCGACAACCGGCATAACAGCCTGGACTCGCGCTACTGGGGTTTTGTGCCACGGGAAAACATTATCGGCCGGCCGCTTTTCAACTACTGGTCGTTCAAGACGCCGGACGATCAACTGGAGCAGACGGGCATCGGCAACAATGTGGCGTGGATGTTGCACGTGGCGCTGCACTTCTTCAGCGATACGCGCTGGAGCCGGACGCTGCACCTGATCCGCTGAACCTGGCCGGCGGAAGCGAATACCCCCGGCGGAAGCGACTACCATAGATACGACCATGACGGTAGACGTGCAACGCTGGAAGAAGAAGCGTAGAAGGCTTTGGCTGGCCACGGCGGTCGTGGCGGCCCTGCTGGCGATCGTCGTTGTGCCGCCGCTGGTGAGCATCGGCCGCTACAAGAGCCGGATTACCCATTTGATGTCCGAATCGCTGGGCAGGCCGGTGCGCCTGTCCTCGGTCGAGCTGCGGCTGTTTCCGCGGCCGGGCTTTGTATTGACTGACCTGACAGTTGAGGAAGATCCGGCTTACGGAGCCGAGCCCGTTCTTCATGCCGAAACGGTCACGGCTTCGATACGGCTGCTGTCGCTTTGGCGGGGGCGCCTGGAGATCGGCACGATCAGTGTGGATAATGCCAGCCTGAACGTGGTGCGTACTACGGGGGGCCGTTGGAATCTCGATCCGCTGTTTCGCACGGCGGCCGCCAAGGCGCAGCCCGCGGAGGGACGCTCGGGACCTGGCCGGCGGGCAACGCCTCTGCCTTACCTCGAGGCAACCAACTCCCGCATCAACTTCAAGCGCGGCGCGGAGAAGCTGCCGTTTTCGCTGGTGGCGACGGATCTTTCCTTCTGGCAGGAACAGCCGGGCGACTGGCGGATCCGGCTGCGCGGCCAGCCGGCTCGCACCGACCTGAGCCTGGACCTGGCCGACACCGGCCTGGTGCGGCTTGAGGCAAGAGCTCAGAGTGCGACGGAGCTACGGAAGGTACCCCTGCATGTGGACCTGGAGTGGCGAGAGGCGCAACTCGGCCAACTCATGCGGCTGGTGATTGGCTCGGACCCAGGATGGCGTGGAGACCTGACCGGCGAGTTGCACCTGGACGGCACTCCGGACGCAGCGCAGATCCAGACCCGGCTGCGCGCGACGGGCGTTCACCGTGCTGAGTTTGCTCCTGCGGCGCCTATGGATTTCGACGCCAGCTGCGGCTTCCTGTATCACTTTTCACTGCACGCGGCGGAGAACCTGGCCTGCGATTCGCCGCTCGGCGACGGGCGCATTCACCTGGCCGGCGAGCTGCCAGGGAATGGCGCTCTGCCTCATTTTTCTGTCGAGGTAGACAGGATTCCGGTGGCGGCGGGACTGGACGCGTTGCGCACCGTCCGCAGCGGGTTTGGCCCCGGGCTGGAGGTCGCAGGCACCATCAGCGGCAAGATGAGTTACTCGCAGAGCGCCCCTGAAGGCAGCGCACCGAACAAGCGCGCCCACAAAGTGTCCTCTGGCAACACGCACCCGACAGCGCAGGGTCCGCTTTCGGGCAGCTTTACCGTGGAGGGTTTGCAAGTAAGCGGGGACGGGCTCAGCACGCCGTTCCATGCCGCCAAGCTGGTGCTGGAGCCCGAGCCAGCTTCCCCGGGCCAGCCGTCGGGTCAACCTCCGGCGCTCGTGGCAATCGTGGCAATTCCGGCGGGTGGGGCCGGCCCTCTCACGGTCACTTCCCGGCTGGCGCTTGCCGGCTACCAGATCACGGTGCGCGGCCAGGCCTCCATCGCACGCGCGAGGGAACTGGCGCATCTTGCAGGCCTCCCCAGTGCCGCTGCCCTGGACGGCCTTGCAGGCGAACCCATGACCGTGGACCTGACCGCCGAAGGCCCTTGGAGCCCGCCTGCCCCAAGCCCGCCAACGAGCGGCTTCGGGTCAACCCCCTTCCCTGGCTGCTTCTACCTTGGCAGTGGAACGCGAGCCGACACCCTCACCGGAACCGTGACCCTGCGCAACGCCAACTGGAAGGCAAACTTCCTGGCCAATTCCATTGAAATCTCTCAGGCCACGCTTCACCTAAGCCCTCTCATGCTCAGTTGGGCGCCGGTCGTCTTCTCCTACGGCCCGGTGAAGGGAACGGCTTCTCTCTCGCTGCCTGCTGCGTTCGATGCGTCGTCCAACTGCCCGCCTGAGTTCCATCTTCTTTTTGACTCCTTGGACGCCAGCGCCCTGCAAGCGGCCATTCTCGGTGCGCGTGAGCGCGGCACGCTGCTCTCGGAGCTGATCGCGCGCTTCAGTCCGGCGGCTACTCCAGCCTGGCCGCAGCTGGGCGGCACGGTGAGGGCCGATTCGCTGGTTTTGGGGCCGGTCACGCTGCGCGATGCAACATCTTTTCTGCGGATTCTTCCGTCAGGAGCCGAGATTATCAGCCTCGAAGCAAGCCTGTTCGGAGGCAGGGTACATGGAACCGGAACGCTCCACGCTGCCGGCAGCGGCCAGGACAAACCCACCTACACGCTGGAGGGCCAATTCGAGAACCTCTCGCCGGCAGCAGTGGGGCAATTGCTGGGACTGAAATGGTCGGGCGGAGTCTTCAAGGCAAACGGCAAGATCGAGCTGTCCGGCTTTTCCTACACGGATCTGGCAACTTCGGCGAAAGGAACTTTGCACTTCGATTGGCGGCATGGCGCTGTGGCTGCTCAGAATGGGACTTCTTCGGAAACAGACGCTATTCCTGAGCCGCTGACGCGCTTTGACCGATGGACAGCGGACGCCGACATCGCCAACGGGACGGCTACGCTGAAGGACAACGAGGTGCAGCAAGGCGCTCGCAAGCGGAAGGTTGAAGGCGCGCTGACCTTCGGCGACCCGCCCAAAGTGAGCTTTGCCGCGCCCAAAGAGACGCAGGCGAGGCGCTGATTCCCCCTCCCGATACAATGGAAATATGGCTTTATCCAAAACTTCTTCCCCGGTGCTGATCCGCTGCAAAGGCATTCTCTTCGACATGGACGGCATCCTGATCTCATCGCTGGGTTCGGTGGAGCGCAGTTGGACCAAGTGGGCTCTGATGCGCGGCGTGGACCCCGTATACGCCTGCCGCATTGCTCACGGCTGTCGGGCCATCGAGACCGTCGCTAGGCTGCGCCCTGACCTGGACAGCGAGACGGAACTGAAAGTGATCGAGGAGATCGAGATTGCGGATGGCGAGGGGCTCTCGGTGCTGCCCGGCGTTAAGGCATTGCTGGCGTCGCTGCCTGCCGATCGATGGACGGTCGTGACCAGCGCCACGGAGCGGCTGGCTCGCGAGCGGATGGCGGCCAGCGGCATTCCTGTGCCGGCGAGAATCATCACGGCCGACAGCGTGATACTGGGCAAGCCGAACCCGGCGCCGTACCTGGCCGGGGCGTCGCTGCTGGGGTTCGCTCCCGAGGAGTGCGTGGTGGTGGAGGACTCGGAGTCGGGCGCCAAGGCCGGCCGGGCCGCGGGCTGCACGGTGATAGCGACCACGTTTTCGCATTCCATCGAATCGCTTGCCGCGGCGCACTATCTGGTCGAAGACCTTGCCGGAGTGGAGGCCACGATTTTCGATGGCGATGAGGGGCTGGAGCTCCGGTTTACGCCGCTGGCCGCATAGAGTGCCTCTTGCAAGTCAGCAAGAGAACACCTGGTGATCTTACGCCGAGCTGACGGGGTTAAATGCAGGTCCTTCGGCTCCGCTGAAGTACGCTACGCTCAGGATGACAGCATTTATAACAGGATTACAGCATTTATGAAGCGAGTTCCAGAGCCTGGCTAGCAGGTTCGGCGCGCTGATCTCTATTCGTCGGCTTCGATGTGGCGGCCGTGCGGGTCTTGAAGGGGGCGCGAGTTGATTTTGAAGAGAGCTGCGAAGGCGCGCAACTGGTCGCGGCTAAGGGTCATGTCCTGTTCGAAGACGAACCAGCGGACGCCTTCGGTGCAGGGCGGTGCGGTGAGCGAACCGATGTAGGTCCAGTAGCCGCGGTCGGGAGGCAACAGGCCTGCGGGATTCACGAAGTCAGTTACTTTTTGCGTGGCGCCGGGCGTTGTGGGCAAGCGCGTCCAGAGAGTCGACAGCACGGCGTTGGGAGGCGTGGTGCGGTCCTCGCTGAGGCGGATGGCGATCACGGCCAGCTTGCCATCGGCGCTCTTGTGCACCAGGTGGATGTTCATGTCGGTGAGCTTGCCGTTTACCGCTTCCTCGCCGGGGTGGTGGAAGTGAAACTGGACCAGGTCATAGCGCACGCCGCCGGCAACAATGTAGCTGCCCGGGTCTACGTGGACGACGATGGTGTGGCCGTTGTGCTCCAGCGTGACGGGGCCGGAGATGTAGTGGAACTCGATGGGCTTGAGCGCCGGGTTCAGTCGTGCGCCGCGAATGTCGATGGGCGACTGTTCATGGCCCTGCGAACAGGCTTTGTAGGCCGGGTCGAGCTTGCCCCAGTTCAATATGCCGCGCTTGCCTTCGTAGTCCCATGGGGCGCCGGTGGGCGGAGTTGTTTGGGCCGCGGCGATTGTGGTGAAGCCGAGTAAAAGCGCGGCGGGTGCAAGAAAACGCATCGATTGCTCCTCGTTCCTAAGACGCTCAGCAGGCCAGAAAGCATTCTAAGGCATTTGCGCGGCAGCTGTGCGGATCGGTTTTCTGAGCTATCGGAAGACGTAAATCCTTTGTTTCGCTGGGTAAAATGGGCCATTTTTCAGATAACATGCTTGGTTTCATGGGGTTGGAGCGAAACAGGGGGAGGGGTGGGGGTATTTGGCTATGGTACGGACCGGGCACATACCTGACAGATTGAGCCGGGACGACGGCAGAGATCGATCTGGCGGAGGTTGGGCATACGGTCATTGTGCGCGGCCGGGTCATAATTATCTGCAAACACGTTGATGCGGGGTTTCATGGCGGGTGGCCGAGGTCCGGCTGTCCCAAAATGATTGGGTGCACCATGTCTCCCTTTTGAGACATGGGAAGCAGGTTGTCAGGATGGTCGGTTCAAGGGGGACCGGCCAACTTCCCAATTGAGGTTCGTCGACTCCCAGGTCTGAAAATCCAGACCTGGGGCACCCAGCCGCAGGGGCTGAAGCCCACGTTCATTTGGGGCGGTTGCGGCACGACTGAAGTCGTGCCCTGACACTTCTTGCCTTCTCGAAGATGGTTAACGGGAAGATGATCGGCGGCGGGATCATCCCTAAACAGTTCGGGCCTCTGCTTGGAGGCGGAGGCCCGGTCTGACTTTCTGGTTTGGAGACGGTTGATTGGCTGCGACTACTTGGCTGCGGCTACGAGGCCGGCTTGCTCGGCGAGGGTGGCGGCTTTGTCGGTGGCTTCCCAGGTGAACTCGGGCTCGGTGCGGCCAAAGTGGCCGTAGGCTGCGGTCTTCTGGTAGATGGGGCGGCGCAGGTTAAGGCTCTCGATGATGCCCTTGGGAGTGAGCGAGAAGTTCTTGCGGACCAGTTCGGTCAGTTTGGCTTCGCCGATCTTGCCGGTGCCAAACGTATCGACGCGCACGCTGACCGGCTCGGCGACGCCGATGGCGTAGGCAAGCTGGACTTCGGCGCGGTCGGCGAGGCCGGCGGCTACGATGTTCTTGGCGATGTAGCGGGCTACGTAAGCGCCGGAGCGATCGACCTTGGTCGGGTCCTTGCCCGAGAAAGCGCCGCCGCCGTGACGGCCTGCGCCGCCGTAGCTGTCGACGATGATCTTGCGGCCGGTGAGTCCGGTGTCGCCCATGGGACCGCCGATGACGAAGCGGCCGGTCGGATTGATGTGGTACTTGGTATTCTCGTCGAGGAGATTGGCCGGCAGCACAGCCTGGATGACGTGCTTAAGAATGTCTGCACGGAGTTCCTCGTTGGTGACGGTCTCGGCGTGCTGGGTGGAGATGACGACGGCGTCGATGCGGACGGGCTTGTGATTGGCGTCGTACTCGACAGTGACCTGCGACTTGCCATCGGGGCGGAGGTAGGGAAGCTTGCCGGACTTGCGGACTTCGGACAAACGACGAGTCAGTTTGTGGGCCAGCGAGATTGGCGTGGGCATCAGCTCGGGCGTCTCGTTCGTCGCATAGCCGAACATCATGCCCTGGTCGCCTGCTCCGCCGGTGTCCACTCCCATGGCGATGTCGCCGGACTGTTTGTTGATCGTGGAGATCACGGCACAGGTATTGGAGTCGAATCCGTAGACAGCGTTGTCGTAGCCGATGGCCGAGACGACACCACGGACCAGCGCCTGGAAGTCGACATACGCGCGCGTAGTAATCTCGCCGGCAATGACGACGAGGCCCGTCGCAGTGAGGGTCTCGCAGGCCACGCGGCTGTAGGGGTCCTGTTCAAGGCAGGCATCGAGGATGGCGTCGGAAACCTGGTCGGCGATTTTGTCGGGATGGCCTTCGGTTACAGATTCCGAGGTAAAAAGAAACTTTTCGGGTGCGGGCAAGGAATTTCCTCCGAGGGATGCGGACTGCCACGCGCGATGGGGCGGCAGAATCCGGTGGGATTACTGGCTCTATGGTACCAGGGGCGGAAGGCCAGGGCAAAGGGTTCCAGCGGAGGGGGAACCAGGGCAGCCAAACAGTGAAATGCGAGGGTTGGAACGGACAGCGACGGCGGCAGGATCTGCCGGGGTGACGCTGGCGAGCCGGGACTCGACGCCGCACGGCGTAGAATCCGGTTGCGAATCCTTATGAGCGAAAAAACTCCGCAGAATCTGAAGAACCATGCGCGGACTGACGCGTGGTTTATGGTCCTTGGGCTGATTGTGCTGATCAACCTGATCGTCGCAATTGTCAGCCTGCTTCATGTGCGCAACTTCCATCATGTCTGGGTGCTGATTTTGTCGCTGGCGCTGATTGTTCTGTGGCTGCGCGTGCGGCAGTATCCGCTGAAGGTGCAGGATCGGGTGATCCGGCTGGAGGAGCGGTTGCGGCTGCAGGCGATGGCGCCGCCGGAGTGGCAGAAGCAGATGCAGCAGCTGAGCGAGGATCAGTTGATTGGGTTACGGTTTGCGGGGGACGATGAAGTCGTAGCCCTGGCCAGGCAAGCCCACGCCGAGAACCTGAACCGCAAGCAGATCAAGGAGCGGATCCGGAACTGGCGTGCCGACACGTGGCGGGTGTGACGCCGTCCGTCCCGCTGCACGGCGAGCGCACCTGCGATTGAGGTCGGTGAAAGATCGTCTACTGGGGTTTTGCCGGTGTTTGCGGCGTAGGCGGCTGTGTTTGCGACGAGGGCGTCTGTCCGGCAGGCGGCGTCTTTTGCGGATTGCCGGTGATGTCCTGACCCTGGTAGATGACGCGGATGCTGGTGTGGAATTCGTGGTAGTTGGTGTACTTCAGCGTCTCGCGCATGTGGACGTCCTGGCTGAGATAGCCGTGTCCGGCGGCGAAGTGCAGAACGCCATCGCCGTGGGTGTAGACAGGGAACCAGTATTTTCCATCGACGAGCTGGCGATAGGTGACGAAGGGCATGGACAGGTCTTCATGGCCAGGGCGCACGTCGTCGGGGACGGTTTTGCCGTTGGTGACGACGATCTGATGCTCTTTCTGGTCGACCCAGATGCGGCCCTGGAAATAGCGCTTTTTCTTTTCGATGATTTTGGGCCTGACTTCGAAGACCCAGGTATCGATCTCGTCGATTTTCTGCTTGCCGACGTAGGTGACGTCGTATTGCGGGGCGTCCTCAGTGGTGAGGACGAAGGGCAGCCGTTCTTCGATGTCGGAGAAGTCAGCCGGGGACATCATGACGCGGGTGAGGGAGTTGGCCGGTGCATCGAGGACGCGCTCGGTACGGCGGTCCTCGTCGTCGAAGGCTATGTCCACCACCTGGTAATACTGGCCGTCGGGCTTGCCGTCGTCGTCAATCGTCTCGACGCGGACGCTGCGCTGCCACGTGTAGTTGTTGAGGGCCTGGCGAAAAACGGCTTCCTTCGCAGTGAACTCGGTGATGATCTGCTGCACCGGCATCTCGGGCTGTGACTGGTCAAGCGGGCCGAATCCCTGATCGAGGGGCATGGAGGTATAGGAAGCCTGGGCGTGAAGCGCGAAGGAAGAGAGCAGCATCATGGGTGCGGCGAGAAGGGCTGGGATCAAACGGCGGAATACGGCGAGAGGCACGATGCGGCTCCTGTTTCATCAGGATAGACGCAGCGGAAGCGACGCGGGTTAAGGTTGCGGGCACAGGAAGAGAAAATCCGGGTGCGGCGAAACAGGTTCGAAATGCAGGAGGGCGCACCAACTTGTGCATTTTCAGGGGACTGGCGAACGACTAAACTCGGGACATCCTCCACGGAGACCTACCGATCACCATGGATCTCTACAGGGCGCCGACGCTGATTCTGCTGTTCGTGTTGGTGGCGGTGTTCGGCGCGCTGTGGCTGCAAAGGCGGTCGTTACCGCCACTGCGGGTGCGGGCTGGCGACGCTCCCACGGCGCGGCGGCGGCAGCTGCTCTGGCTGGTGGGCTGGATGTTCGCGGCGATCCAGCTGGAGATGGAGGTTTTCGGACGCGAGCAGGCGGGGATGTGGCTGGCGGTTTCCCGCGTAACCATGCTCATGGCGGCGATCATGTTTCTGGGATCGATGGCGCCGCAGCATTTCGGCCGGAGATTCCGTATTCCGTGCGTTGTGGCGTTTGCCGCGCCGTTGATCCTGTTTACGATTCTGGTGTCGATCGATTCCGCCCCCGGGCCACGGACGCGAGCGCTTCTGCTGGCCTGTGTGTTCGTGACGCTTCTGATTGGAGCAGGCTGGAGCCTCAAAAAGCATCTCTTGCCGGTATGGCTGGGCCTGCTGCTGGTGGCGGTTGTGGGCGGAGTCGGTGTCTGGCTAACGCTCCAGGGAAGGTACGCCGGGGTGCTGGCGCTGGC
>DATKGE010000234.1:0-4343 GCA_035510955.1 Occallatibacter sp. | reverse complement strand
CCAGCCCATGGGGTGCATCACGTTATAGCCGCGCATCCACATGTGCCGCGCCAGCGCATCGCCGATGGAGTAGTTGCGCACGTGTCCCATGTGCAACTGCCCGCTGGGATACGGCAGCATCTCCAGCACGTAATACTTGGGTTTGCCGCAGGTTGCGGGCTCGGCCGCATAGAGCGCGGGGTCCGCGGCCCATTCCTTCTGCCATTTGGGTTCAATCTCCGCCGGGTCGTAGCGCAGTTCTTTGTCGTCCGCCATAAGGCTTTAGTTTAAATGGGCAGGCGGCGAAAGCGGGGACCGCCGCTAATTACGGGCACCGAACCTCAGCGTGCGTCTCCTGGTTCAAAGTCGCGTACCCCTCCGGTGGTTGAAACAAGGCCAAATCCGGTTCCCCCTGGGTAAACTTCACCAGTTCCCTGATCGTCTTGCCCGCCTGCGGGTCCTCATTTACCTGGTGGACGTTGATGTCCGAGAGCCCGGGCGTGCTGGAAAGCCACACCTCGTGGGTGCGCACCAGCGGCGCGGAGTTGCCGATTGCGCCCGCTGGAAACGTCGTCGTGGTCCGGTATCCGCGCGCCTCGATCCCCTGGAAGGTCTGTTTGCCCAGGTCTTCCCTCGTGGGCTTCACTCGCTGCTCTTCGGTTGCATGCGCCACGGGAGCGAGGTTGCTTCCACCACACGACGCGCTCACCGCGCCGGCATCGACCTCGTTGACCACCGTAACCCTCTGGCCCGGCACAGACCAATAGGTATTGGTCTTGGCCGCAGGATCGTTGATGTTGACGCTGGTGTGCACCGTCTGCTCTTCGTTTTGAGAGATGCTCGACGATAAATTGTATATGCGCCCTTGCGAGTCCCGCGCCAGCACTTCAGTCGACTCATGAGTAATGGTGCTTCCATCCGCCAGCGTCTGCACGCGGGTGGTCTTGAACTCCGCCGTGTAAGCCAGCCGCTGCGGCTGCGCAGCGCTGCTCAGAGGAACCGTCCTCGCCCGGCTCGCTTCAAC
The DNA here is from genome assembly GCA_035510955.1 of Occallatibacter sp. Lineage (GTDB taxonomy): Bacteria > Acidobacteriota > Terriglobia > Terriglobales > Acidobacteriaceae > Telmatobacter. The sequence continues at coordinate 3,340 of DATKGE010000234.1, read as the reverse complement.
CTGCCCGGCAGCCTGCAGCCCCAGGCCCGCGGCCGCCGCCAACGTCAACAATCCGCAAATGGGTCCACGCATAGCTCCCCCCTCCTGTGTGTATTTCCCAGCGAAACACACCGTCTGACGTCCTGCCGGAAACAAAGCGAGCGGGATTTTTCGACGATATCCCGCGTTACTTCTTGGGGCGCGACTCCGGCGGCACCAGTCCAGCCACGCGATAGTAAACAACAAGCTGTCCGTAGTGCTCGCCGGAGTGCTCGATGATGCTCCACGCCCCGTCATAGAAGCGGACTTGCTGGTTGGCGAACGGCTCGACGTACAGGTCGCTCATGCCAACTTCGCCCTTGCTCTTGATCAGCGCCGCGCCCTCCGCAAAGGACTTCTTGACGTAGCCGACTACAGCCGCCTTGGTCGCGTAGTCAGCCCGTTTCGTATCGCCGCTCGGCGGCTTCATCGCCTTCGCCGGACCGATGAAGTAGTAGTTTGCTCCGGCGGCGTGCAAAAGCTGCTCCGCAAACGACCGCTGCGTTGGATTCGGCTTGAAGTCGTATTTGTCTTCGGGAAAGTCTTCCGCCATGGCAATCAGCTTCCGGCCAATCTCGTTCCAGCTATCGAGCAGCACCTTGGATGGGCTGTCAGCGGGTTTGGGCGTGGCGTCCGGCTTGGGCGCGGGCTGGGCGTGCGTCATGGGGATAAACAGCGCAGCCGCCAGGATCAGAGAACAATTCCTGCTGAGCATCCGCATACGTCGATCTCCTTTGAATCCGATGGGTGATTTTAGACGATAGCTCTTTTCATGGACGAGGCGCCAGCGAATTCGTTTGGCGCAGGGCTGATTTTTTTGGAAATTTCCGGCGCGATCGACTTGGCAAACCTAATGTACTGCCCCCAATGTTCCTACCAAAAAATGGCCTGTCATCCTGAGCGAAGCGTACTTCAGCGGAGTCGAAAGCCTGCCCTGAGCCTGCCGAAGGGGACCTGCATTTGGTGAGCTCACGGCAATCTAGTCAGCCCCGAACTACGGCTACGAACTTCAGAGACATGAAACTAGGCAGATTCCACCAGGCTCTTGAGCACCCGCACATTGCGCTCCTCATCGCCCGGCTCGTCGACGGGAGTCTCCGCAATAAACGCCGCATGCGCAAATCGCTTGTCGTTCAGCAATCGCCGGAACGGCTCAACGCCCATGGTTCCCTGGCCGATGTGTTCGTGCCGGTCGAGCTTGGAGCCGCGCTCAGCCTTGGCGTCGTTGCAGTGCCACACGCGAACGGCCTCGAATCCCACGGTCGCAGCGACTTGCTTCATGGTCTTCGCGTAGCCTTCTTCGCTGACCATGTCGTAGCCGGCGACATGGGTATGGCATGTGTCGAGACATACGCCCACCGGGGCGCAAGCCTTGAGAAGCGCCACCAGTTCGGCAACCTGCTCAAAGCTGCCTCCAAGTGAGAACTCCGCGCCTGCCGTGTTCTCAATCAGGATGTGGAACCCGGTTCCCTGCCACGCCAGCCCATCGATGGCGCGCGTAATCGAGTCCGCCGCCAGCTTCAGTCCCTCATCGCGCGTGAGGCCTTTCCACGAACCGGGATGAAGAACGAGGTAGTCAGCCCCAAACGTCAGCGCCCGCTCAATCTCGCCGCGAAAAGCGGCAATGCTCTTTTGCCGGACGTCGTCGGTCTGGCTGCAGACGTTGACCAGATAGCTGGTGTGAATCACCAATGGGCCCACATCGAGTTTTGCGCGCAGCTCTTTCATTCGCTCGGCCTGTTTGGGGTCCACTTTCGGCGCGCGCCACATGCGCGGGCTGGAGGAGAAGAACTGAAAGGTGTTGGCGCCGATCTCGCGGGCCCGCTCCACGGCGTTGGATGCGCCGCCTGCCGTGCCCAGATGAACACCGATGCGCTTGGTCATGCGGATAGTTTAATTCTCTCAGGGGTTAGCGCGTTGAGGTCTGCGGATTCCCACCCTTGCGACGGAAAAAAGTCGTGCCCCGACCCTGAGGGTACCCCGGCGCCCAGATGGGGCACGGAGCCTCTTTGGGGCCCATTACGGGGCCTTTTCGAAAGCCATTACGGGGCTATTTTGGACGTGAGGCGGCGGCGCTCTAGTCGCCGTCGTCATTGGTGGCGTTCTTGCGGTGCTGCTTGATCATCGCGGGCACTGGCGCGTCTCCCATGGCGTCCTTCCAGAGAATTACATTGAGCTTCTGCGCGTCGGCGCGGTCGGCGTGACGGAAGTCCATCTTCATGCTTTCCTTCGCGCCGGGAGCGGTCTTCGCGTTAGCCGTGTAAATGAGGCTGTTGTCGCGGTTGGCATAATCGGCCGTGTAGGCGGGCTGGTCACCAGGGCCGGTGAAGAGGCTCGACATCAGCGAGCAAAGCGCGTCGTTGTTGTTCATCGGCGGCAGGCCAAGCAGCGTCTCCATGGTCCGCACAACGCTGACGGTCGAATAGAAGCGGCTGTCGACAAACGGGCCCCCATTCGTGGCGTGCGGGGCATACTTGCTGATGACCAGCGCCAGGCTACGGTGTGCATCCACATGGTCGCCGCCATCCTGCGCGTCGTCTTCGAGAATAAAGAATGCCGTCGAGTCCCAGAAGGGCGAGTGGGAGATGGCTTCGACCGCGCGGCCCACGGCAAGATCGTTGTCGGCGACCGACGACTTAGGCGTGGGTCCGCCGGGACGCGTGCCCGCGGTGTGGTCGTTGGGCAGGCGCAGCATCACGAAGTTGGGCATGATGTCGTTGCCCTTCTCCTTGTCCGCAACCCAACCTTTCAAATGGCGCAGGAAAATATCCACTCTAATCTGATCGGGAATATGCAGCTCGAAGTCCGGCGCCTCCGCGGCAAAATGTCCCACCAGCTCAGGCTTTGTGGCAATGTTCGTCGCGATCAGCGGAATCGCCCACGGCCATTTGTTCACGCCGCCGCCCCACTCCGCGGGAATCGCTTCACCCGGTTCAATGGCCTTGCGCGCGCAGTTGGCGCCGGCAAGTACCGGCCCCAGCTGCGGGTTCGCGGTCTTCACCTCGTTGCAGAAGGTGGAAGCGATGAACTCGCCGAAGTGGTAGTAGGTCTTGCCGTGCGCGGCCAGATCGCCCCACAAATAGCCGCTGGCCGGCTCGTTCACGTCGGGAATCTTCTGCAGCAACGGCAATCCCTCGGCGACCACTCCTTCAAAGTCGTAGCTGCGCTGTCCGCCGCGATAGGATTGCTGCCAGGTCTTCTCAAGATAATCTGTCCCGATGGCCGCGTTCGACCACACGTGCCCGTCGCCCGACACTTCGCCGGAGTCATAGAAGTTATCCAGCACGCCGAACTGCAGCGCCAGCTTGTGCAGGTTGGGCGT
>DATKGE010000233.1:0-6152 GCA_035510955.1 Occallatibacter sp. | reverse complement strand
GGCTGGCTTTCTGCGCGTCGTTCAATCGGGAAAAAGTTTCCCGCTCGCGCTGGGCCTTGTCCGGCATCTTCGCCCTGGCATAGGCTCTGGCGAGATTGAAGTGAATCTCGGGGCTCTCGGGCGAGAGATTGCTGGCAATCTCCAGTTCCCGGATCGCGGTGTTCACGTCGCCCGCCTCCAGGCTCGCGCGCCCCAGCAGATAATGAGCGTCGACCGAGTCATGATTCAGATCGAGAGCGCATTGCGCCCACTTGACGGCTGGAGCGGGGTCACTCTGACGGAGCGCGATGGATGCCAGGCTGACGCAGGGCAGTTCGCTGCGCGGCGAGAGGGTTCGCTCCGCCTGCATCTGCGCGGCGGCCGGCTCGAACTCGGAAAGCGCAATCAATGCGGTTCCATAGGCGTAATGGAGAAACGGGGCGCTGGGGTAACGGTCCAGCAGGACTTTGAATTGCGGGAAGGCTTCGTCGTATTTGCTCTGCTCCAGAAGCACCGCAATGCGTCCCGCGGCGCTGACCAGCTCTGTCTCGGTGGCGCTGGTCTGGTCGGGAAACTCCGCTCGCCGCAGCAGCGCCAGGCCCAGGGCAAATTCGACTTTCTGCCTGAGTGGACCGGCCGGATGCCACGCGGTGGCCAGGATGGTCTCGGCTTCGTCGAAACGGCCGGCGTGCACGAGCAGGATGCCGTAGGTGTATCGCGCCTGATCGATGGATTCCGAGCTGGCGTTCAAGCCGAGCTTCGCGCTCCGGTCCAGATGAATGAGCGCGTTGTCGTAGTCTTTCAGGGCAAATTCGCACAACCCAAGCAGGGCCCAGCCGGTACCGCTGGAAGGTGTCGAGGCCAGCCAGGCCTTCAAATCGGCGCTGGCCGCGGCGTAGTCGGCTGCTACATACTCCCGCAGCGCCTGCTTCCATCGCGCCTGAGCGGCTTCGTCGGCCTGTGCCTGATCGCTCAGGTTCGCGTAGAGCTTCACGATGCGCTCTTCGGGATGAGCCCGGAGGGGTGGGAGCGTCGCCGCCACTTCCCGCTCTTTCTCCGCCTCGTCGGTATTTCCGGAAGCCTGCGCTGCCTGGGCGAGCATCTGGTGAGCCTCGATGGCGGAGGGAAACAAGCGGGCCGCCGTCCGGGCCGATTGGAGGGATTCGTCCAGCGCACCCTGTTGCAGCTCGATGCGGCTGATTTCGATCCAGGGAAGCGGGCTCTCCGGCGAGATCCGCGTTTCCCCATGGCACTCCTCCAATGCCTCGGGGGCTCTTCCGGCTTTGGCCAGGGAGCGGCAGTAGGCCAGGTGCAGCCAGGGAAGCTCGGGGTGCGCGCGCAGAATCGCCGAGAAACCCGGGTTATCGCCGATCGCCGCATCTCCGGCTGCCAGAACCAGCGCTTCCCGCGAAGGATCGATCTTCTGCGGCAGCAGCGGGACACGCAGCGTGGCCAGCCCCAGTGCAATCCTGACTTGTTCAGGCATGGCGCCGGATCCGAACTTTGCGGCCAGCAGCGTGGACGCGCGGTCGAACTGGCCTGCCCGATTCAGCAGGAGGCCCAGGTGATAGTCGGCGACCCGGGAAATTTCGTCGTCATCCTGCATCCCGAGCGCATCCGCTTTCTGCAAATGTCCCAGGGCCTGGTCGTAATCCCCTGTCTCATACTCCGATAATCCGAGGAGACCCCACGCGATCCCCAGATTGGGTGCAAACGCAGTGACTTTTTCGAAAGTTGCTTTGGAATCCTGGAACTGACTGCCGCTGTATTGCAGCATTCCAAGGTTCCACCACCCCTCTTTCCAGTCAGGCTGCAGCGCTAATGCCTGCTGGTAGTCGCGGACTGCTTCTGCGGTCTTGCCGGCTTCGCTTTCGCTCGCGGCCAGGTCTCGCAAACGGGCGAACTCGGCTGAATTCGCTGTCGCGGCCGGTGGAGACTGGCTTGCCGGAGTGGGTTGCGCCCAAGCCGGGACCACCCACGGTGAAAGAGCAAGTCCGAGGCAAATGGACCTGAGTGCCCGCTGGCGCATGGGGTATGTCCAATCGCCAATTATACTAAGGGGTTTCGTGCACTTTCGTTCACAATCCGGAGCCGTCCGGCCTTGCGGAGATTTTTCTCGCCGCAAGCTGCTCCGGAGTTTAGCTCTGGCCGCTGCAGGCTCCGCTCTGCGTCGGACCCCGCTGAGCCGGGCTGCTGTTCTGCCGGCACCCTATCCCTTCGAGGAGGTGCCTGCTGAAAAGAGCGGCATTCGATGGGTGCACGATGCGGGCAGATCCGCACAGAAATATCTTCCGGAGAGCAGCGGGGCCGGGTGCGCCTTCCTCGATTACGACAACGATGGGTGGATGGATATCTATTTCGTGAACAGCGGTAAATCGAGCTTCTACACCCCCGTTCACCCGCTACGCAATGCGTTGTATCGCAACAATCGGGACGGCACATTTACGGATGTTACAGAGAAAGCGCGGGTGCCGGGCGGAGGCTACGGACAGGGAGTTGCCGTTGGGGATTACAACGGCGACGGCTTCCCCGATTTGTACGTGACGCAATGCGGACGAAACATTCTGTATCGCAACAACGGGGATGGGACTTTCACCGATGTCACGGACGCGGCGGGAGTCGGCGCCGGCGGGTGGAGTACGAGCGCTGTCTGGTTCGACTACGACAACGATGGCAGGCTGGACCTGTTCGTATGCCAGTTTGCCCAATTCGAGCTTTCGCGCGGCTGCGCCACCGATGCTGCCGGAGTGCACCACTACTGCATTCCCACAACCTTCAATCCGGAGCCCAGTTGGCTGTTCCATAACAACGGCGACGGAACTTTCACGGATGTGAGTAAGTCGGCGGGAATTGCCGAGCACCTCGGGAAGGCATGGGGCGTAGTGGCTGCGGACGTGAACAACGATGGCTGGATGGACCTGTTTGTTTCCAACGACACGGTGCCGAACTGTCTGTACATGAACCGCGGCGGCAAGTTTGAAGACAAGGGTCTGGAGGCCGACGTCGCCTACAGCAGAGATGGACGCGCTCGCTCGGGGATGGGAGTCGACGCGGCTGACTTCAACCAGGATGGGTGGATGGATCTGTTCGTCGCGAATATCGACGAGGAGGTTTTTTCCCTCTATCAAAATAACGGCGACGGCAGTTTCGACGATGTTGCGACCCAGGTGGGCATCGGGATGCCGACCCGCTGGATGAGCGGCTGGGGCCTGAAGTTCCTTGACTACGATAATGACGGCGACCTTGACCTGATCGCGGCCAATGGGTTTCCCGACGAGCTGCTGCAGGAGGCCTCAGGGCGGATTCAGTGGAGGCAGCGGTTGCTTCTCTTTCATCATGAGGGGAAGATATTTCGGGATGTGAGCGCGGAGAGCGGGCCGGCGTTTTCCCGAACTTTCCCCGCGCGCGGCCTGGCCATCGGCGATTTCGACAATGACGGCGGCGTCGATGTGCTCATTGTCCCCAACGATGAGGCGCCCCTGCTGCTGCGTAATCAGGCCGGCCGGCGAAACAACTGGCTCGGCGTCCATCTGATCGGGCGCAAGTGCAACCCGGATGCGGTTGGAGCCCGCGTCAGTTATCAGGCCGGGGATCTGAAGCGCTCGCGCGTCAAGGTTGGGGGCGGCAGCTTCCTTTCGTCTCACGATCCCAGGATGGTCCTGGGTATTGGCCAGAGGCCCAAAATCGACAGCGTCGAGGTCAACTGGCCAATGCCCGGCGGCGCCACTGAGCGATTCTCCGACCTGCCTCTGAATCGCTACATCACCATCGTCGAGGGGACTGGCAAGTGGCTTTGATTCCATCGGTTTTCGATCCTGACGTAGCGGCGATGGCGCGTGTTCCGTGCCCTGGTGCGAGTGAGTATAATGTTTTGCGAATGTGAGAGTGCTCCATGAAGTTCCAGCTGCTGATCGCCGCAATTTTGAGCCTTTCCTGTGTTTCATGGACCGGGATGCAGGGGCAGGTAAGCCCCTCCACGGGGTCGAATGGCGGCGGCCCGGAAGAATCCAGCACCGTGGGCAAAGACGCCAATTTTGGCGAGCTTCTGAATAAGCAGACCGGGAGCCTGCAGTTCTTCGGCAAGGTGGCGATGGCCGCCGGCAAATTGCCCTGGGATCCCATTCCGGTGGTGGTGACCTGCGGCGGCACGGCGCGCTACAACACGGTGGCGGATGCCAAGGGAGGCTTTTACATCGTGGCTGCCGGCAGGAGCAGCGAGCTATCCCCGGAAAAGAAAGATCCGAACCATGCCGCACCGTCAGCGCTGGTGGGATGCAGCGTCAGCGCGCTCGTGGAAGGTTTTACATCCACACGGCTGACGATTGCCAATCGCACCCTGGAGGACGATCCTTCTCTTGGCACCATTACGCTCAGCCGGGATGAGCGCTCCTCCGGCTCAAGCATCAGTTCGACAACGGAATCGGCGCCGGCTGACGCTCTCAAGGAGTTCGATAAGGCACACAACGACGACCTTGACAAACACTTCGACAGTGCCCGCCGCCACCTGCAGAAGGCGGTGAGTATCGATCCGAAATTTGCCGAGGCCTGGTACCATCTTGGCCAGGTCGAAGAGAAGGAAAACAGCCATCAGGAGGCTCTGAACGCCTATGAGAAGGCCGCGGCGGCCGATCCCAGTTACATCTCGCCTTACGAGCCCATTGCTGAGCTTTCTGCCCTGCAAAAGAACTGGCAGGCCGTGACGGATGCTACCAATCAGGCCTTGAAGCTCAATCCGGCCGGTACCCCGCAGGTTTGGTATTTCAATGCCGTGGGTAACTACAATCTCGGCAATCGCGCACAAGCCGAGACCAGCGCCGAAACCTCTCTGTCCATGGATCCCAGCCACCGTGCGCCGAACACCGAACAGCTTCTGGCTGTCATGCTGGCCGGAAGAGGTGAGTACGCGAGTGCTCTGGAACACCTGCGGCATTGCCTGACCTACATGCCGCCCGGACCCAACGTGGACGTGGTGAAGCAGCAGATCGCTCAACTGGAGAAAGTCGTGCCCCCGCCGGCAAAATAGAAATTCCGGAGGACCCCCTATGAAGATCAAGCTGCTGATCGCGGGAATCCTGAGCGTGTCGTGTGTTTCATGGGTTGCTCTGCAGGCGCAGCAACAAAGTCCCTCCTCCATGGTGAATAGCGGTGGCGCGGAAGCAACCAGCGCCGTGGGCAAATACGCCAATATGGACCAGCTCATGAACAAGCAGACGGGGAGCATGCAGTTCTTCGGCAAGGTGGCGATGGCGGCCGGCAAATTGCCCTGGGATCCCATTCCGGTGGTCGTGACCTGCGACGGGAAGTCGCGCTACAACACGGTGGCGGATCCAAAGGGAGGCTTTTACATCCAGGCTCCCGCCCGGAGCAGCGAGGTCGTCTCGCAAAAGAAAGATCCGAACCATGCGGCGCCGTCGGAGTTGGTGGGATGCAGTGTCGGCGCCGTTGTGGAAGGCTTCGCATCGACACGAGTGACGATTGCCAACCGAACATTGGAGGACGATCCGTCGATCGGCACAATTATGCTCACTCCGGACGAGCGGGCAACCGGCTCGATCGTCAGTTTGACAACGGAATCAGCGCCGGCTGACGCTCTGAAGGAGTTTGATAAGGCGCACAACGATGACCTTGAGAAGCACTTCGACAGCGCGCGCCACCACCTGCAAAAGGCAGTGAGTATCGATCCGAAATTTGCCGAGGCCTGGTACCATCTTGGCCAGCTCGAAGAGAAGGACAACCCTCAGGATGCTCTCACTGCCTATGAGAAGGCGGCGGGGGCCGATCCCATTTACATCCCGCCCTACGAGCCCATTGCAGAGCTTTCCGCTCTGCAAAAGAACTGGCAGGCCGTGACGGATGCTACCAATCAGTCCTTGAAACTCAATCCAGCCGGTACCTCGCAGATTTGGTATTTCAATGCCGTGGGTAACTACAATCTTGGCAATCGTCAGCAGGCCGAGACCAGCGCCGAAACTTCCCTGTCCATGGATCCCAGCCACCGTGCGCCGAACACCGAACAGCTTCTGGCTGTCATGCTGGCCGGAAGGGGCGAGTACGCGGGCGCTTTGGATCACTTGCGGCATTGCCTTACCTATATGCCGCCCGGACCCAATGTGGACGTGGTGAAGCAGCAGATCGCGCAGCTGGAGAAAGTGGTACCGCCGCCGGCAAAATAG
>DATKGE010000232.1:0-3601 GCA_035510955.1 Occallatibacter sp. | reverse complement strand
GGCGGCTCCGGCTTGGGCTCCTTTTTGCCGGCTTTGTCGGGATGCAGGAGGCCTTGAACATACGATTCTGTTTGGCGAACAGAAAGCGAAAGTCCTACCACGCGCTTGGATGCTTTTTCAATCTCCTCGGCGTGCTCAAAGGCAAGCAGGGCGCGGGCGTGGCCAAAGCTGAGCTCGCCGGCCTCGACCTGGGCCTGCACGGTGGCGGGTAAACGCAACAATCGGAGGAAGTTGGCCACCGTGGCGCGGTCTTTGCCGGTGCGCGTGGCCATCTGCTCCTGAGTCATGTGGAACTCGCGGGAAAGCCGTTCGAAGGCGCGCGCCTGCTCCATGGGGTTCAGGTCGGCGCGCTGCAGGTTTTCGACGATGGTGATCTCCATCGCCTGCTCGTCGGAGACCTGGCGCAGGATGGCCGGGATGGTGGCCTTGCCGGCCAACTGCGAGGCACGCCAGCGGCGCTCTCCGGCAATGAGCTGGAAGCGGCCCTCCGCCAGCGGGCGGACGAGGACTGGCTGGACAACGCCGTTGGCTACGATGGAGGCGGCCAGCTCGGCGAGCTGATCTTCATTGACCTGCGAGCGCGTCTGGAAGGGATTGCGATCGATCTGGTCTAGAGGGATTTCGCGCGGTTTGCCGGTCTCAGAGTCAACTTGAGCAGCGGCGGGAGCCTGCACGCGCGGGAGCAGGGAGTCCAGTCCTTTGCCGAGAGCGCGGCGCTTGGTGTCCAGGGGAGCGATGGTCATGGTTCAAAATCCTCAAAATCCAGGGAGAACTACCGGAACTTCAGCCCAGGTCGGTCAAAGTTAGAAGAGAAGGTACGAGGCCGACTGCTGAATTCAGCCTGAATCGACGGTTGCGACGAGAGTCACGAGTAAGGCCAGAATCGAGCCTTCACCCTAGTTGGAGTGGGGGGCGGAGCGGTAAGCCGGTCCACTTCCTCTGCTTTGCGCGCCAGGCTGCGCGGGCTTTCCACGCCGTTGCGCGCCAGATACTCGCCCGCCAGCTCGAAGTAGGCCTCGGTGCCGCGGGAACGGGGATCGTAGAGGGCGACAGGCTTGCCGTGACTGGGGGCCTCGGCCAGGCGCACATTGCGCGGAATCACCGTTTTGAAGAGCCGGTCCCGGAAATATTCTCGCAGGGTATCGGTGACCTGCTGGGCAAGATTGGTGCGATCGTCATACATGGTGAGCAGCACGCCCTCGATGGTGACATTGGGATTGACGGCGGCGCGGACGCGCTCCAACGTCGAAATTAACTCGGTGATGCCTTCGAGGGCAAAGTACTCGGCCTGCATGGGGACGATGAGGCTGTCTGCCGCTCCCAGAACGTTGAGCGTAAGCAGATCGAGGGCCGGCGGGCAGTCGAGGATGATCAGGTCGAATCCGTACTGGATGGGGGCCAAGGCATTGCGCAGGCGGAGGGCGCGATCGGCGGCGGCGGCCAGCTCGATGTTGGCTCCGGTGAGGTTCTTGGAACCGGGCAGCATCCAAAGAAGACCGATCTCAGTTGGAAGAATGACCTGCTCGGCTCGGGCGTCGCCCATGAGGACGTCGTAGATGGAGTGGCGATTGTCATCGCGCTGAAAACCGAGGCCGGAAGTGGCGTTGGCCTGGGGGTCGCAGTCAACCAGGAGGACCTTGAGGCCCTCGAGAGCCAGGCAGGCAGCGAGATTGATGGCTGTGGTAGTTTTGCCGACTCCGCCCTTCTGGTTGACAACGCCGAGAATCTTGCCCATGGGAGATAAGAGTAAAGCGAAGGACAGATTGCAGGTAGGGAGTTGCGCTGTGGAGAACGCGGCGAAGCTGTGGAAAGCGTCCTGTTCTGCGACTGGCGAGTTGGAGGAAAGCGCCTGATGGGTAAGGGGTTGGAGCGGGTGGGCAATCGGACGAGTGGAGAGGCACGAAAAGAGGCGTCCGGTGGAAAACTCCTTTGGTTTGGGCGGGTTTTTTGAGATTTCTTGCTGCCAATTCCGGATTGGGATTGCGCCTGATAAGGGAGAACGGGTGGATTGTTCCACGTGGAACATCCATTAATTGTGCTCTATTTCAAAATGTTCCACGTGGAACAAAGCACTGTCGCACGGAATGACGGTGCCCCATTCTATCCGATTGCGGCCATCAACCAGGCGTGTTGCCAGTTCGCTGTCCCAAAGCAAGAACTCTGCTGTCGCTCCCAGGCAAAGCAATCGGACCGATCCAGGACCATTCTTCGCTCTTTCCGCTTCCCATCAGTTCGAGCCCGCCTTCAGTGGTCATGACGGCCAGCCAGCCGGCTTTTCCGACCAATTCTGTCGCGGCCTGAACGGCCTCGTGCATGTGGTTTACGGCGCGAAGCGCTACGCAGTCAAACCGCTGGACGAGCGCCTCAGCCCGTCCGGAGTGGACCGTCGCCGAAAGCCCAAGGGTGCGAACCGCCTCGCGGAGAAACGCAGCCTTCTTGCCTTGTGACTCGGCAAGAGTAACCGCGATCTCGGGCCGGCAGAGCGCGATGGGGATTCCAGGGAAGCCGGCGCCCGAGCCGAAGTCCAGCAATGTGGTGATTCCGGCAGGCAGGGCGCGGGCGCAGGCGATGGACTCGACAAAATGCCGGAAGAGAATCCCCTCCTCGTCACGAATCGCGGTGAGGTTCATGCGGGCATTCCAACGAAGAAGCAGAGCGCAGAAGTCTGCGAAACGGCCGGTTGTCTCTGCGTCGAGAGAATCAAGCCCAGCTGCGATCAGATGATCGTTGAGCCGTGCGGCGACTATTGCGGAAGACTCACTCTTAGGCGAGTCCTGGGCTAGTCTTGCCCTCATTTCGGCGCTCACATCGCCGCAACGGATTCTTCAATCCGCCGGGGCTCCCAGGCAGCGGCTGCCTGGATGAATGCTGAGAAGATAGCGCGAGAGAATGCGCTGTGCGTATAGGTCCGCTCCGGATGCCATTGGACGCCGACGACGAAATGGGTGGGTGAATCCAGTTCGACGGCTTCAACGACTCCATCTACAGGCGAAACAGCGCTGACAAGGAGATTGTCGCCGGGAACCTTGACGGCCTGATGGTGGCTCGAATTCACCTGGGACTCGAGCCGCTCACCTTGCGGGCGCAGGCTCGCCAGCCTCGATCCTGCTGAAACCTGCACTGGATGGGCATCCAGCACGGTGCGGCCAGGGCTGTGATTGACCGGGGTCTGCAAATCCTGGATGAGTGAGCCGTTGCGCCAGACGTTCAGCGTCTGTGCGCCGTGGCAGATGGCGAGGATGGGCTTATAGAGGTTGAAGGCATCCTGCAATAAAAGCTCATCCACGGCGGTGCGCCCAGGGTCGGTTTCACCGCACTCGGCAATTCGATCTTCGCCATATCTTTGTGGGTCAACATCATAGCCGCTACCGGGCAGCAGGATTCCCTGCACTCCCAGCAACAACCGGGCAACCCGTTCCTGGCGCTCGTGAAGCGGGATCAAAACGGGAGTTACGCCGCAGGAATGAAGAGCGGCGAGATACGGCGGCAGGGAACGCGCGTTGTAGGCTGGATCGCTGCTGGTGGGCTCGGGGATGGCGATGTGGACGGTCATGGAACGACCAGTGTAATCCCGCGGGAGAGCAATGCGAAAGGCCTTCGC
>DATKGE010000231.1:0-12974 GCA_035510955.1 Occallatibacter sp. | reverse complement strand
AAGAAACCGCAGGCCGGCATGGGGCCGAACATTCTTGGCTCCGGATAGCTGCTCTCAAGCTCGGGCGGTTGAACCTGTGCAGCTTCTCGCGTTGCTCCGCCGACTGTTTCAATATAGATGTTGGAGAGTTTCACGTCTTCAATGGAATAGCCGGGGATGCCGCTCAATATCGAGCTGAGTTTTTGCGGGGCGTTATAGCAGATGAGATTGCTGATCAGGATGCGCTTGAGCGTTCCCACCTTTGTGCTTTCTTTGGGACCGCGCAACCGCGAGCCGAGGCGCATGAAGATTGGACTTGAGACGAGGTCGCGCATGGTGGTGTTGGTGATCGTGATGTCTTCGAGAAGCGCCCCGTCGACCGATTCCAGTGCATACCCCTGGCAACCTTCGAAGACACAGTTGGCGATGGTGATGTTGATGAACCCGCCATTGGACTCAGTGCCGCACTTGATGCGGCCGGTGCGCCAGGCGGGCGCATTGTCGGCGAATCGTTTGAATGTTCCGTCGAGCACTGAGCCCAGTTCATAGTCGCCAGTGACCCAGCAATTCGAAATAGTCACATTGCGTGTTGGCCGCGCATAACCAAGTGCATAACTGGATTTCGGACAGATACCGTCATCCCATGGCGAGTTCACGGTGCAATTGGAGACGCGAACATTCTGGCAGCAATCGATGTCCATGCCATCGCGATCGGTGTCGATCTTGAGATTGTCGATGGTCAGGTTGTCGACACCGGTGAGCAGAAGTCCAAAGTGGCCGCCTTTGAGGATGGAGAAGTCGCGGAAGATCACGTTGTGGCAGTTCTTAAGGGCGATGGCCTTGTTGCCTACGCCTGCCTGTTCGGCCACGAAAGAACCACCCTGATCCCGTTTCGATCGGCCGTCGGAGAGCCCTTTACCCCAGATAAGTCCCGGACCCGTGATGCTGAGGTCATGGATATCTTCTCCCCAGAGAAGCGAGTTATGCCAGTGGTTATGGCCGTAGTCCTGATATGCGTCCCATGCCGTTTTAGGTTCGGCCGCGTCGTATACACCGCCGCGATAACCAGTCTGCTCTGCCGGAAGTGGCGAGTCTGCAGCTATGATAGCGCTACCCTGAAGCAAGTGAAGGTGCACCCGGCTTTTGAGGTGAATGGAAAAGCACAGATAGGATCCGGGTGGGAACACAACGACGCCGCCCCCTCGAGACGCAGCGGCATCAATGGCGCGGTTGACGGCAGTGGTGTCAAGCGTCTTCCCGTCGCCCGTAGCGCCATACATGCGAACATCGAAGGTGCTCTGGGCAGGCCCGGGTGCGGCGCTGGCTTGTTGAGCTGAGGCGGCAAGAGAAGCGGCCGGGAAAACAGCGGCAGCGGCGCCAAAACTGCCGGTGCGCAGAAAGTCTCGACGCATTGAATTAAATGTTTTCATTGTCCCATGCTCCTGTTTCGGGTGCTGCGTGATGAAGTCCAGATACCAGCCGCGGTTAAAGCAAGGTCTCATGCATCACGAGTGCAACTGCGCTGCGCAAACGTGCCCTGTTTCCTTCCTGCGCCGGTCTGAGCCGGGGAACCGTGGCCGATGGCAGGCGGCGCATCTCCGACTCGATCAGCGGCCCTGCGATATGCCAAATGGTTGTGATGTCGCCCACGACGATAATCTCCGCGGGCGCGAGTGCGGTGGCAATCATGTGCATGCCGCGACCGAGCGCGATGCACATGCGCTCGATTGCTTTTCTGCCCGCTAGATCACAGGCTTCCGTTAACTTGAGAAGGTCTTCAAATGGTGGTGAGGGCTTGTTGGCGAATTCGGCATAGTAACGCATGCCGGCAGGGTTAGCGGCGAGCGTTTCCCAGCAGCCTCTGCTGCCGCAGCCGCATGGCAACCCGTTCGGGTCCATTTGCACATGACCGAATTCGCCCGCTGATCCGCCTTCTCCGCGGAGAATGCGGCCGTTTGTGAATATGCCGGTTCCCAACCCCTCAGACACGTTGACAACCACCAGGTCATGCGTTCCGTCACTATCGCCGAACCAGACTTCAGATAAGGCGCAGGCGTTGGCCACGTTGTCAGCTACGACGGGCAAGTCAGTAGCCTGCTCGACGCGGGACGTGATGTTTGCAATTGGCCAGCGAACATTCGGCGCGAAGATAGGTTTGCTGGATCGCGACCTCCCGGGGGCGGCCTTCGCCGGCGTGTTATCGAGGCGTCCGGGCAGACTTATACCAATGCCGTCGAAGGAGCGATCTTTGTTGGCAGCGATGATTTGCTGGATTGCATTCACGATTGCAGCGATTACCTTCTGCGGATCCTCGGGGAGGGGAATCAGGCTCTGAGCGATGATCCTGCCTCCCAGGTCTGCTACGGCCAACGTGGTCTGTGAGGGATGTATATCCAGAGCCAGTACGCCACGCTGGCCGTTCACGTTGAGGAAGGTGGGTCTGCGGCCACGGGGAAGGCGGCCCATCGACCCTTCAACGATCCACCGCTCCGCGAGCAATTCTTCAACGATGAGAGAGACGGTGCTTCTCTGCAGCCCGGAGGCGCGGGCCAGATCGGCACGCGAGATGGGCTGCCGGGTGCGGATCTGGTTGAAGATAAGGTTGCGATTGATTTGGCGCGGTATCTTGTTCGACGCACTTACCCTGTTGGTGAACGAGAAGCGGGGTGCTGGTGCTTTGGAACGGCTCTCCGATTGGACTGGCATGTTCGGCGACCTATCAGTTGGAAGTTATGACACGCCCGCCGCAAACGCATGTAGCCGGTTTGGGGACGGGTTACTTATCGATCCCGGCGCGTAGAGTCAGCTGCAAGCGCGGGTGTGGAGAGCGGCCAGTCAGGCATTGTAGGTGGAAGATGAAACGCGGCCGCCGCGACCGGTCCAGTTGGTGTGAAAGAACTGACCGCGGGGCCGATCGACACGCTCATAGGTGTGCGCGCCGAAGAAATCGCGTTGCGCCTGGAGTAGATTGGCGGGCAACCGCGCGGTGCGATAACCGTCGAAGAAAGCCAATGCTGTGGAGAATGCCGGAGTGGGCACGCCTAACTCGACCGCGTGAACGATTGCCTTGCGCCAGGAATCCTGGTACCGGTTGAGCGCACTGGAGAAGAAGTCATCGAGAAGGAGGTTGTCGATAGCTTTGTTCTTGTCAAATGCTTCTTTGATCTCGCCCAAGAAGCGGCTGCGGATGATGCATCCGCCGCGCCACATGAGCGCGATACCGCCCATGTTGAGGTTCCAACCGTTCTCCTTGGCGGCAGCTCTGAGCAACATGTATCCCTGCGCGTAGGAGATAATTTTGGAACAGTAGAGTGCGCGGCGCACATCTTCAATAAATGCGGTACTGTCACTGACGACGACTTTGGCGGCCGGCCCTTCCAGGATGGCAGACGCTTCTACGCGCTCCTCCTTGAGCGCAGAGAGGCAGCGAGCAAAGACCGACTCGCCGATGAGAGTTACCGGTTGACCCAGATCGAGCGCACTGAAGATGGTCCACTTACCAGTCCCTTTCTGGCCAGCGGTGTCGAGGATCTTATCGACGATGGGCTTTCCATCTTCATCTTTCTTGGCGAAGATCTGGCTGGATATCTCGATGAGATAGCTATCCAGCTCACCTTGATTCCAATCGGTGAAGACCTGCTGTAAGTCATCGGCAGAGAGGCCGAGGCCGCGTTGGAGCAGGTCGTAGGCTTCGCAGATCAATTGCATGTCGCCGTACTCGATGCCGTTGTGGACCATCTTCACATAGTGACCGGCGCCGGCTTCGCCAACCCAATCGCAGCAGGGCGTTCCATCCTCGACTTTGGCGGCGATGGACTGGAAGATATCCTTGACATGTGGCCAGGCCGCCGGATTTCCTCCGGGCATGATGGAAGGACCGAAGCGCGCGCCTTCTTCGCCACCGGAGACACCGGTGCCGATGAACAGGATGCCTTTTGCGGCGAGATCCTTGGTGCGGCGATTGGAGTCGGTAAAGAGCGAGTTACCGCCGTCGATGACTATGTCGCCCGCTTCAAGGTATGGCAGCACGTGGTCGATCATCTGGTCGACAGTATCTCCGGCCTTGACCATGAACATGACGCGGCGCGGGCGCTTGAGCAGGCTCACGAACTCCTGGATAGAGTGGGCTCCAACAACTTGCGTGCCCTTTGCTTCGTTGGCAATGAAGTCATCTACCTTGGAGACGGTGCGGTTGAAGACGGCAACTTTGAAGCCGTGGTCGTTCATGTTGAGGACAAGATTCTGCCCCATGACAGCAAGGCCGATCAGGCCGATATCACACGATGTGTCTGGCATATACTCTCCAAAGTCCTGCTGAAACATCCCGTAACAGATTATTGGTTGACACCGCTGGCGAGGAAGCCTCCATCGACAACCAGTGTCTGCCCGGTGACGAAAGACGCGCCGTCAGAAGCGAGAAAGATTGCGGCGCCGACCAGCTCCTCTGTCTTGCCGAAGCGCCCCATCGGTGTGCGCATGAGCAACTCCTGGCCGCGCGGCGTGCTGTCGAGTAACTGGGCGTTCAACTCGGTTCTGAATACTCCGGGAGCAATGGCATTGACTGTAACGCCTTTCTTTGACCACTCGACGGCGAGGGAACGCGTGAGCGAAGCGACGCCAGCTTTGCTGGCTGCGTAGGCCGCGACTTCGTTGAGAGCTACGAAACTGTTGAGCGATGCGATGTTGACGATGCGGCCGTAACCGCGGTCGAGCATGTGCTTGCCAAAGACCTGGCAGGCGCGAAGAGTTCCGGTGAGGTTGGTGTCGAGGATGGCGGTCCACTCATCTTCCGGCATGGTGAGTGTGGGCGTGCGCTTGATTCTTCCCGCGCAATTAATGAGGATGTCGACTTTGCCGAACCGCCCGATCGTTGCATCGCCTACCCGCTCAAGTGAAACGCGGTCACAGACGTCGGAAGCGAGGCGAAGAGTTTGCCGGCCGATTGCTTCGATCGCTGTGGCGGTTTCATCAACCTGCTGCTGGCGGCGGGCTGTTGCTATAACATCGGCGCCGGCCTCGGCCAGCCCCTGCGAAAGCGCGCGGCCGATGCCGGATGTTCCCCCGGTAACTACTGCGACTTTTCCTTCCAGACTGAGGAGGCGCGAACTCATGTCTCTTTCCCTTTCAGAGCCGGCTGCGGTGCGCCCAGAGACCTAATCCGGGATTGGCGATGAAGAAGACATCTTCACCATCGATGTGATTGTAACCGTGGGCTAGCTTGTCCGGGCTGTAACGCTGGAGCATGGTGTTGAGATCGGCGTAGCTGAAGCCGACGCTTTCGATCTCCTGGCGCGTGAGATGTCCAGGGCACCATGTGATGTTGAAACGGCCCTCGGACGATGCGTGGATAAGATGAGCGGCGGCACTGAGATCGCCGGCAAGATCAGCGTTGGCATCGACCGCAGCGAGGGTTGCGGGAGTGCCGTGATAGCCGTATTTGCGGATCAATACGTCGATGGTTTTGTCTTCGCCGAATTCCTTTACGCCCGGGGCGAGGATGATCAGGTCGGCGCCATCGGCCAGCGCCATTCGAGTCCGATAGACGGCTTTGTTGCCGAGCCAAGTGGAGTGAAACTCATGCGGATCGAGATAGACGACCGCCTTTCTGACAGGCTGATCGAGGACTTCGAAATTGACCTTTAGACTTAGCTCTGCGGCTAAGTGAAAGCATTCTGCGTTATCGCCGATGAAAAGGCCGCGCAAGGCCAGGCCGCCGTCCGCACGGCGCGCAACAACAGTGAGGACATAGACGATGGGGAGATGGCGGAGGAAATGATCGGATGCGTAGTTGAGCACGGAGCGAACGGGATTTTCAGCGCGGCCCATGATGCGCTCCATGCCGTAGACAGCGCCGAGGTAATGGCTGCGGTTGATGCCCTCGCGGCCGCCAGTGCCCACCAGGATGTTCTTGGTGTAATTGGCCATGCCGATAACTTCATGGGGCACGACCTGGCCGATGGATAAGATGAGATCGAAATCGCCGCGGGAAATCAGCCGGTTGACCTGCGCCGGCCACGCATAACTCAGTTTACCTTCCGACTGCTCGCGGATGAATTCGGCGGGAACTTCGCCCAAGGTCTCTACATCTGTGCGCCAGTTATGGACGTGGAAGAGGTTTTGCGGCACATCGCCGAACATGCGCGTCAACTGGTCCGGGCGCATAGCGGTGTGGGTACCGAGAGCCGGGAGCACGGCCTTGAAGCGGTCGCCGTAATATTGCCACGCGTAGTTGGTGAGCTCGCCTGCGCGGGAGTGTTCTCGGCTCTGATCGGGTGGGACGGCGAGAACGTGATGGCGCGGGCCGAGTTTGCCGAGCGCGTCCGCGAGCAGGAGTTGCAACTGCTGCGGTGAAATGTCGGTGTCGATACCTCCTTTGGCACAAAGCAGGCTCATGTCAGCGACTCCACTCTTCTAAGTCCAGGCGCAAGCGTGACCAGGATGAGCATGGCAACAAGATAAGCGCTGGCCGCGATGGCGAACAGTGTGGCATAACTATGAGTAAGTTGGAGGATATAACCTGCATAGTTGGCAAGCAGGAAGCCGCCGACCGACCCGGCCATGCCGCCAATACCTGTTACCGAGCCCACGGCGCTGCGGGGAAACATATCCGATGCGGTGGTGAAGAGGTTGGCCGACCAGCCCTGGTGAGCGGCAGTGGCCAGACTGAGCAAGGCAATCGCGGCCCATTCGGAGTGAAGGTAGTTGATCAGGAAGACTGGAGCAACAAGGCAGGCGAATAGCAGCATGGTAGTTAGTCGCGCGTTGACCGCCGAAAGCCCAAGACGGCGAAAAGGAGCTGGCAGCCAGCCTCCGCCGATACTGCCAATCGTGGACGCGTTATAGACCAGCACCAGCGGCAAACCTAGGTGGGAGAGGTTGAGATGGAACCTTGCACTGAAGAAAGAGGGCAGCCAGTAAAGATAGAACCACCAGATAGGATCGGTGAGAAATTTTGCGATGGTGAACGCCCATGTCTGGCGGATTCCCAGTAACTTCGCCCATGGCGCGGAGGGGCCCATCTTCTCTGCTGCCTCTTGATAGATGTGGCGTAACTCGGCGCCGGTGAGCGTAGGATGGTCGGTCGGCTTGCGGTATTTCGAGAACCACAGCAGGATCCAGAGGGCGCTGAAAAGCCCGGTGACGAGAAAGGCAGCGTGCCAGCCGTAGTGGATTGTGACCACCGGCACGATGAGTGAAGCCAAGATTACGCCGATATTGGTGCCGGAGTTAAAGATGCCTGTCGCCAGCGAGCGTTCGCTCTGCGGAAACCACTCAGCCGTTGTCTTGATGGCGGCGGGGAAGTTGCCTGATTCGCCCAGGCCGAGAAAGGTACGCGCAATGCCGAACTCGAAGACAGAGTTGGCCAGGGCGTGGCCCATGGCAGAGAGACTCCACATGGCCATGATGACCATGTAGCCGATGCGCGTGCCGACTTTGTCGACGAACCGTCCAGCAGCGAGCAGGCCGACTGCATACGCGAATGTAAAGAAGCCCACGATGTGACCGTAATCCAGTTCCGTCATGCCGATGGTGCTTTCGAGAGTCGGTTTGAGGATGGAAAGAACCTGGCGATCCATGTAATTGATGGACGTGGCGACGAACAGCATGGCGCAAATGGTCCAGCGCACACGGCCCAGACGCGCGCCGGGGAATGATTCTTCTTCGGCGGGTTTTCCGGGAGCGATGCTGTTCGCCATGGCTACTCCCCTCACAGACGATATGCCTTTTTTACCAGACGGTACGTCAGGTCGTGGACCACTTCGAAGGCTTCGTCTTCAGCGAGGCGATGTTCGGCGACGAGCCTGGCAAGGAATGCGCAATCGACCCGGCGGGCAACATCGTGACGAGCGGGGATGGAAAGGAAGGCGCGGGTGTCGTCGTTGAAGCCGACGGTGTTATAGAAGCCCGCGGTCTCCGTGGCCTGCTGGCGGAAACGCATCATGCCCTCGGGGCTGTCGTGAAACCACCACGGCGGGCCAAGGCGCAGGCAGGGATAGTGGCCTGCAAGCGGCGCTAACTCACGGCTATAGGCGGTCTCGTCAAGCGTGAACAGAATGATGGTGAGATTGGGCTCATTGCCGAAGCGGTCGAGCAAGGGACGAAGTGCGTGCACGTAATTGGTTGGCTGTGGAATGTCCGCGCCTGCGTCGCGGCCGTAGCGTTGATAGATTTTCCGGTTGTGGTTGCGGACGCTCCCCGGATGAATCTGCATGACGAGGCCGTCTTCGATGCTCATCCGGGCCATCTCGGTGAGCATCTGCGCACGGAAAAGCTCCTGTTGTTGCGCGTCGGCTTTGCCGGCCAGGACGCTGCGGTAGAGCGCTTCGGCTTCAGGCGTGGAGAGGTCGGCAGTCTGCGCAGTGGGATGGCCGTGATCGGTGGCTGTGCAGCCGAGAGAGCGGAAGCGGGCGCGGGCCTTGCGGAGTGCGTTGAGATAGCCCGGCCATGATGCCGCGTCTTCGTTGTTCTGACGGCCGAGTTCGGCGATGTTGGTGACGAAACCGGTAAACGCGGGATCGACAACGGAATCCGGGCGGAAGGTGGGAACGATGCGGGCCTTCCAGTTCGAGTCGCGAATGGCCTGGTGATCGGCGAGCGAATCGAGCGAGGAATCGGTGGTGGCCAGGACTTCAAGATTGAAACGCTCGAAGAGGGCGCGGGGAAGAAACTCCGGTGTGCAAAGCTTTTCGGAGATGGTGTCGTAGTAGAGGTCGGCGGTGGTTTCGGAGAGACGCTGGTTAAGGCCGAATAATTGATGAAAGGCGAAGTCGAGCCAGATGCGCGTGGGCGTTCCGCGAAAAAGATAGTAGTTGCTGGCAAAGATGCGCCAGACTTTGCGCGGATCTTTGAGTTTCGGCTGGCCGATTTCCAGGTCTTCCATAGAAATGCCCTGGCTGTACAACATGCGGTAGACGTAGTGGTCAGGCTGGACGAAGAGCTTTGCGGGATCGGGAAAGGGCTCGTTGCTTGCGAACCATGCGGCTTGGGTGTGGCCATGAGGGCTCACGAGCGGCAGGCCCTTGATGCTTGCATAGAGAGCCCTGGCAACCTTGAGGGCGCCTGGCTCCGCGGGAAACAATCGGTCTTCGTGAATCACCATGTCTGCAGTGCCAGTCTTTCGCGGAGAAAAGGTTGAGCCTCAGGCTCGATAGCCCATGCCGTCGAGCACGCCGCGCATGTACGCGAACGATTCGATAACGCCGGGCATGGGATCGTCGCCATGCACTTCGTATTCAAGGTCGACGAACCCCTTGTAATTGGTCTTGATGAGCGCCGCAAAGATTTCGCGGAAAGGCAGCTTGCCTTTGCCGACCGCGACCTGGCTCTCCTTGCTGTTGAAGTCGGTGAGATCTTTGGCGTGCATGTTGAAAAGGCGCGGGCCCACTTCGTGAATGGCCTGGACAATGTCGGTGCCGGCGCGCACGGCGTGGCCAATGTCGATGCAGCAGCCCATGCGCGGGTCCATGTTCTTGACGGCCTTGAGGACGTCGAGCGGAGACGGAAACACCTTGTCCTCTGGCCCGTGGTTGTGGATGGCGATGCGGATGTCGTATTCCTTGACGAACTTTTCCAGGCGCGGAAGAGTGGCCGGGGCCGGGTCGCCGGCGACAATGACGGAGACGCCGGCGCGTTTGGCGTATTCGAATTTGGCACGAATATCGTTGTCTTCGTCCTTGGGAAAGTAAATGACTCCGGCAGCGTGCAGGGTAATGCCGGCGGCTGTGTAGTCGGCCAGAGCTCTTGCTTCTTCCGCGGGATCGATCGGCAGGTGATCTTTCACGTCCTTGGGGTTCAACGCTGTGACGTTGAGCTGCTTCATGAAGCCGATCATCTGGGCTCGCGTGAAGTTGCGAAAGGTGTAGCTGGCCAGGCCGAGATTGACTGGCGTCGGCTTGCCTGTTGCCTGCGAAGGATCCGCGAAAGAAGGAACTGCGCAAGTCGCGGCGACGAGCGCGCTGGATTGAATGAAGCTGCGACGGGACAGAGTGGGTTTCATTTTTGCAATTCCTTTGATCCAGTTCTTGTTGTGGCTGCAGCGTTCCCTCAGGGGCTAAAGCCCACGTTGATATTGCGGCATTGAATGTACGGGTTAAAGCCCGTACCCTTCAACTAAAGCCCGCACCCTTCAACTAAAGCCCGTACCCATCAATTGAAGCTCGCCCATTCAAAACGGCGACTCATCCAATGACCCTTAGAGATGCGGCGCCCAGCCGTGTTCGTAGTCGCGGCCCCAGAACTTCATGGCTGCAGCGTCGTTTTGAATTTTGGCGTCTGCGGTGTCGAGGGCAAGGGTGCGGTTTACCTCCCAGGAAATGTTGGAAAGCTGCAGCATGGTGACCGCGACGTTGCCCACCGACACCGGTGCGTTGAGCTTATCGCCCTTGCGAACGGCGGCGATAAAGTTGGCGAAGTGGAGATCGGTCATCGAGTCGCGGCCAACCGTGTCGGACGAGGCTGCAGCCTTGGCGGCTTTTACTTCAGAGGTCTTGTTGCCCTTGAGATCGTAGACCTCATAGCCGCCGCGGTCGACGATGACCGAGCCAGTGGTTCCCATGATGCAGGAACCGCGGTCGCGTCCGTAGAACTTCATCCCCTGGCAGCATTTTCCTTCCCAGTCGATGATCTTGTCTTCATAATCGAAACTGGTAAGCAGCGTGTCGTAGAACTGCCAGTCATCCTTGAATTGGTAGCGTCCGCCGGAAGAGGAGACGCGCTGCGGATAATCGACGCCGAGAGCCCAGCGGCAGACGTCGACTTCATGCGTGCCGTTGTTCAGAGTTTCGCCCGTGCCCCAGATCTTGAACCAGTGCCAGTTATAGGGCTGCACGTTGTCTTTGTAGGGTTGGCGCGGCGCGGGGCCTTGCCACAGATCCCAATCGAGGTGAGCAGGCACGGGCGCTTCCTTGCCGATGCCGATGGATTTGCGGATGTTGCTGTACCAGGCCTTGGCATAATAGGGGCGGCCAATGAGCCCACCGCCGATTTTGTCGACAACCTCGATGGTGTGCGGGGATGAGCGCTGCTGCGTGCCCATCTGCACCTGCTTGCCGTACTTTTTCTGCGCCTCGACGAGCAGCGCACCCTCGGCGGGGTTGTGGCCGCAAGGCTTCTCGACGTAGACGTGCTTGCCCGCCTGCAGACCGGCGATGGCCATGGGGGCATGCCAGTGGTCGGGCGTGGCGATAGTGATGGCGTCGATCTCCTTGAGTTGAAGGATGGCGCGGAAGTCCTTGTCGGTAGCGGGCGCTTCGCCCATCTCGCGCTCGGTTTCGGCGGCGAACTTCTTGAGGATGTTCGAGTCCACGTCGCAAACGTGCGAGATGCGAGCGGCGCTCTTGTTGGCCTTGAGCGAGGAGAGATGAGCGTAGGCGCGCCCATTGAGGCCGATGACGGCGAAGTTGAGGCGATCGTTGGAGCCGAGAATCTGTCCATAGCTCTTGGCGGTGGATCCGATGGCCAATCCTGCCGCGCCTACCGCGAGGGTGTCGAGGAATTCACGTCGTGTTACCAATGCTTTTCTCCATTAAAACAACAGGTGAATCGAGGCGTTCGATTTTGGTTGAGACAGCAGCGCTCTTTTGCAACGAGAGCTAAAGCGCGCCGGAATCCTGCAGGGCCTTTTTCATGCCCGCCCAACTGACGCGGGTGGATTCTTCAGGGGTTGCTGCGCCGTGCCAGTGGGTTTCAAGGCTGACGGCGTCGTGGTAGCCGATCTGGCGGAGTGCGCGGAACTGGGCCGTCCAGTCGATGTATCCCGTGCCGGTGGGGGCCCACTCGATTTTGCCGTCTGCATTTTTGACGGCGTTCTTGACGTGGCAATGGTGAATGCGGTTCTTGGGCAGCGTGTCCCAGGCGGCAGGGAAGGCGTCGAGCTCGCCGCGCATGACGGCGTTGCCGGGGTCCCAGTTGAGCGCCAGGTGCGGGGACTGCACAGCGTTGAGGGTGCGCGTGGCTTCGCGGCCGGTGGCGGTGTTGCATTCAAACTCATTTTCCAGGACAAGCAGAATGTCGTGCTTGCCGGCGATTTCCGCTGCGGAGCGCAGCTTCTCGTCGATGGCGGCGCGGTAGGGAGCCGGATCGTCGAGACGCCAGAAGTCGAAGCAGCGGACTTTGCCGGTGTTGAACTGCTTGGCCAGCGAGATGGATCGCTCGAGCAGTTCGTCCTGATGCTTGAAGGCGACCTCGACGGCGCCGTGCATGTCGCCTTTGGAGCCATAGGGCGAACGCGGTGCGCCGGGCCAGTCGGTCTTGAAGAGGGGACTGGCAATGTCGGTGACCTGGAGGTTGTATTTGGCGAGGATTCTTTTGGCCTCGGCAATCTGGTCGTCGCTCAGGTCCATGGTGTTCTTGCCCCACATGGAGCGGAGTTCGATCCAATTGAGGCCGAAGTCGTGGGAGACGACAGAACAGACGTGATCGAAGTCGGGCGAGATTTCGTCGTTGATGACGGAGATGCGGAAAGGGGAATTGGAAGCCTGCGAACGGCCTGGGATGGGGAGTGCGGCGGTGGTTGCGGCGGCCAATGCCGCTCCGGCAAGAAAACTTCGTCTCGAACAACTTTCCATGTTGCTCCCTTTTGGTCTGCGGTCGCAGCGGGTCCGGTGGAGCGTGATGAATGCGCCTGGAACTTGCCGCGGGCGTGGGATGAGGAGCGATTTCAGAACGAACGATATTTTGTTCGAATATCGAACTAACGGTATCGAGGAGGGCCTGCGTTTGTCAAGGGGGAATTTGGAAGGGTGCAAGAATGTCAGTTGCCAAATTGCGGCGCTATGTGCTCTTTATTTGCCGTGCGGGCTGGGTCAACGCGGGTTCAAGATCGGCAGCCAGGGGACATCCGGCGCAGTGAGCCGTTCTGCCGCAATGCGCCTTGCCTACCGCAACGATGAGCGCATGCGCCTCGTTGAAGAGGCGGGCGTGGCTGGCGGGTGGGTCGGAGGCGAAGGCCTGGCGGGTGAGGCCAATGAGGGATTCATATTCTTTGCCCCCGGGCG
>DATKGE010000230.1:0-9735 GCA_035510955.1 Occallatibacter sp. | reverse complement strand
GCGGCCGATGGTGGCAGCCAGGATGGGGCCGACCAGGGGCACATTGGTGAATGCCGGAGAAGAGACCGGATATGGCCGGTCTTTATAGTGCTTTTCTTCCAGGTAATAGGGATCCCTGAGGTAGCGGAGGGGATGCAGGATGGGGTTGTGTTTCCACTTCTCTGCTTCCGATCCATAGAGGGCTGCGTCTTCGGCATGGCTCTTGTGGAGGATGCTCCAGTGGGGACGCCATTCCTTGTTACGAGATCCCTCAGAACGAAGCCTGCCTCATGTAAATCAATTCAGCGCGGTCCGGATTTCGCTTGACAAGCGCGTCTATAAGGAGCAATGTGTATATACTCATTACGATTTACATGCAAGATGCCTCCCGCCCGGTTCGCCGCCGGATCCTGGGCCGGACCTTCCCGGGCACTGGCGGCAGGTACTCAAACCCGTATAAGCTCACCGTCAGAGAAAGGAGGTGAGTCAGATCAAGAAAAAGGAAGAGCCAGGTATAAAACGCATGAATATCAACGTTGAAGTCAGCCTCCATAACGCCTTCAAGGCCGCAACTGCGGCGCAGGGCGTCGATATGACGACCGTATTGCTGGATTTCATCCAGGACTATGTCGCCAAGAGCAAATCCGCGCCGTCGAAGCCGAAGGGACGGCGCCCATGAAGCGCGCAGCCCTTTCTATGAGGGTCTCGACTCTCGATCAGCACCCGGAGAGCCAGTTGCATGACCTTCGCCAGATGGCTGCACAGCGCAACTACGAGATCACCCAGGAGTACACAGATAGGATTTCCGGCACCAAGGCGAAGAGGCCAGGGCTCGATCAGATGATGGTCGATGCCCGTCGCGGCCGATTCGAGGTCGTCCTGGTCTGGGCGTCGGACAGAATCGCCAGGTCGGTGAAGCACTTCCTCGATGTGCTGGACGAACTCAACCGCCTCAACGTCGAGTACGTCAGCTTCCGGGAAAACATCGACACCGGCGGCCCGCTAGGCCGCGCCATCATAATCATCGTCGGCGCCGTTGCCGAACTCGAGCGCAACTTGATCATCGAGCGTGTGCGCGCCGGAACGCGTCGCGCACGTCTGGAGGGCCGTCACATCGGCCGTAATCCGCTGGAACTGGACCAGGCTGCTATCCGACGGGACCGCTGCCAGGGTCAGAGCCTTCGCCAGATTGCCAAAGGACACCGCGTCTCCGCGGCCACCGTCTGGCGCGTGCTTCAAGACCAAGCGTCTCAACCTCCAGACAAAAGGGCCTGAACAGTCCCTCTCGCCCCGTTTCAAAAGGGGATCCAAAACCGGTGCTGCAAATCCAACAAAATCAATGGCCGGATCTACCCGATCCGGCCGTTTCAAAAGGTAACGGTTGTGGCACAGCAGATTCCAGATGAGGACGTACCCCCAGGGCGATCTGATCGGCGAATGCTGCGGCGTTTGTCGGGGACTGATACTGCCCGCCGGACAAAAACGGCCGATTTTGGGTAGTGGGGAGGCGGAATCTCCAAGCAACGCCATGCTGCCGGCTTTACACTCCTTGGCGGGCTATTGCTTAACCAGGTACTGACGGATAGGCGACAAGAACGAAGCCGCAGGCGCCGCGGTCGCTGCAGTTTTGGCCTTCGAGCGGGTTATCGGTCGGTGTAGATTGTTGGTTACGTGGAGGTATCTGCATTCATGACTTACCAGCCATCGAATTGGCCAACATCGTGCGAGCGAGGGGCAGACAGTTTCTGGAACGCTTCAAGGCCATTCTCAGTTTTCAGGAGCTGAAGGCTTTTCCGGCTGTGTTGGGACTCGGAACCTGAGTGCAGCCCAATCAAGAAAAAGGCTATTGAAATTCCATATACATGTATTTATAAGGACCGCGGCAAACCCCTGCGGCTTCCTTCTTGCCTCCAAATCGAAGACGCCTCGCTCCAGCACCTCGCCGTCCTTGCGCATCGTGCGCGAGGCGTTTCCGATCTTGGCTAGCGACCAGCCGGGAATAACTCGCTTCACAGTTCATCCGGTCGTAGTCGGCGCGACCTTCGGTTTGTAAATACGTTGTGCCATGCGAGCCCTATTTCTGTAAGCAAAAGGGTAGCCAAGAGCAGGATCCAAGCTGGCGCAAATCCGTAGGCGTCGGGAATCGGCAGGGCATTCAGCACTCGCACCGTTACAAAGATCGTCGTAAATCCGTAGTTGCGCGCGATCCACTGTCGATGTGCTTCGATATTGCCATTGCGAACAGCGGCGAAAGCCATCCCTCCCGTAATGAGCCAAGCGATGTCGAGGGTAAATACCCACTCCTTGTCCTGCATCCCCGTTTGGTGAAGCGCGGAGAGAAAGAGTGCGACGATTGCCGATACCGCAACACTCGCAAGATACACACGGCCCATGATGCGATGTATGCCCAGGTGTCCTTGACGAAAGCGCGACGAGAACTGAAAAGGACCGATCAGAAGTGCGATCAATCCTCCCAGCACGTGGGGCACGAGCAGCCAACGCACCGGGAAGTAGTATGCCCATTTTTCATCAGAATGGGTGAAGACAAAGCGCTCGTCGTGCCAGAGGACAAAAAGAAACGTGGGCAGCAGCGCTGCAAACAGCAGGTGCCTGAGACGGACCTGCTTGCAGAGAACGGCAACGGTCGAGGAACTTTCCATTGGGTTTCTCCTACGAAGAAGTTCAATAAAGCCGCAAGAATGGGCCGGGTATAGCACGGAGCTGAGGCATGAAGGCCCTGTTGCCAACAGCACACGACTCTTGCAACATCGTTAACGCCCTCATCGAAAGAGTTCCGGTTGGATGACCGGCAATCCGGAAGTAACCCCGAAATCGGGCAATGTCCGGATAGGCGACGATGCAGACAGAACCTCCAAATAGGCCCGACAGGAGCGAGTGGGACTGTAGCTCTGGTGCCAAAGCCTTAAAATGCAGATGTGAAGCCCGTCTTCGATCTTGCTGTCTTCGATTCGGCGCTTCGCA
Organism: Occallatibacter sp.; assembly: GCA_035510955.1. Taxonomy (GTDB): domain Bacteria; phylum Acidobacteriota; class Terriglobia; order Terriglobales; family Acidobacteriaceae; genus Telmatobacter. Next base: position 6,774 of record DATKGE010000230.1, on the reverse strand, counting down.
AACGGAAAGTGCGAAGCGCCGCACAACATCCGGGCCGCTGTCCTCTGCCGAGACCCTAAAGTTAGAGACACCGCTCGGTTTCTTCCCTGCGGATCCTTGGGTACAGCTACTTTGGAACCCCGCTAGTTGTTTAGTCCCACAGCGTAATGCCAAAGTGGGGGGCTACTGTTCGGTGTAGGTATAGTCGTTGTACTCGACCGCTCCGTTGACCATCGAGTACAGCCGGGCGTAGACCGTAGCCCCTCTGGCCGGCAGGCTGGCCACCGTGGTGGAAGTAGTCGCCAACCAACCCGAGGCGTAGAGACTGCTCGAACCCGGTCCGCTGAGGCCCAGCCAGAGATTGTACTCTGTCGCCCCCGTGCCCGCTGTCCACGTGAACTTCACGTTGGAAGTACCAAGCGTGCTGCCCCCCACGGGAGAGATCATCGCTGCGGGTGTGCCGGCTGGTGGTACGGCTTCGGTGTAGGTATAGTCGTTGTACTGCACCGCTCCGTTGACCATCGAGTACAGCCGGGCGTAGACCGTAGCACCTTTCGCCGGCAGGCTGGTCACCGTGGTGGAAGTAGTCGTCAACCAACCCGAGGTGTAGAGACTGCTCGAGCCCGGTCCGCTGAGGCCCAGCCAGAGCTGGTATTCTGTCGCCCCTGTGTCCGCTGTCCACGTGAACATCTGGTTCGAAGCGCCAAGCGTGCTGCCCCCGGTCGGAGAGATCATCATCGCGGGTGTGCCGGCGGGGGGTACGGCTTCGGTGTAGGTGTAGTCGTTGTACTCGACCGCTCCGTTGACAAAAGAGTACAGCCGTGCGTAGACCGTCGCCCCTTTCGCCGGCAGGCTGGTCACCGTGGCGGAAGTTGTGGTCAACCAGCCTGAGGTGTAGAGGCTGCTCGATCCCGGCCCGCTGAGGCCCAGCCAGAGATTGTACTGAGTCACCCCGGTGCCCACTGTCCACCTGAACATCAGGTTGGAAGCGCCAAGCGTGCTGCCCCCCGTGGGAGAAATCATCGTCGCTGGGGTGCCGGCTACGGCTGCTTCGGTGTAGATGTAGTCGTTGTAGTGAGACACCCCGCTAATGATGGAGTACAGCCGGGCGTAGACCGTTACCCCTTTTGACGGCAGGCTGGTCACGGTGGCGGAAGTGGCCGTCGTAAGACCTGAGGCATAGAGGCTGCTCGAACCCGGCCCGCTGGTGCCAAGCCAGAGATCGTAATCTGTCACCCCCGTCCCCGCTGTCCATGTGAACGTCACGTTGGAAGTCCCAAGCGTGCTGCCCGACGTGGGAGAAATCATCGCCGCTGGCGTGCCGGCTGCGGAGCATTGCGGACTCGCTAGGCTTGCCAGACTCATCCCCAGCAGTTGAATTTCCTCGCTGCCATCGGGATTGGCCACAACACTCGCAGAAGGAGCTCCTTGCGACGGTTCGAGAGTAATCTCCTGAGGGTGCCCTGGGTCCTGATAGGGGCGTCCATTGGAAGTGAAGAGGAAGTCCACGGGGTCGGTGGTGGAGGGGTTCGCTCCTTGCTGGTGAACCCACATGAAGAGGTCGCTGCAAGGGCTGAATTGCCAAAAAGAGGCAACGTCATGGACCGGCCAGTCGCCGATGACCGGTGCGTTCGTGTTGCGAGCAAGATTCCACAGACTAAGCGAATAGGTGGTTAAATCGGTTTTGTACGACACGACGAAGGTGTTGCCATCCGGACTGAATCCCCAGCCGCCTACCTGGTTGTTGGCATCACTCGCACTGTCATTGTTATCCACATCCGTCTCGTCGCTCCACGGAGGCGGACCGAATGAGGAGTAGTTGGTTAGGGTGGTTGACATAGCCGTGGCGCCGGTTTGAGTGTCGTAGACATTGATATAAACAAACGCGGGCAAGTTGGTCGAAGTCGTTACCACGAAATATCTGTTGTCGTCGTCCGGGCTGAAACCCCAGGATAGAGGATTGATCGCCAGGGGGTTGCTCCTGCCCAGGAGCTTTTCCAATGGAACAGAGTAAAGGTTCAGATAGAAGGTTCCAGGGGACGGTTGCGTGATCAAGACGAACAGTTTTCCGTTGGGGCTGAATCCGAACGCAGAAATATTCGTCGCGCCGGAAATGATCGGTTTCTGAGGATCTGAATTGCTCGTCAACGTCAGCGTATTCAAACTTGTTGTCACGGTCGCAAAACCACCAGGCCCGACGCCGGTAGAGTCTTGGATCGTATCTCCCTGATTCGCCTTCGGGGGCGCAAGGCCTTCCACGCGAGGACTCACGAACGGCCCCGTCTTGGTGCACCCGCAGGTTGGCGTGGGCAGAGTGACGGCAATCGTCAGGTCCTTGAACTGCGTCACTCCACTGGCGCTCGTGCTGGTCACCCTCAAAGTGGCTGTTCCCTGTGAAGCCGCGGCGGTGGTTGTTACGGTCAGGGTTGCCGACGCCGGGTCATTGGAACCGGCCGGTATGGTCACATTCAAAGGCAACAGCGTGAACGTCAAGCCGGAGGGCGGCGTTGTTTTCCAGGCGGCACTTAGCACTGCGGTCTCGCTGACGAAGTTCTCAGATTGCAGCTTGATAACGGATGACGCGGTTGAAGAAGCACTGAGCGTAAACGATTGTGGAGAAACTGAGAGAGTGTAAGCAATCTGCACCGGACGTGCAGGGATAAGGATAAACCCTGTGCCAGTTGCCAGAGTACTTCCATTCGTGATCTCGACAGAGAAAGAAATATTAGTCGAATTGGGTGCGCCTCCAAGAATCTGCACCGTAACCAGCTGCGTCGTTATTCCGGGCGCAAACATCAGCGTTCCCGAATTGGCTAAATAATCGACGACGGCATGGGCCGTGCCATCCGCAGTGTTAAAGCTCACAGCAACCGGCTGATTTCCTGAATTGTTGAATGTGACTGTGAAGACCGCGTTCGCAGTGCCCGACGGCGGCTTGGCGAGCGCAGTGCCGGTGATAGTGGCGCCCATTGGCGGTGGCGGCGGCGTGAGCACGAAGGCATGGTTCAGGGTGATGCAGCTATTAGAGCCACAAGTGGTTTTGGAGCCTAACCCGGTGATTTGTCCAGCATCATTGATTGCATTCGCGTTTTCAATCGCCCAGCCGGAGCCGATGGGAAGCAGCGTGTTCAAATCCACCATGCCATCCGCCGGCGTGTAGAGGAAAGCGCGTGTATCGCCGCCGCTCGTATCGAAATTGCCCACGATTTGGCCAGAGGCATTGATGCCGTTCCCCATACTGAAACCGATTGCACTGCCGAAGTTGCCGAGGTCGTGCATTGTGCCGTCCCAAAAGAAAGCATGGTACACGCAGCACTCGCCCGGAGGACTCGGCACATACGAATATCCGGTAACCTGACCAGAGGCATTGATGCCATGCCCCTCGCTGCCGAGACCGTCGAGGTCTCCGAGATCGGTCGCGCCCGTACCTGGAGTGTAGAGGAAAGCATCCGAATTACCGTTTGCGCTTGTGAAAGAGCCGGTGATCTGGCCAGAGTCATTGATGGCCCACGGTAAGAGAGCGCCGAGATCGTGCATCGTGCCGTCCCACAAGAAAGCATGATTCGTATCGTCCGCGGTCACGGCTTCTCCGGTGACCTGGCCCGAGTCATTGATGCTGGAACCAGAACTGGAGTTACCACCGAGGGTACCGAGGTAGCTCATGCTCGTATAGGGAGGAGATATCAGGATGGCTTTGGTACCGTTGCCTTGGGCGATGCTGGAGTACCCGGTAACCTGGCCGAAGTCATTGATGCTGGAACCACCACTGTTGGAGTCACCACCCAGGGTCCCGAGGTCAATCATTTGGGTATAGGGAGGGGATATCAGAAAGGCGTGTGGATTGATGGAATCAACACCGGAGCCAGAAGTCGAAGATGCCCCCGTAACCTGGCCGTTGCTATTGATGGCGCCACCCACACTTTCACCACTGCCAAAAGCGCCGAGGTCGGTAAGGATGTAAGGCTGCGTCGCGTGGGACAGAACGACCGTCAGCGCCGACGATGTGCCAGGAAGATTATTGACATCACCGCCATAACTCGCGACGATCGAGTGCGGGCCGGCGCTCAGCGAGCTGACCTGGAACGTCGCAGCCTCGGTGCCCCCGGTGTCCACGAGATTGGAGCTTCCCAGCACCGTGGCGCCGTCCATGAAAGTCACGGCGCCGTTGGGCGCGAACCCGCTGACGATTGCAATGAAGGTGACGGGCTGCGCCACGGCCGGTGGATTGGGCGAGGACCCCAGCAGAATGCTGCTGACCGCGCGGCTGACCGTCTGCGCCAGCGCCACTGAGGCGCTGCCGAGATTGTTGGCGTCGCCGCTATAGATGGCGACAATCGAATGGCTTCCTCCGATCAGCGCAGTGGTGGTCACGCTGGCGCTGCCGCCAGACAGCGCGATGGGAATGCCGATCGAGTTCCCGCCATCGATGAACGTGACTGTGCCCGTGGGTGACTGTCCGGAGACGGTGGCAGTGAAAGTTACGGACTGCCCAACAGTGGACGGATTGAGCGACGACGTCAAAGTGATGCTGCTGGCCGCGCGCAAATCCTCGATGGTGAGGGTGAAGCTCTCCGTTGCATCCGGGCTTACGCCATTGGTGGCCGTCACCGTCAGCGTATAAATGCCTCCGGTGCTTAAGTCAGGCGTCCCGCTCAATACGCCGGTCGCGGAGTTGAGCGACAATCCACCCGGCAGTGCCGGCGAGACGCTGAACGTCGGGGCCGGTGCTCCCGCAGCCGCGAAGGTGAACGATCCGGGCGATCCCACGATGAATGTCGTGCTGGTTCCGCTGGTAAACGCCGGTGCCTGCCCGATCTTGACCGAATTGCTTTGTACTGCCGTGCCGGGCGTCGCGCCGGAAACGGCAACAGGCGTCACCTGGAAGGTGATCGAGTGGCCGGCATCCGCCGAAGCCGCCGTGTAGCTGATCGTGGTGGCCGCTGTGATCGGCGTGCCGTCGCTGAACCACTGGAACAGGGACGCGCCCTGCGCGTCGCCATCCGCATCGCTGTAGGTATAGAGGCCAGTCAGCACACTGCCAACTTTCGGCGTGCCGGAGATGCTGACGTTCGATGCCACCGGCGCAGCGTTCTGGATCACGACGCCGGCGCTTTGCGTTGCATTTCCCAGCGTGGACCCGGATTGAGCCACAGGCGTCACCTCGAAGACGAGTGTGTGCCCTACGTCTGCCGCAACCACGGTGTAGGTCGTGCCGGTCGCGCCGTTGATCGCGGCGCCGTCGCGCAGCCAGCGGAAGGTCGACGCCCCCTGGGGATCGCCGTCCGCGTCAAAGTAAATGTACGATCCGTTGAGTTGCTGTCCCGCGTGAGGATCGCCGGAGATGGAGACGGAGAGCGCCTGCGGCGGTGTGTTCCCTGACCCGGTCTGGGGCGCGCCGATCTCGAAGACCCGGTTCCCGGCATAGTCGGCGAGCAGAAGGTTCCCGGACTGCGGGTCCTGTGTCAGCGGGGTTTGCGCAAGGCCGCGGAAGTCGCCATATGCCGACGTCGCGAATTCGGAAGATGCCGGAGTAGAGACGCTGTAGTAACTGGCGATCGTCTGAACGATCTCGTCTGGATTCCCGAATTGATCCGTTCCGCCATTCACTATCCCGTCGGCGCCGGGCACAATGCGCCGCACGCGATGGGTGACGCCGTCGTTGAAGATCACATCGCCGTCGTTATCCACGAGCATCGATCCGCTGATAGAGAGCACGGCCTGGGTGGCGGGCAATCCATCGCCCGCGAATGGTTGCGAGTATCCTGTCATCTGCGATGCCGGAATGCCGCCAACAACGGATGCCGCGCTCGCGCCTGAGCCGTCCACGGTTCCGTCCGGTCCCGGCGAAACGCGCACCAGCAGCTGGCCGCCCACCAGAAGGTAGCTCTGTTGATCGAACGCCAGCGCGCGCGGAAAGTCATGGTAAGGCGTTGTCGGTGCGCCAGAAGCCGAGCTGGGGTCCTCGTCAAGCACCACGCTCCAGGTCCCGTCGCTCGCATTCACGCGCAAGACGCTCGTGCTTCCGTCGCGGGCGAGAAACACGTTGCCGCTCGAGTCCGCCGCAAGCGAATTGACGTTCGCGAGGAAACTCGAAGTTGCCTGTTGCCCCTGCGCCGGTTCGGCGCCGCCGCTGGACGCGCCGCCAGCAATCACGCTAGTGCCATTGGTGTTCAGGTTGAGCTGCACGATCTGTTCCGCGCCGGACGAATCCACCGGCGCAACATAGTAGAGATAGGTCCCGGACGGATCGATCACGATAGGGCCCGAGCCGATTGCCTGTCCGGGAGGAACGACCAAATAGATGTTTTTCGAGTTGAGGTCGTAGAAGCTGATTCCGCCCGACTGGCCCGATTCCGAGATATACAGCGCTTGCGTGTTCGGGTTGTAAGCCAGGGAAGCTGGCTGCGTCAGGGCCGATTGCAGGGCCGGCCCACCGTTCGTCGCATCATCGCGCGGGTCACCGCCCGGCCCGTCGATCGAACCCTCGGCAAAACCCGTACCGGCAATCGCCGAAATAAAGGTCGAGAGTACCTGGGGATAGAAGAAGGCGACAGTTGTCATTTGGTCACCGCCGCTGGTGTTGGGCAGGCTCGTAAGAGCACACAGACTGGTGCCCTGCAAGCTGGCGGAGAGCGAAGTCCAAGCGCCGGCCTGCAGTTCAAAGAGCTGCACGTCTGCGGCATCGGCAAAGCTCATGCCGGTCATGTCCATGCACAGGGTCGCCGGCCCGTTGAAGGCCGCTGTTGTATGGATGTCGTAGTAATACGGCGGTGAGCCTGCTTGCATTCCAGACGG